>CAZSAY010000056.1:0-12423 GCA_964605225.1 uncultured Thermodesulfobacteriota bacterium | reverse complement strand
TGGCCTGCAAAAAGGCCCTGCCTATAAGGGCGGGGTTGAAGATATTGTAGCCAAGGCCCCCGAAGAGCATCTTTCCAACTACTATGGAAAAGAGCGAGCCCAGGACGGCCCCGTATATGGGGAAACCCGGGGGGAGCATAAGGGCAAGGAGAATGCCCGTAATGGCGGCGCTACCGTCGTGAACGCGAAGTGATTTTTTTCTTATCTTCTGCATGGCGTACTCGGAGACAAGGCAGACTACAACGCAGACCAGCATCAGAAGCAGGGCACGCGGCCCGAACATATATATGCTCACGGCCATGGCAGGGATAAGGGCCGTGATAACGGTATACATGATTCTCGGGATATTCTCAGTGGTCTGGAAATGCGGCGACGAAGAGATAACGAGCTTGTGCGCCGGTGCCTCAGGGACAGCCGCGGCTTTCTTTGGAGGCGCCTTTTTTGGGGGAGCCTTCTTTGCCTCTACGGGCTTTGCCTTCTCCGCCTCTTTGGCCGTGGCTACGGCCTTTTTGGCGGTAGCGGGATTTGCCTTTTTGGCGGGGGCTTTTTTAGCCCCTGCAGGCGACTTCGGGGCGGACTTTGCAGAAGAGGCGGTAGGTGCGGCCTTTTGGGCGCTCACGGGTTTTGCCTCATCCGTAGAGCCAGGTTCCACGGAGGGTTTATCCTTTTGCGCCTGCGCCTCTTTTTTATCTATGGGAGGAGTCTCGTCTTTATCCATAACCCTGTAGGATGAAAGGGCAGTGCCTTTACATCATTTATTTTCGAGTTTAATCTGAATCCGCCTGCAGGCCCTTTAAAACCGGCGCCTTCTAAGGAAGGCCATACCAGAAAGGGCGTTTAGTTTACTTCAAAAAATTGATATGGACAAGATAAAAAAAAACGCCTCAATGCTCCATGGAGATGAACTCCGTTAAATCACAGAGAGAGCTACAATCCCTGCAGAAGAAAAATCACTGGGACTTCTGACGCACCCGCAATTTTCCAAGGCGTATCCACTGAAGAAGGGGACGGCGCGACGGACATACATAAGAGCAGCACCCGCACTCGATACAGTTCATACCGGCCCATTTCATAAAATCATCTACCCTCGCCCTAATGCCCAGGTCTCCAAGGCGGTAGGGCATAAGCCCCATGGGACAGGCGTCTACACAGCTCGCGCATCGTATGCAGGGCTCGATGGATTTTTTCTTTATGCCCTCGGCGCCGAGGACCGTTATACCCGAGGTCCCCTTTATAACGGGCACGGTAAGTACGCTCTGAGTAATGCCCATCATTGGTCCGCCGTTCAGGACCTCTACCTCCGTAGTCTCTCTCTTAATACCGCCGCACTGATTTATCACTTCCTCAAAGGTAGCCCCTATTCTCACAAGGAGATTACCCGGTTCCTTAAGGGCGTCTCCCGTAACAGTAACAATTCGTTCTATAAGGGGTTTATTATAATGAAAGAGATCATAGAGGGCGGCCGCCGTGCCCACGTTATTGACAAGCACGCCTACATCAAGGGGCAGGGCCCCTGTGGGGACTTTTTTGTTAATGGCGGCGGCAATAAGCATTTTTTCGGCGCCCTGTGGGTACTTGGTCTCAAATACAAAGGTCTCTATGCCGGGAGCCCCGTCATGGACGTCTCTTATGGCGCGCACGGCCTCGGGTTTATTCTCCTCGATGCCGATAATGCCACGGCTTGCTCCCGTGGCCTTCATAAGGGCCTTAATGCCCCAGACAACTTTTTCGGGGTCCTCAATCATGACCCTGTGGTCCGAGGTAAGGTAGGGCTCGCACTCACAGCCGTTTAATATGACTGTATGAATCTTTCTGCCCTTTGGGAGGGTGAGTTTTACGGATGTGGGAAAGGCCGCCCCGCCCATGCCTACGATACCGGCATCGCGTACCCTGTCTCTTATCTCCTCTGCCGTTATCTTATCAAGGGAGACCTTGAGCTTGCCTTCTTCCCAGTTTTTGGTCTCACCGTCGCCCTCGATTACAACAGAAGGGACCTTACGTCCCGATGGATGGGGATAGGCGTCTATGTCCTTGACCTTTCCGCTTATGCTCGCGTGAACCGGGGCGGAGATGAAGGAGACGCCCTCACCTATCTTTTGCCCCTCGGTAACAATATCGCCTTTTTTTACGAGACACTCGCAGGGCGGACCGATGTGCTGTTGCAGGGGAATTATAACGGTTTTGGGCAAGAGCGCGGTCCTCACGGCCTTATGGGCGGTGAGTTCCTTGTGGTCTTTGGGGTGAACCCCTTTATCAAAGGTCTTTAAATTCATAGAGTTTTAATTATATCCGATTTTGCTTCATATTAAATTCATTACTCATGGGTTGTCAAGAAGTTTCAATTGTTATATTTTTGAAATTAAGGACCACGGAACTCAACGGGGCATCTCTTCGAGCCTTACCCGCAGTGACCTTAATCGGCCCTGCCTGAAGATACCAAGAGTTATGAATTGGCCGGGCGGGAGGCCGTCCATGACCCTGCTGAGATCGTCCATGGTCCTTATCCTCTCACCGTTAAGGGTGACGATGAGATCACCTCCGCTGGCTATGACAAGGTTGCCTATCCTGACGTTGCCCGTTGAGCCTCGAAGCCCTGCCTTCTCCGCGGGACTTGCCCGATAGACATCGGCAACGAGTACCCCCTCCTCGGGTAGTTTCACCGAGCCCAGCAGCTCACTCTCGATGTTCTGCCCTGATATGCCCAGCCATGTCCTCGGTATATAACCCTTTTTCAAAAGCATTGGAACGGCTTTTTTAATGGTATTCACGGGTATGGCGAAACCTATGCCTACGTTAGCGCCCACGGGGCTGAATATGGCGGTATTAAGCCCTATCATACGTCCCGATGTGTCAAGAAGGGGGCCCCCTGAGTTACCGGGGTTTATGGCGGCGTCGGTCTGTATTATCCCCCTCATCAAAAATCCGTTGCCTGCCCGCATGGTGCGGCCCAGAGAGCTGACTATGCCCACGGTAAGTGTCTTGTTAAGGCCGAAGGGATTGCCTATGGCAAGCACTTTTTTACCCACCTTGAGGGCGGCCGAATCACCGAAGGGCAGAGGCCGGAGCTTTGCGGGAGGCGCTTTAATTGTGATAACGGCAAGGTCCTCGCCGGGGTCAATACCCGCTACCTCGGCGCGGTAACGGCTCCCGTCATATAGGGTTACCTCAAGTACCCTCGCCCCCTTTATCACATGGTAGTTTGTAACGATGTGTCCGAGGTTGTCGTAGACAATGCCCGAGCCCGAGCCCTTTGCAGGCACAGGGGTATAGAAAAAATCAAAGGATACCGTTGTTGTAACGATATTGACGACTGAGGGGCTTCGCCTCTCGTATATGGTTGTGTTATCAAGGGGCGCCGCCGACGCGGCAAAAGAGGGCCCTGCCGGAAGGGCGAAAAGACAGAGAAGCGCTACCGCCATAAGGGGCCGGAGAGGACGTACCCCGAAGAAAAGAGGATAACCACTAACCATTAAACACCTAAAGTAAAAAGTATTTACAAGAATATAACTACATTATATTAAAGATCTATAATGCAGTTCATCCTGGAATCAGCATGTCCTGAAATCTAAAATATTCAATTTATAATTATATCCAGATAACCTCTCGTTTACAATAAAAAAAAGAGGTTAATCCCCTCCTTTGACAAAGTCATTATATCCGATATAATTCATTCATAAGCAATAAATAAAAGAGGAGGTCTCTAATGAAAAGAGCGCCAAGAGCAAAGTCATTTTTAACCGCTTTTGCCATGCTTGCCTTTTTTGCGGCGGCTTTATGGTCCGTAGCGCCGCTTGGCGCCTATGGCTCCGGGGGTCAGGACCAGGGCTCGGGCAAGGCCGTAGTTATCAAGAGCCCCGCGGACAACGCCGTTATACGCGGCAGTTCCGTGGACGTCATCTTTGAACTACGCAACAAAGGCAAACGCGGCGACCATGTGCATCTTTATCTTGACGGCAGGCTCGTAAAACCCCTCCATGGACGAAAGGTTACATATACCATCAATCAGCTGAGAAGGGGAAACCACGTTATCCTCATAAGGCTTGCCACAAAGGGTCATAAGATCCTCGAGCCTCAGGATTCAGTCACCATTGAGGTAAGGTAAGAGCGCTGGTTCCTTAAAGCGCTCTTATACCTGCGGTAGTTGAACCGGTGTCTCACGGGCGGTTAGAGTTCATTTAGCTACTACCGCACGAATCCTTGGTAGCCCTGCAGGGAATAGCAAGAGTGCATATCATGTGCTTTTGTTACCCTGCGGCCAGGGTGTTACGGTATGCCCGGGATGCGTAAAAAAAAGGGCATCTCACCTGTTTACCCTGTGGCGCCCCGTTTCAAATCAATCTTAAAATTCCCCGTTACACTTACTCAGCCCTTCAAATTCTTTTTATTATTGAATTTGAGGCCGTAAAATAGTATAAAAATTCGGTAGTATCGCTATGTACGGTTATAAGAGATATCAGGAAAAGAAAATACAAGCCCCCTCTTCTTAAGCATCACAGGCTACAATAACATTAGATTTCAAAGAACAGAGTAACCCCTTAGAGGCATGAAAACAAATTATGAAGACCAACAACAGGGCAGCTGATATCGGCCCCGCGGCAAGAGAAATATTCGAGGTAAAGTACGCCGTCCCAAGAGAAGAGACGGCCCGCCTTCTCGCCATACTCCGTCATAACACGGCGGTACCGCCGCAGTTTAGCCACGCGAGGATAAAAACCCTGTATTTTGACGACAGGGCAGGCACGAGTTTTTTCGAGAGCCTTGAAGGTGAGCTGCTAAAGACAAAATACAGGCTCAGGGTCTACATTGACAGAACCGAAGGGGCCTATTACTCATTGGAGATTAAAAAGAGAAATAACACCATGACCAGCAAGGCGCGCGAACTTATCTATGAGGAACTCCCACGGGGGTTCAGGATACGTTGCTTTCACTCCCTTTTAAGGGCATGTGAGGAAATTTCAGGGCGCTCTCTACTTCGCCTCAACTCAGAACTCCCCTCAAAGGAACTCCTCCTTGATACCGTTGTCTTTTACGATAGATTAAGGTTCGATGACAGGCACGAGTCCGTGCGCTACAACGTCGATAGCTCCATACGTGTCTTTCCCGGTCCCGTGGACCTTGAAGACCTTGGCTCGGGGCTAAGCCTTGATCATAATATCTTCGAGATAAAAAGCGCTGAGCCCGGCGTAATTCCTTTTTTTCTAAAAGGGGTAAGCCTCGAACCTTTTTCTTTCTCCAAGTTCGCCTGGGGTAAAGAATATTTACTATAAAGACGCTCTGGTGTAGTATGATTACGTCTGCCGCGCTCTCCGTGGCATAATGCGGTTTTTTTTACGATAAATATATTTCTGGAGGAAGGATGAACAATTTAGCCACCATGCTCGGCTCCATCAGCACCGGGGAGTTGGGACTACCTGAGTTTACGATATCCATATTTTTCAGCCTCATCGCCGGCATCATCTGCATGTTTCTCCACAGGATGTACTTTGGCATGAACTTTGACAGCAACGAGAGCCTCCCCCGAAGTTTCGTCGTCATAGCCCCGGCTGTTAGCGCCATTTTCTGGGCCATTCAATACTCACTGCCCCTCTCACTGGGTCTACTCGGCGCGCTGAGCTTCGTGAGATTCAGAACCCCCGTCAAGAAGGCCGAGGACGTGGCCTTCATCCTCCTCGTAATCGCCCTCTCTCTTCTGTCCTCTGTATTTCGCTTTTACGCCGCCGCCATACTCCTCGGCCTCATGGCGATCATTGTCTTTGTGAAGACCCTTCTTGCCGGAAAGGCCATACCCCTACTTCACATGGGCAGAGGTATAACCGCCTTTGTAACCACAACATCGCCTAAGGTGGAGAAGATAGACGGCGAAGTAAGAAAAACCCTCCTTGCCCGGTTCAATGGGCTCAAGAAAAGGGGGCTTGTCCTTAACGATGTAGTTCCCGTTGAAAAAGGCTATAGCCTCAGGTATTCCTTTTACTTTAAGACCGATGACAACACTCTGCTCCCAAGTCTTATAGAGAGCCTTAACGGCCTCGAGAGCCTTGATAGAGTGGAGGTATTTTATGGGAAAACCTACAGTTAAATCCCGTTATCTCCTTCTCATAATCATTTTAGCCCTCTTCAGCGCCTTCATTGCCAGCAAACTTGTATTCAGAAAAGGCGCCCCGGAGAAGGTCACTGATACTACTGTAAGGGCAAGGCTCTTAAAGGCAAGGCAGAACGCCGGCCTTGCCGGCTTTATAGGTTCTTCCTCGAATGAACGCTATTCCTCCATGGTATATGACTTCGTGGTGGAGCGGCCCGTCAAAAGCCCTCTCCCATGGGCCTCTTCCATACCGGCAGGACCTGCCGGGAGGTTTGAGTTTACCTGGCGCTTCAGGGTTGATTTTGAAGCCCTCTTTTCCCTTAAGAGTATAGACGGCGAAGAAGATGAGGGGCTCCTGGCAAAACTTACGAGCGCAAAGGGATTACCTGTTTATAGCGGCTTCATGGGGCAAACGCTACCTGCCGGGAGCGTCACTCTCACGCCTGGCATCTATGTGCTCAACTTAAGCTCAAAAAAACCTCTTAACTCATTGGAGATAGCCTTTGCCGCCGCAGGGGTTAAGTCCGTTGGGTCAACGGTGACGGCGGGTGCATCCATGAGGGAGATTAACCTTAAGATGGGCCCCCGCGCCATGAAGGATTTCACGAGGCTCGTCACCTTCGGGCGTGGCTCCACTAATACCATGATAGTAAAAATGCCCGGTGCAAGGGTTAAGGGTGAGATATTTTATGATAATAAAAAAATCGGTGTGGCCAGAGTAGGCCTCTCGGGAAGGTCGAGAGAACACCTTACATGGTTTCCTTCCATTGACATCAAGGTATCAGGCGGCAGATCCGTCATGGGCATGCCTTCTTTTAAACTCTACAGGCTCGATACAAAGGCCGGCGTATTGGAGTTATCGGCCCTCGGGATTTTTCAGGATATGGGTTTTTTCATACCAAGGCATGAACTGGTACTTCTAAAGGTTAACGGTGAGACCAAAGGTGTATATCTGCTCATGGAGACTACAACTCCGGCCATGTTCTCTAATGCGCGGAAGCTTGAGGGAGATATCGCCGGTGTGGACCTTGAGAGACTTTTTTTTGACTACCCTTACGGCGCGGAGCTTCAGAAGAGGTACTTCTTCAAGGCCGCCGGTACGGGGTACAAGAGGCTCAAAAAGGGAGATTTTTTTTCCAGAGAGTTTGAAAAAAAGATTAACCCGCAGGCGCTTGCAAAGTACATTGCCTTTACAGCCGTCTACCTCTCCGGCCATGGCCTTGGCGTCGATGACCTGCGCTTTTACATGAACCCGGCAAGCGGGCTTTTTTCCCCCATGCCAAGGGACATGAGTCCCGTCTTTCTGGTCCCTCAAGTCTTCTATGGCCAACTCTTCTCCCATCTTGGCTGGCTCACCAATGAGCCTCCCTACACGGTGTGGCCCGTAAAGAAGCTTTACAGGGGCAATTACAAGTATGAGAGGAGCAAGGATGTTTTCTCCGGCGCGGATACGGATCCCACGATGCTTTTTTTATTCGACGTCCATCCCGCGGTAGTAAGTTTTATCTCGGAGAGTAAGAACCTGGCCCTTGTTAATAGATATGTACGATATTTTCTCTCCAACGGTGCGCTCCTGCAAAAGCTCATGAACCGCACCTTGCTCGCCTCGAAGGAGGTCCTTAGTGCCGGTGGCGAGAACAAGGTCGTAACCAGGCAAAGAGATTTTATCTTAAGCAAGGGGTTCACCAATCTAATCTCCGCAAAGGATTTAATCTCATTCCTCTGGGATACCCCCCCTGCCGTAAAGGAAGGTAAGGATAGATTTTTGTGGAACAAAAGGACCTCTCCAACCCAGGATGAGGCCCTCTCCCCCGCCCTCTTCGAGCCCATGGATCTGGGCGGTGACAATGCAAGTTACGGTGACGACATGAGCATGGCGCTTGGAGTTGAGGCTAAAATTTTCAAGATACTTGAAGAAAATGGCTTTAGTTCCATAAAAAGGTCTTTTCGGCTCGCAGGCAAAAAAGAGGCCCTTAAGCATGGGGCTGTAATGAAAAGAAAAACAATCAACGCCTTTCGTGACAAGTTCAGGGCGGAGAAGACCCTGGAGAACGTAGCGACTTATATTATGACACGCACTGATAAAGGCCGGGCAATTGTGGCCTTTCTTGTGCGTAACGATACAGGCCAAAAGGGAGAGTACGGCATTGTCACAAGGGACGGCCTTGGCGGCTCTAATCCTGTTATCAACAAGGTATTTTACGCCCCCGGGGGAAAAGGCGCTGGCAAGGCCAATATGGATGATATATTTAAGAACCGTTTTGTCGCTGGAGAACGGTTAAGGCTCCTTGTCTTCAACCCTCCCCTTGCGGATAAACCCATTTTTTACAGGTTGAAGGTGCCTGAAAATGCCTTTTTCATCTTCCCGCCATTTATGTATCTGCCATCGCGCCCTTCAGCCAGGATGTCTAATATGCGCGTAGAGGGACCGCCTCCGTCATGGGCGCGCAAAAGTAGCGATGGGCTCCACATTCGGGCAGATTCAGTGGTCAATGTTAAAAAGACCATCACCCTTGAGGCGGGCGGCGGCAAGGGAGTTTTTGTCGAGAAAGGCGTTACATTCAAGTTTGCCCCCGGGGCTGGACTCATAGTAAAAGGGGACCTGCATATAAAGGGTACAAAAGAGAGGCCCGTAAGGTTTTTAAGCGCGAGCACAAAACCATGGGGCGGGCTCTTTGCCGGAATAGAAGGTGAGCGTATTGAGGTGAGCGTTGAAAACGCCGTCTTTACCAACTACGGCGCCTACCCGAAGTCAACACTTGGAGGGCTCAAGCTTAACGGCGGGCTCACAATTCTCGGAGGCAATGTCTATATGGATAATGTGGAGATAACCAAAGCGAGGGGTGAGGATGCCCTGAACCTCATAGACTCCACGGCGCTCCTTCGGGACCTCAACGTGACAGGGAGCTTCTCCGACGGCATTGACATGGACTTTTCAGACGCCAGGATAGAGCGGCTTACCATGAAAAACGCCGGCGGAGACGGGCTTGATGTATCCAACTCCCTTGTCTTCTGTACGGGGTCACTCTTCAAGGGCTCTACTGACAAGGGCATATCCATCGGGGAGCTGAGCCATGTAGTGGTAAAGGGGTCGAAATTTATCGGCAATGCCATTGGTATCGCAAATAAGGACCAGTCCTTTCTAAGGGCAGAGGGCTCCACATTTTTGAAAAACGGCACCGCCATATCAGAGTTCATCAAGAAACCATGGTTCGGAAAGCCAAAGATAGCCCTTGAGGGAAACACCTTCAGGGCAAACATAAAACGCCATACCTGGCTGGGCTTCCATTCATACTGAGGAGTGAGGGAGCTGTGAGGAGTTAGAGCTGTATTAAGGGGGTTAGGACACCCCCTCATATTGTTTTCTTTGCGAGCTTTCTTTTTTTTATGGGAGGCATGGCGACTATTCAGTACAGTGATCGCCCATCCCCCTATTGATTTTCTTTGCCAAGCTTTCTTTTTTCCGAGGGAGGCATGGCGAATATTTAATGCCGCGATCGCCTGTTCCCATATTGTTTTTCTTTGCCAAGCTTTCTTTTTTTAAAAAGAAAGCGGAGGGCCGATATCAAAGACCTCGTGGCACGAGGGGCAGATAAATAGCCACTTCACCGTATCACCCTCTTTTTTGAACATGGAATGAAAGCCGTCCTTGTATCCGCATATGGGACAGACCTTGAACTCATCGCCCGGGCTAACCAGATTTATCTTATAATCCATATCGACTAATCTCCGTAATTTACTGTAGATTAAGGTTTTTATCACCCTAATATACTTATGGCCCCATCACTTGCCTCACCCCTCGTCCATATATCCGTACCTCTTCCACCTGTAAGGCGGGTCAATAATCGTACCGGGCACATTCGCCTCGGTAAGGAGATTGAGGGCCTTTTTTACGATAAAGACCTGCTCCGCGCCCTTGAATGGCTCGCCCACGGGGTGGCCGAGGGGCCATTTTAAAAACATTGCCCTCGGGGCCCTTACATCCTCGGTGAATTTTCTTACTATTGTAATCGAGGCCGTTGGTATGCCCTGGGCCTCAATCTCTCTCTGTATCAGCCCCACGGACCGATTGCATATTCCTCACCCAGGGGTAAGAAGCACGGCGTCTACGGCGTCTTTTCGTAGCCTTCGTGCTATCTCGGGGGCCGTTTTTTGCATAAGGGTCTTTACATGCGGCCCAGTAATGTGTCCCATGAAACCAAAATTCACTGGTGCGGCCTCTTTTATGAAGGAGGATTTTGCCAGTTCTTTTAATCTATCAACAGGGAATACGACGTTTATGTCTCTATCGGCGTCGCTATGGTCGTAGTAGTCATGTGTGATGGTGTAACCGCTGGCAGGGGTATCAATGGGAAGGGCCCGAAAAGTGGCGTCCCCTTCGGGGTCTCTCATATTAAAGGGCCTCTGCCCCTTAAGGTGAACGCCTGCCGTTGTGACAAGGGCCACCCTTGAGTTTGAAAGCCCCTTTGTAAAAGGCGTCCATGGTATGCCCTTTACTACGATGGGGGCCTCGGCTTCAGCGTATTTTTCAAGGTTAAAGAGACCTGGAAATCTTGTTATAAGGACGGCCATTAAACGGTTTTTAATCCGGCCCAATTTCTCCTCCTCAGACTGTAATTAAGCTATACTTATAATATAAACCTCAATTCCCTTTTAGTCCAGCGAGGCAAGAAAAAGAGGATGAGTAATCATGAAAACAGGCATTAATTATGCCCTTTCAGGGCCTTCACGGTGTCATTTTTGAATTGTATCTCCCTCTATCTTATGTTAATTTATAATGATGGCCAGAGGAGGGTCAACACTTAGTGACAGATAGATTCAGAATAGACAGCCACAAGCTCATGTACCACCCCGAGAGGGTTGCAAGATGGCTGAAGGGTGAGAACATCTACCCCATATACGTGGAGATATCCCCTTCGGGGGCGTGCAACCACAGGTGCACCTACTGCGCCCTTGATTACATGGGTTATCAGCACCGTTTTCTTGATACAAAGATACTTAAAAAGCGCCTTACGGAGATGGGCCGCCTGGGGATTAAATCCGTCATGTACGCCGGTGAGGGCGAACCATTTCTTCATAAAGACATCGCCTCCATAATCAACCACACCGTAAAGTCCGGGATAGACGTGGCCATAACAAGCAACGGGGTGCTCTTTACGGAAAAAATCGCCCGTGCCGCCCTGGCCTCAATCACCTGGATAAAGATAAGCATCAACGGCGCCACAAAAGAGACATACGCAAAGACGCACAGGACAGGGGAAGAGGACTTCCCAAGGGTGCTTGAGAACATCTCAAGGGCCGTGAAGCTCCGCCAGTCCGAGGGTCTTGCCACGGCCATAGGCATGCAGATAATACTGCTTCCCGAGAACGTGGACGAGATTATCCCGCTTGCCAGGATCGCCCGTGATCTCGGTGTTGACTACCTTGTGATAAAACCATACTCACAGCACTTGAAATCCATAACAAAACAGTACGAGGGCGTTACGTACAGTGATTTTTACCACCTTTCCGAGGAACTCAAGGCCATCTCCACGGATACCTTCAAGGCCATATTCAGAATCAATACCATGAAAAAACTCGATGAAGAAGAGCGCGGATACAAGCAGTGCCTCGCCCTGCCCTTCTGGGCCTATATCGACTCTGGAGCGGGCCTTTGGGGGTGTAGCGCATACCTCAGCGATGAACGCTTCTCCTTCGGCAACCTTGCCGAGCACAGCTTCGAGGAGATCTGGACGGGCGAGAAGCGCAAGAAGACCATGGAGTTTGTCAATAACGAGCTTGACGCATCGGGGTGCCGCGTGAACTGCCGTATGGACTCCATCAACAGATTTTTACGCGATCAATTAAATCCCCCCGCACATGTAAACTTCATATAAAGGGGCCAAAAGGGGGCGTAAAGGGGCGGCACATCGGGGGGCATGACGGGGGGGCCGAGCAGGCGTAAAGGGGGGGGGAGAGCGTAACGAGCGGGCCAACGACGCCGTGGCATTTGGCGCTAAGAGGCGAACTCGGGGTTGGATTCAGGGGGGGGCTGATTTTTTAGGCTATACTTATAACGTAGAGCTTTATAGTGACAAATGAGGTGTGCTTAAGGGGGAGAAGTTTTTATTGACCCAATCTTTTTCACCATCCCGCCTTCTTAAAAACATGGGCTAATATATGACGACAAAAGAGGATATGCAGATAACAGCGGAAGCACTCAAAAAAATACCGCGAAAGACCCTTCTCGACTTATATACCACAATGCTCACCATACGCATGTTCGAGGAAAAGATTGTGGAGTTGTATCCCGAGCAGGAGATGAAGTGTCCCGTGCACCTCTGTATCGGGCAGGAAGCCATAGC
>CAZSAY010000055.1:0-12970 GCA_964605225.1 uncultured Thermodesulfobacteriota bacterium | reverse complement strand
AGATGGTGGAGGAGACGCACAAGATTCTTGATGAGAATATAAAGGTGACGGCAACTGCCGTGCGCGTGCCTGTTTTTGTGGGCCACTCCGAGGCCGTTAATATCGAGACTGAAAAGCCCATTACCGTGGCTGAGGCCCGTGAGGTTTTATCCAACGCACCCGGTGTGCTTGTCGCCGATGAGACGGCAAAAAATCTATATCCCACGGCTGTGGAGGCCTCTGAGGAGGACGAGGTCTTTGTGGGCAGACTTCGCATTGACCCCACCGTTGAGAACGGCCTTAATATGTGGGTAGTCTCCGATAACCTCAGAAAGGGCGCGGCCCTTAATGCCGTGCAGATAGCCGAGATACTTATAAGGGATTACCTCTAAGTTTGCTTGGCGCAGGGCGCGGTTTTGAAAGAGGCTATTTGATGGGTTGCATTGCACTCATTCTACGAAACTTGTTGTCAGTGGTAGGGTGGGCTGGGCCCTGCTTTTTAAAAAGCCGTTAGATAATATTTTGGTGGGCACAGCCCACCCTACAAGGGGCTCAAGTTTAATGCTATTTGGCACATCCGCTATGGTTTTTCTTTGCAGGGATACATCGTTGCGACAAATTTTTTGCCAAAGCAAGTTTGTATCCAAGGGTGGCCACAGAAAACGTTAGTGGCCTAATCGAACCCCTATTGGTTTTCTTTGCCAAGCTTTCTTTTTTCCAAAAGAAAGCGGAAGGTCTTTTTATCTTTAAAAAAATCCATGCGAAATATAAAACTCCTCTTAGAGTACGAGGGCACAAATTATGTGGGCTGGCAGGTTCAGCCCAACGGCCCTTCG
This sequence comes from uncultured Thermodesulfobacteriota bacterium, assembly GCA_964605225.1. GTDB lineage: Bacteria > Desulfobacterota > GWC2-55-46 > GWC2-55-46 > JADFVP01 > JAJRZX01. The sequence goes on along the minus strand of CAZSAY010000055.1, from coordinate 12,155 downwards.
ATTCAGGGTGAGGTTCTCGGCGCCATAAAGTCGCTTACCGGTGAGGCGGTTAAGCTCACGGGGGCATCGCGCACTGATAGCGGCGTTCATTCTGCCGGGCAGGTGGCCAACTTTACCACGGCCTCTGTTATCCCCGCCCCGGTAATACAACGCGGCCTAAACGCATATCTACCTCATGATATCGTTGTCGCCGGGGCAGAAGAAGTGCCTATTGAGTTTGACTCAAGGGGCGGCGTATCCGTAAAGACCTATATCTACAGCATCATGGCGAGGCCCTATCCTTCGCCTCTTCTTAGAAGATTTTCATGGTTTATACCCCGGCCCCTTGACCTTGACGCCATGCGTGAGGGCGCGGGTTTTTTCCCGGGCGGGTTAAAGGATTTTACCTCTTTTCGGGCCGCCAATTCCGATGCGGCACATTCACGTAGAGAGGTCTTATCGGTAGAAATTAATGAGGGTGATGCTGGCCTTATCGAGATTGAGGTAAGGGGCAGGGCATTTCTTCGGCACATGGTTCGGATAATGGCGGGCACCCTTGTGGCCGTGGGCCTCGGCAAAATCACCCCTGCCCGTGTAGGTGAGATTATCAAGGCACGGGATAGAAGCCTCGCCCCGAAAACGGCCCCCGCAAAGGGGCTCCTTCTAAAAAACATCCTCTACATGGATGAGCAGTAACACTCCTTACTCTATCCTTCCTATAGGGCAATCCCAGGACAATTCCCTTGAGTTTAAGCGTCCCCTGTTGCATAATTAAAGGTCTTACTGAAATCAACTATTTGGAGCTTTGATGGAACTTACCCTTGGTCCCATACTCTTTGAGTGGAAAAGAGATGAAGTCATGAGGTTCTACGGCGAGGCGGCGGAGATGGACGTAGACCGGGTTTACCTTGGAGAGGTGGTCTGCGCGAAAAAAAGGGGCCTTAGCGTGGATGATCTTAGAAAGGTCGCCGAGATGCTCACAAAGGCCGGGAAGAAGGTCGTCTTAACGAGCCTTGCCGTTGTCTCCAACGAGAAGGAGCTTGGCCTTGTAAGGGATATCGCGGCCATGCCCTATGCCCTTGAGGCCAATGACATGAGCCTCTTTAATATGGCGGATCCGAAAAAGAGGGACGTCTCCTGCGGGCCGCATATTACGAGTTATAATGTCCCCAGCGTGGAGTTTTTACAGTCTCTTGGTGTAAAGCGTGTATGCTTTCCCGTGGAGCTATCAGGCGAGTCCGTGGCTTATAATATAAAACATACGGGCATTACGGCCGAGGTCTTTGCATGGGGACGGCTTCCGCTGGCCTTCTCATGGAGATGTTACACATCAAGGGCTCACGGGATATTAAAATCCAACTGTCAGCACAACTGCGCAGATTATCCCGACGGCCTTCTTATACGCACTATGGACGGCGAGCCCCTCTTTACCATTAACGGCACATCAATACTCAGCGCCGCCACGCTCTCTTTATGCGGCCAGATTGAGGAGCTTCGTGAAATGGGCGCAGGCGCGCTACGCATCTCTCCTCAGTCCGAGGGTACGGCGGAGGTGGTGAGTATTTTTAGAAAAAGGCTTAAGGGTGAGATCTCTTCTGACGAGGCCGATAAGGCACTGAAGGGGCTTGCCGGTGACGGTCTTTTCTGTAACGGCTGGTATCACGGCGGTGCGGGTATGGATTTTAAGGTCCCCGAAGGGGTGTTAACTTAGCCCCTCTGCTGGGGTTTTTAATAGGAGGAGACAATGTCAGATATGCTCGATAATATACTGCTCGTGGGGATGGGCCTTGAGACAAAGGTAAAAGAGGCCCTTGAGGAGCTACGTAAAAGCGGTAAGGGTGAAGGCGGCGAAGATGGGGGTGAGAAGAAAGAAGGGGGTGATGGCGGGCTTACGCCGAAGCAGGTCGTTGAGAATAAAATTGTTGATGAGGGCATAGGGATAGTCAAGGAGCTTTTATGCGTAGTGGATGGCGCGAAGACCCGTATCGAGGAAGAGATCTCCGCTAACTCGGGGCGGATTCGCACAAAACTACACGCCGCTGATAGTGAAGAGATAGAGGTTATAAAAGAGATGGCCCGTCTCGCGAGAGAAAAGGTAGATACCCTTGAAAAAAGGGTAGATGAGCTTGAGGCTATTATTAATAAGAAAAAAAAGTAGATTTTCGGAGACCTATCCCCTATGCATGGGAGCAGGATAAAAAATATAAGAAGGCTTGGGAGTATCGCCCTTGTCCTCTCAAAGTACGGTTTCGGCGGCGTGGCGGCTCGAATGCGGATACTGCCCTTTGTGGGTTCACTCCAGAGGATATTTTCTTCTAAAAAAGGCATGGACGGTCTCTCTGTGCCGCGGAGGATAAGGCTCGTCCTTGAGGACCTTGGCCCCACCTTCATAAAGCTTGGCCAGATAGCCTCCACTAGGGCCGACCTCCTGCCGCCGGGCTGGATTGAGGAGTTCAAGAAACTTCAGGACAAGGTCCCGCCAGTTGCCTTCCCTGAGATAAAGGCCGTTGTGGAAGGGACCCTTGGCGGGCCGATTGAGAATAATTTTTCCGAGTTTTGCGAGGACCCCGTGGCCTCGGCCTCCATAGCGCAGGTCCATCTCGCAACGCTTCGAAGCGGCGAAAAGGTGGCCGTAAAGGTAAAGCGGCCGGGAATAGCCCGTATCATAGATTCCGATATGTCCGTCATGCACACCATGGCCCATCTTCTTGAGAGGTATGTGCAGGGCGCGCGCCGGTACAGACCCACCGAGGTAGTGGACGAGTTCGAGCGCGTTATTACAAAGGAGCAGGACCTCTCCATAGAGGGCGCCAATATGGAGCGGTTTTCCAAGATATTCGAGGGTAACAGCGCAGTGCAGATACCGCGCGTGTACTGGGATTATACTACTGAAGAGGTCCTTACCATGGAGGCCATTCACGGCACCCCTATTGACGAGGTGGAGATACTTCGCGCTAAGGGCGTGGATATAAAGAAGGTGGCCAAAAAGGGCGTGGAGCTTTTTTTCAAACAGGTCTTTGACCACGGCATATTCCACGCCGACCTTCACCCCGGCAATATCTTTGTCCGTGACGACGGCGTAATCATATACCTTGATTTTGGCATAGTGGGCCGCCTTGACAGGTCGCTACGAAAGTACCTTGCCAGCATATTATTTTATATAATCAAAAAGGATTACCGCGGCATGGCGCGCGTGCACAGGGAGATGGGGCTTATCGGCGAGTCCGTGAGCCTTGACGAGTTTGAGGATACTCTGGCCGAGATAACAGAGCCAATATTTGGAAAGACCCTTGAGCATATCGACATCTCAGGGCTCCTCATGAAGCTTCTTGATACGGCAAGGCGTTTTGACATGACACTGCAACCAAACCTTCTGCTACTTCAAAAATCCATGGTAATTATCGAGGGCGTTGGAAGGCAGCTTTACCCTGATGTGGATATGTGGGAGGTGGCGCGACCGCTGGTCTACCGCTGGATGATACGTGAGAAGTTTTCTCCCAAAAAGATTATTGAGAAGGGCGGTAGTCTTGGAGAGGATATCCTGAGCTCTGCGCTGGAGGCCCCTGTAAAGGCGAATGCCCTACTCTCAAAGACCCTTGATAACAGCCTTAAGGTTGGTTTTGTCCATCACAGGCTTGAGGGCCTCGTAGACGGCATCGAAGGCGCTGGAAGAAAGGTGGCCGGGGGTATTGTAGTAGCCTCACTGGTCCTTGCCGGGGCGCTTATGGCCGCTTTTTCCTCGGCCGAGTCAGCTTCTTTTTTAGGCATCCCCCTTGGGAGCGGCCTGCTCTTTGTCCTTGCCCTCGTTATTGGCGTAAGGCTTTTCAGGTCTCCCCGTGACGGGTAGCATCGGTTCGGAGAGGACGAGGTTGTGCTATAATCAAGATAAGATTTTTTTAAGGTAAAAAATATATGAAAGAAAAGGCGGAAAAAAAGACAACGCATTTCGGCACGCGCATAGTCCCTGAGGTAGAGAAGGAGGGGCTTGTCCGCGAGGTCTTTGATACGGTCGCCTCGAAGTACGACCTTATGAACGACCTCATGAGCATGGGCACGCACAGACTCTGGAAGCGGGACCTTGCAAGAGAGACGGGTTTGCAAAAAGGCCAACGGGCCCTTGATGTAGCCGGAGGCACCGGAGATATCGCCCTGCTGATGGCCGCGCAGGTTGGCGCGGCAGGTAAGGTAGTGGTCTATGATATTAACGGCGAGATGCTGGGCGCGGGAAAAAAGAAGTGTATTGACAGGGGTTTTATCAAGGGAATAGATTTTGTTCAGGGTAACGGCGAGTCCATCTCCTTTCCCGACAATACCTTTCACGCGGTGACCGTGGGTTTTGGCATCCGTAACGTCACTCACCTTGAGAAGGCCTTTTCCGAGATGACCCGTGTGGTAAAGCCCGGAGGCAGGGTAATCTGCCTTGAGTTCTCTCATGTGAAAAATCCGATCTTGAAAAAACTCTACGACGCCTACTCTTTCTCATTCATACCGGCTGTAGGCGAGCGCGTAACGGGAAACCGCGATGCCTATGTCTATCTTCCCGAGTCCATAAGGCAGTTTCCCACGCAGGAAAGGCTTCGTGAGATGATGCTTGGAGCGGGGCTCTGGAAGGTAAGGTACAGAAATATTTTCGGCGGCATAGCCGCTCTGCATGTGGGAGTAAAGGTATAAGGGGCTCTTGTCATGGAAGATACCGATGATAGTAAGGCAGTAAAGGCCCGGCTGCAAAAAAGTTGTAAAAAGGCCTCAAGGTTTTTTTTGCGGGCCACGCCCCTTGTTGTAGAGGCCGTGGGAGTGGGCGTCGTGCTATCTGCCATTGTAGGACGCAGTCCCGAGCTCTCCGAGCGGCTCGGCGAGCTGGAGGGCAAGGTGTTTTTTTTCGAGGCCAGTGATATCTCAAAGGGTTTTTATCTACATATAACCGGTGGTGAGATAAAGGTAGTGCTTCACAGGACGGCCCCGCCTGATGTAACCATGCGCGGTAATGTGACGGTGCTTCTCGACGTATTATCGGGTAAGGTTGACCCTGATACCGTCTTTTTTTCCAGAAAGTTGGAGATAGAGGGCGATACGGCTACGGCCATACACTTTAAGAATATCCTGGCGAGTCTTTTTTAGGGGGTGCTCTGGATTTGTGGCGAGACTTCTTATGGTACGGTCAGCGTAGGGGCTTTTTGAGGAAAATAATTTCTTGACCTTGAAGTGGAAAAAACATTAAATAATAAGAGGGCCTTACTAACGAAAAAGGTACGAGAGAGGCTTCTTTCGGCACGAAGACCTGTTTTTATGACGGGCTCCGGCATAAGTGCGGAGAGCGGCGTGCCGACGTTCAGGGGAAAGGACGGGCTCTGGAAAGATGCGAGGCCAGAGGATCTGGCCACTCCCGGGGCCTTTGGGAGGGATCCGTGGCTGGTATGGCAGTGGTATGATTGGAGAAGGTCCCTTATCACCGGGGTATCTCCGGGCAGGGCGCATATGGCCATGGCGGAGTTTTTCCCGGGCGGCGTCGCGGTACCTGTAATAACGCAGAACGTAGACGGCCTGCACCAGATGGCGGGCAGTCCCGATGTGATTGAGCTTCATGGCTCCATCTGGACTAAAGAGTGCATTAAATGCGGCAGGAAGCTTGAGGACAGGGTTACGGGCATAAGCGAGGTCCCTTTATGCAGTTGCGGAGGGCTCCTCAGACCCGGGGTGGTATGGTTCGGCGAGGCACTTGCCGCTGATGTATTGACTCGGGCCATTGGGATTTGCGAAGAGGCGGATTTTGTCCTTGTTGTGGGCACCTCGGGCGTGGTTCAGCCTGCGGCCTCTCTTGTGCGCATGGCCGCTAATGGCGGCGCCTTTATCGTTGAGGTAAACCCCGAGAGAACGCCCCATAGTTCCGTTGCAGAGGTCTCATTTCAGGAAAAAGCCGGAGATATTGTTCCAGAGCTTCTTACATAACCGGGTCGTAGAGAGCCGGACGCGGGATAAAAAATATCAGGGAGGTTTGCGTGAAGGTCTTTTCAGGATCCATCAGGGTTGACACAAGCCGTGTACACGAGGACATGAACATTACCGAGCGTGTGGCGGAGATAGTAAAGGATAGCGCTATAACCGAGGGTATGGTCCTTGTCTCTACGCCTCATACCACGGCAAGCGTCTATATCAACTACGGAGACCGCGGCCTTGAAGAAGACCTTGAGGGCGTCCTCGGGGAGCTTGTCCCCGAAGGAGGGGGCTACCGGCATTCCACAGGCGATTACGGCAGTAACGCCCCCGCGCATATAAAGTCCCTGCTCCTTGGCCGCAGTATTACCATACCCGTCACAAGGGGTGTATGCGGTCTTGGACAGTGGCAGACTATATATTTTTCAGAGTTCGGCGGTCCGCGCCCAAGGCTGATATCCGTAAAGGTCATGGGCATTAAGGGAGAATAAGCCCCCTCCCTCAGGTGTGTGGGGCGCATGGCGTTGATTTAAGGGGCGATAAACCCTCACCCCGCCCTATTGGTTTTCTTTGCCAGGCTTTTTTAAAATGGTTAAGTGGGGCGTCTGGTGCTGAGTTAAAGGGCGATAACCCTCGCCCCCTATTGGTTTTCTTTGCCAAGCTTTCTTTTTTCTAAAAGAAAGCGGAAAGGTTTTTTAATGAGGGTTGTAGGCGGGTCCCTGCGGGGCAGGCCCTTGAGCGGCTTTAAGGGCGGGGCCATAAGGCCCACCTCTGACAGGGTAAGGGAGGCCATCTTCAATGTCCTCTATTCCCGTGGTTTTTTTGCTTTCAATCCCCGTGTTCTCGATTTATACGCCGGAACGGGCGCCCTTGGGATAGAGGCCTTGAGCCGCGGCGCCGGTAGCGCCGTGTTTGTGGATTCCGGGGCTCAGGCCGCGGGGCTGATTAAAAAAAATATCGCAGCCCTGGGCCTTACTTCGATGGCGCTTGTTATTCGTAAAGATGTAAGATCTGTGGTTGAGGGCCTTGAAAAGAAAGGCTCTCTCTTTGATATTATTTTTTTGGACCCTCCCTACGGCGCCGGGCTTATTGATGCCACGCTTGCCTCTGCGGGGGCAATTTTAGCGCCCCATGGCATTGTCGTTGCCGAGGGACCAAAGGGGGCGATTATCAAGGTCCCTGAGAGCGGCCTTGTTCTACTTGACAGGAAGGTTTACGGCGATACCGCCGTCTTCTATCTCGGGCCCCATGAGGGGCAGTGAGCAGGAGCGGGAAAGACCTCATCTGGTGTGGGCAGGGGTATGAAAATGAGTGGTAATATCGCCATATATCCGGGGACATTCGACCCCGTGACCCTTGGTCACCTTGATGTCATCGAGAGGGGGCTGAAGATTTTTGACGGCCTTATCGTAGCCGTTGCCGGGGGCACCTCCAAGGCAACGCTCTTTGATGTTGATGAGCGCCTCGCCATGCTCACCGAGGCGACAGGGTCTTTTGAGTGCGTTCAGGTGGAGGTCTTTAATACGCTTCTCATTGATTACGCCAGAGAGAGGGGCGTGGGGACAACCCTACGTGGGCTCAGGGTGATGTCTGACTTTGAGTTCGAGTTTCAGATGGCCCTTACCAACAGAAAGCTCGCCCCTGATATAGAGACGGTATTCATGATGGCCTCGGAGAGTCACGCCTCTGTGAGTTCGAGGTTTATAAAAGAGATAGCCAGGCTCGGCGGAGATGTCTCCAATTTTGTCACCCCCAATGTCGAGGCGAGGCTGAAGGAAAGATACGGGATATGAGTGTAAAGATATCAGATAGGGTAGCGGGGCTTACGGAATCCGTCACCCTTGCCATTACGGCAAAGGCAAAGGCCATGAAGGCCGAGGGTATGGATGTAATAGGTTTTGGCGCCGGGGAGCCCGATTTTGCCACGCCCGAAAATATCCGCGATGCGGCAAAGCGCGCCATTGACGAGGGTTGCACAAGATATACTCCCGTTGGCGGCATACCCGAACTTAAGAAGGCGGTTATTGAAAAATTTGGCGTTGACAACTCCCTTGATTACACCCCTGATGAGGTCGTGGTATCCTGCGGGGCAAAGCATTCTCTTTATAATATCTTTCAGTCCATACTTGACGACGGCGACGAGGTCATCATCCCCTCGCCGTACTGGGTGAGCTACCCGGCCGTGGTCTCTCTCGCAGGCGGAGTGCCCGTTATAGTGAGGACAGAGGCGGCGCGGGGTTTTAAGATGACTCCCGAAGAGCTCCGCTCCGCCATAACGCCACGTACAAGGGCCCTTATCATAAACAGCCCATCGAATCCGGCGGGGACTCTTTATTCAACTGAGGAGCTTTCGGTGCTTGCCGGGGTGGCCCTTGAAAAGGGTCTACTTATAATCTCCGACGAGATATACGAGAAGATAACCTATGGCGGAGTTACCGCCACCTCTATCGCATCGTTATCAGAGGAGGTGAAGGCCCGTACCGTTGTTGTGAACGGCGTCTCAAAGGCCTATGCCATGACGGGCTGGCGCATCGGCTACGCCGCCGGGCCAAAGGCCGTTATGAAGGCCGTCTCAAAGCTCCAGAGCCAATCCACCTCAAACCCCACATCCATCAGCCAGTGGGCCTCTGTTGAGGCGCTTACGGGGCCGCAAGACGCCGTTGGCAAGATGGTGAGCGCTTTTTCAAAGAGAAGAGAGGCCATCGTGGCGGGGCTTAACGCCATACCCGGCGTAACCTGCGTGGAGCCCCATGGGGCCTTTTACGTCTTTGCCGATTTTTCAAGTTTTTACGATAAGCGTCACAGCGCCGGCGCGGTGCGAAGTTCTCTGGATATGGCCGGTTATCTCCTTGAGGGCGTGGGCGTTGCCCTTGTGCCGGGAGCCGCCTTTGGAGAGGACGATTTTGTCCGTATATCCTTTGCCTCTTCCATGGATAATATCAACGAGGGAGTGAAGAGGATAGGGTTGGCCGTGGGAGAGTTGAGCTAAACCCCGGGGCGGGAAAAGGGACTTGCCGCATATGAAGTTGCTTTAATCCGGGTGTACGTACAGGCTTATTGAAGGGAAGGGGAGAGGTGGTAGGGGCAGAGCAGTGATTGGGGGCCAAAGGCCTGGTCCCTTTTTAATCGATCTCGCCGAAGATCTCGGCCTCGAAGACGGATATTGTCGCACCGCTCTTCCAGCAGTTTGGTTCAAGGCCGGCCTTCATGCAGGTATGCTCAAGGAAGGTACGGCGGTCAAAGTTATTTTCCGTGGCAACCTGCGGCAGTAATACGCCTCTGGCATAGCCCTTCTCAATAAAGATTCCGTGACGGCCAACCTCTATTTCGTTTACATCCGTTATTTCTCTAAGGGGGCTCAGGACGGATATCTCGATATCAATGGCCGGTAGTTCATCGAAACGCAGGGGGCCGAAACGCGGATCGCTGAAGGCGGCGGCACGGGCCATTTTAGCTACGTTTTTGTAAAGGGGTTCGTTGGAGGTAAAGTTGCCGATGCAGCCCCTGAGGGACCCGGCTTCGTGAAGCGTTACGAATACGCCTGAGCAGACCCTGAGGGCTTCGGTAATAGATTGGGTTTCGCCTTTCGTGGCTTCTGCCCGGGGCGCGTCCAACTTGGCCTCTATGGAGGCGCGGGCAATGCGCAGGATAAGTCTTCGGTCTTCCTTCGTAAGCGCCATGGCATTAAATCCTTATCTAATGCCCCTATATTAGCATACCTTATGTCCATAAAACAAATGGCCATATTACAAAAAAAGGAGTGGTTTCTGTGAGAGAAGACGCGGCAGGCTTGATTGAAGAGATAAGGGCCCTTCTAAAAGAAAAAAACGCCATTATGCTCGCCCATAACTATCAGAGGGACGAGATTCAGGAGGCGGCCGATCTTACGGGCGATTCCCTTGCACTCAGTCAGGCCGCGGCGGATTCCGAGGCCGGGATAATCGTTTTTTGCGGAGTGCACTTCATGGCCGAGAGCGCCGCCATACTCTCGCCGGGAAAAAAGGTCATACTCCCAAGATACGACGCGGGTTGCCCCATGGCCGATATGATAACCCCCGATGAGCTAAGGGAAGAGAAAAAAAAGAGGCCCGGCGTCCCTGTAGTGGCCTATGTGAACACCAGCGCCGAGGTCAAATCCCTTAGCGATATATGCTGTACATCGGCCAACGCCGCACGTGTGGTTGATTCCCTTCCCGCCGAGTCCGTGTATATGATACCGGATAGAAACCTCAGCGAGTTCGTCTCCCGGCATACGAAAAAACACATGGAGTGGTGGAACGGATACTGCCCGACGCACGAGAGGCTAACCCTTGGGCAGGTGAAAAAAGCAAGGGAAGAAAACCCCGGCAGTGTCTTCATGTGCCACCCCGAGTGCAGGCCAGAGGTCATAGCCGAGGCAGACCATGTATGCTCCACCTCGGGCATGTATAAGTTCGCCGCCGAGTCGGACGCGAAGGCCATTATCGTTGGTACGGAGATGGGTATCCTGTACCGCCTTAAAAAAGAGAACCCCCATAAAAAGTTCATCATACCTTCAGAGGGGCTCATATGCCCGAATATGAAGCTCACCAACCTTGAGGATGTAATAGAGAGCCTTCGGGAAGAAAAAAATATCGTAACCGTGCCGGTGGAGATAAGGGAAAAGGCTAAAGAGGCCCTCGAGAGGATGCTTGCCGTGCCCAGGGATTATTAACTCCCCTGCCCCCTTCTTGCTATTTTCTTGGATTGGCCCCTTGTGACGCGGCTGGCCGGAATGCTTTTTGAGAAAAGACATTCCTCTGCGCGCGGCCCGGACCTTGATAAAATTTTTTGAACCCTTGCCTCTATGCAGGTGTTATGTTATATTTAAATATTAATATGTAAGTCCGTTCTTCTTTGAACTTACCATTCATAAAAGCTTTTCTATTTCACATATTCTTAGAGTAGATAGTGTTTTGTCTCCGCTTTGGGCCGCGTCTCGCACCTATTCTTGCGTAAAGACGCGTGTATACCCTGTCGCAGTTTATATCGCAAGTGAGGACCCCTGAAGTTGTCAACTGCCGATCAAGATGTTATCTCAAAGATAAAAGGGCTTACAGGCCCGCTGTCTTTTATAACTTCCTCTGCCAAATCCATGTTCGTCCTCTCGGCCATCGTGGGCGTGGGCGTGGGTCTTGCCGCCGTTCTCTTCCGCTGGATGATAGACTTTTTCCATGGCCTGTTCTTTCATAACCTTCACGACTGGCTCTCTTTCATGGGGTCATTTTCCATAATTGTTATACCCGTCATAGGGGCGATTCTCTTCAGTCCCCTTATCTACTACTTCGCCCGCGAGGCAAAGGGACATGGCGTGCCCGAGGTCATGCTGGCCATGGAGCGCAACGGCGGCAAGATAAGGCCCATAGTGGCCGTAATAAAATCACTGGCATCTTCTCTCTGCATAGGCTCTGGAGGCTCGGCGGGCAGAGAGGGGCCTGTTGTGCAGGTAGGTGCGGCCCTGGGTTCAACTCTTGGACAATTTTTCAGCCTTAACGATGAGAAGATAAAGAACCTCGTGGCATGCGGGGCCGCCGGAGGCATAGCCGCCACCTTTAACGCACCCATCGGGGGACTCTTCTTTGCACTGGAGGTAATCCTCCGGGATTTTTCCGCGCGCCGGATAAGCAACGTCGTCATAGCCTCTGTGACGGCAAGCGTCATAGCGAAGATATTTCTCGGCAATGAGACCTTCATAGCTACTCCGGCCTATTCCATCAAAAGCCCGGTGGAACTGATTTTTTATATCGGCCTCGGTCTTGTTGTAGCCCCCTGCGCCATCTTCTTCGTAAGGATGTTATACAAGTTCGAGGATGTATTTGAAGACCTGAAGACCCACGAATTATTCAAGCCGGTCATCGGCGCGCTTTTTCTCGGTATAATAGGTCTCTTCTTTCCCCAGGTCTTTGGCGTTGGTTATGAGAATATCGAGGGCGCTGTAAACGCCACGATGCTCCTTCATTTTCTTCTTATCCTCATCCCCCTTAAGATGCTGGCCGTATGTTTTACACTTGGTAGCGGCGGCTCGGGCGGAGTCTTCGCACCTTCACTTGTCATGGGTTCCCTTGTTGGAGGGGCCTTTGGCATGATTCTATCCCTTATATTCCCGGAGATGGGTATTCAGCCGGGCGCATACGCCCTTGTAGGCATGGCCGCCTTCTTCTCATCTTCGGCACATGCGCCCATGGCGGCCTTTCTCATAATGTTTGAGCTTACGGGAGATTATCTCA
>CAZSAY010000054.1:0-13223 GCA_964605225.1 uncultured Thermodesulfobacteriota bacterium | reverse complement strand
TAGAGGAGTTCAGGGAGGGGCCGAAGGTTATCTCCATAAGGGCCGTTATAAACGTTGAGAGGGACTCGCAGAAGGGGATAATAATAGGCAGGAAGGGCGCGATGCTTAAAAAAATCGGTACACTCGCCAGGGCCGAGATAGAGAGATTTCTCGGGGCAAAGGTCTACCTTGAACTCTTTGTACGTGTGAAAAAAGACTGGACCGTAAACGAGCGCTCGCTTAGAGAGTTCGGGTATTAAAAACAAAAATACTTTCCGCTTTCTTTTGGAAAGAAGAAAGCCTGGCAAAGAAAACCAATATGGGGGCAGGCGGTATCAGCATTGAATGAGGATAACGCGGCCCCCATAACAAATTTTTTTTTTATAAGGGAGTAAGAGTGAAAGTAAGTAATAATAAAAGGGAAGCTACTCCCCTGGTGGCCATCGTCGGCAGGGCCAATGTAGGCAAATCCACGCTATTTAACAGGATTCTGGGGAAAAAAAAGGCCATTGTCGCAGACCTTTCCGGCGTAACCCGTGACCTTAACTACGCTGAAATCGAAGACGTGAAACGCCCTTTTACCGTCATTGACACAGGCGGCTTTGAGGTGGCGCCCGAGGGCATTATGAAAGATGTGCGCCTTGCCGCGCGTCTTGCCATTGAAGAGGCCGATGTCATTGTCTTCCTTATGGACGGCACCGACGGGCTCTGCCACGGAGATAGAGAGATAGCCTCAATGCTTCGTAAATCGGCAAAGCCCCTTATCTATGTTGTAAATAAGATTGATTCACCCTCGCGCGAAGCGCTTATGGCCGACTTTTACTCCCTCGGCGTCTCGCCTCTCATAGGCGTGAGCGCCGAGCATGGCCTTAATATCCCGCCGCTTATGGACGCCATTGCCGGGGCCCTGCCCCCTTCTCCCGAACCCTCGGAGGATATCAACAGGACGGCCCTTGCCCTGGTGGGCAGGCCAAACGTTGGAAAATCGTCTATACTTAACAGGCTAATAGGCCGTGAGCGTTCCATTGTATCCGATATGGCCGGAACTACCCGCGACTCCATTGATACCCCCGTGCGCGTTGATGACCGCGATTATCTCTTTATAGATACGGCGGGTATACGAAAAAAACACAAGGTCAGCCTTACGGTAGAGTCATACTGCGTTATCGAGGCCATAAGGAGCATGGAGCGCTCTGATGTCGCCGTCCTTGTCCTTGACGGAAAAGATGGGCTGAAGACTCAGGACGAGCGCATAGCCGGTATTATAGAGGATAGGAAAAAACCCTGTGTGATAGTGGTGAATAAATGGGATATAGTTAAAAAAGATACTCATACAATGGCCCTTGTGGAAGAGGAGATAAGGGAGAGACTCTCTTTTATCTACTACGCCCCCGTGGTCTTTGTCTCGGCCCTTACGGGAAAGAGGATAGAGGGGATATTGCCTGCCGTGGAGGGCGTCTTTACCGAGGCCCGGCAAAAGATATCCACCTCGCGCCTTAATAAGGCGCTCCGTGAGGTAACGGAGGCCCACAGGCCGCCCCTTTACAGGGGTAAAACCGTAAAGTTTTACTACGCCACACAGTTCGGCACAAACCCGCCGTCCTTTATCGTATTCGTGAACAGGCCCCTTGGATTGGCGGATTCATATAAACGCTACCTTACAAAGGGGCTCCGGGCCGCCCTGGGACTCACCAGGGTGCCCCTGAGGCTTGTCTTCAGAGAGAGGCGTTAACCATGGCGCACAGGAAGGTCTTTATCGTCCTTCGCGACGGCATCGGTATTTTCTCGGAAAAGAGCTGTATCCAGAGGGCCGCGGCCATATCCTTCTACGCCTTTTTTTCCCTTATCCCCATGATGTTCCTCATTACCTTTGCCCTGGGATTTATCATGGGCTCAAATGGCGAGATGCTAAACGAGGTGATAAAAACGGCGCGTATCACCCTGCCATACATCGGCGACAACGTCATCTTGCAACTAAGGGGCATTGTGGAACACGGCAGGACCTTCAGGTGGTTCAGTATAGTGGCGCTTATCTTCTCCTCGGAACTTGTCCTTAACGCAGTTGCCGACGCCCTCTCGGCCATATTCGAGATAGGCGGCAGGTACGGCTTTTTCAGAAAGAGGATAACAAACATCTTCGTCATCCTCCTTGCCGTCTTCGCCGTATTCGCCTCCATACTCGTAACAGCGGGAATGGGGCTCGTCGAGGACGTGATATTGAATGTCATCGGCCAGAGCGCCGCCGGGTACCTTGTAAACGGCCTTACGCTGAAGTATATATTTCCCTTTGTCCTCGTCGTAAGCGCCGTTACAGTAGTCTTCAAGATATTTTCAGGCCCTGACCTTAATATCCGTTACGCCTTTTACGGCAGTCTCATCTTTTCCGTCATTTGGGAGCTGGCAAAGCAGGGTTTCGCTCTGTACCTCCGTTATTTCCCAACCTATAACCGCTTATACGGCTCCCTTGGCACCATTATGATACTGCTTCTATGGATGTTCTTTACCGCCGCCATATTCCTTTTTAGCGCGGCCATCGCCAGGGCCGCCTTTATTGACAGGAACTTCTAAACCGTGGGGGGCTTAAAGACAGGGTATAATGCCAAAAACAACAAATTTTTTGTTGTAAAAAGGTCCAATATGTGAAATACTTAAACATTACCGTAGGCAACTGTCTTCACGCCGCCGCATCTCTATCTATTAAAGGAATATACGATGAACCGTTTATATAAAAACATAGCCTTATGGCTTATAATCATAGCCACGGTTGTGCTTGTCTTCAACTTTTTGAATTACAAAAAAGATACCCTTGACACCGTAAGTTTCAGCGACTTTATCAAAGACGTTGAGTCAGGGCGCGTCATGGAAGTCACCATGCAGGGCAGTAGTATAAAGGGCAAACTTGTTGACGGCAAGATATTCAAGTCCTACTCGCCCTCATACCCCGAGCTTATCTCCAGGCTCCGGGCCAATAAGGTCAGAATAACGGCCGAGCCCGTTGTTGATACCCCTTCATGGGGCACGATATTCGTATCGTGGTTTCCCATGGTGCTCCTCATAGGGGTATGGATATTCTTCATGCGCCAGATGCAGTCCGGCGGCGGCAAGGCCATGAGCTTTGGAAAATCCCGCGCAAAACTCCTCATGGAGGACCAGCACAAGGTGACCTTCAAGGACGTGGCCGGCATAGAAGAGGCAAAGCAGGAGGTCGAGGAAATAATAGACTTTCTGCGGGACCCGAAAAAGTTTACCCGCCTCGGGGGACGCATACCCAAGGGTGTGCTCCTTGTAGGCTCCCCGGGCACGGGTAAGACACTTCTCGCAAGGGCCATAGCAGGAGAGGCGGGCGTGCCGTTTTTCTCCATATCAGGAAGCGACTTTGTGGAGATGTTCGTAGGGGTTGGCGCCTCACGTGTAAGGGACCTCTTTGTGCAGGGTAAAAAGAACGCGCCCTGCCTTATATTCATAGACGAGATAGACGCCGTTGGAAGACACAGGGGCGCGGGGCTCGGCGGCGGCCATGACGAGCGCGAGCAGACCCTTAATCAGCTCCTTGTGGAGATGGACGGCTTTGAGAGCAACGAAGGCGTAATCATCATAGCGGCGACGAACCGCCCCGATGTGCTCGACCCGGCGCTCCTTCGTCCCGGAAGGTTCGACCGTAACGTCCTCGTGCCCAAACCCGACCTTAACGGCAGGGAAAAAATCCTCAAGGTTCATGCCGTAAAGACGCCCCTTGCCGATGATGTGGCCCTTGGCGTCATAGCGCGCGGCACGCCGGGCTTCTCAGGTGCCGATCTCTCTAACCTCGTTAACGAGGCGGCCCTCCTTGCGGCGCGGCGCGGTAAAGATGTCCTCGAAATGACGGAGTTCGACGACGCAAAAGACAAGCTCCTCATGGGCAGTGAGCGCAGGAGCATGATAATAAGTGATGACGAGAAAAAAGACACGGCCTTTCATGAGGCCGGTCATACCCTTGTGGCCATGCTTATACCCGGCACAGACCCCATACACAAGGTATCCATAATACCAAGGGGCATGGCCCTCGGGCTTACGCAACAGCTCCCCGTGGACGAGAGGCACACCTACAGCAAGGATTATCTTGTTAACAAAGTGGCCGTTCTCATGGGCGGCCGAGCCGCCGAGGAACTCGTCCTTGAACACCAGACCACGGGAGCGGGCAACGATATCGAGCGCGCCACGGAGATAGCCAGAAAGATGGTATGCGAGTGGGGCATGAGCGAAAAGATAGGCCCTCTTACCCTTGGAAAAAAAGAAGAGCATATCTTCCTCGGTAAAGAAATATCGCAGTCCCGCGACTTCAGTGAAGATACGGCTAATACCATAGACGACGAAGTGAGAAGTATAATAAACGAAAATTACGAGCGGGCCAGGGACATCCTCACTACCAACTCCGAGGCCCTCCACAGGCTCGCAAACGCCCTCCTTGAGCGTGAGACCCTTGACAAGGCCGAGTTGGACGAGATCGTCTTCAGCAAGATCAGCAAAGAACCTGCCTCCAAAGAGAGCGGTGAGAACGAGCATAGCTCCGGTGGGGTTACAACAAAGAAAGACGACTCTCAGAAAAAACGCGACAAGGAAAAAAAACGCGGCGACACGCCCGGCAGACTGGGCTTCGCCGTAGAATAAGGGGCTTGATAAGGGGCCGGAAGCTTAACGGTGGCAGGTTGGCGGGCAGGTTTCAGAGAGGCTTAGCGGGGTGTGCAGGGGGCTTAACAGTACAATCAGTTCTTTTTGGCATGGCTGAGGTGTTGTTGGGTCCAAAAAAGTTGTTTTACAAGAGGGGTCCCTATCCGGGGTATCCTCTTTACGCAGATGATCTCATCAGGTCTTTTCACGTACTCACTGTAAAAGGGCTATACTCGGCCCGTCCACTTTTGACCTTCACCTACATTTTCGTTATACAAGAGAAACAGATGATTCCATTACCGGGCATGAAGGCGGGAGAGGGAACTTTACGGGGTTGCCTGGTGGGGATTTGCCGGTGGTGTACAGATGTCTCTTGATGGTAATCTCATAGAGGGGCTAAGCTCTGAGGGCCGCGGCACCATTATAATGGGCATCCTCAACATCACCCCTGATTCGTTCTACGATGGCGGCAGGTTTAGTAAGCCTGCGGCGGCCATGGATAGGGCCCGTGAGATGCTTGACGAGGGAGCCGATTGGATTGACATCGGCGGAGAAAGCTCCCGTCCCGGAGCAACTCCCATCGGCCTCAAGGAAGAGACGCGGCGTGTAATCCCCGTCGTTAAGGAGCTTGCCGGAAGGGGCGTAACCCTATCCGTTGATACGGCAAAGGCCGCTCTTGCCGAGAGGGCCCTCGGTGAGGGGGCCAGGATAATAAACGATATAAGCGCCTTTTCCGCAGACGCTGATATGGCATCTGTCTGCGCTCGCCATAAGGCCTTTTGCGTACTCATGCACATGAGGGGCACGCCGCGGACCATGCAGTCCAATACAGAGTACAGTGACCTTACCGGCGAGGTCTACGCTTACCTTGAGAGACGCGTTGCCTTTGCCGTGAACCGTGGTATTGATAAAGATAAGATAATCCTTGACCCCGGCATAGGCTTTGGAAAGTCCGTTGGCGGTAATATCGAGCTTATTCGAAACATTGATGTCTTTAAAAAACTCGGCAGGCCCATACTCATCGGGGCCTCCCGTAAGAGTTTCATAGGAGCCGTGACTAACGATCCTCACGGGGACCGCATGGCAGGCTCTCTTGCTGTAGCGGCCATGGCCGTTATGAAAGGAGCCACTATCGTGAGGGTCCATGATGTGAGGGAGACAAGGCAGGCCGTGCTTATGGCCGAGGCCGTCAGGGGGGCTGGGCAAAGCTCGCGTCTCGGCGCCTGAGGGTGCGCCCTTAAATTAATTATTATCTGATATCTGCCAGGGCCTCTGTGGTTCTGAAAAATTTCATGATATGGTTTCTCACTAAATCGCAGGAGTTTGATTCCTTCTGATGTTTTTGCCGGCCGCAAACTTAAAGACCTTACTCTCCGCAATTGACATACTCATCGTAGCCGTATTCATATACTGGCTTATCCTCATAGTGCGGCGTACGCGGGCAGAGAGGATGCTCTGGGGCCTTGGTGTGGTCATCATAGCCTACTTCGTATCCCTGCGGGCCGAGCTTGTTACCCTGCACTGGATACTGAGCAACTTTCTGGGCTCTATTATAATCTTTATAATCGTCGTCTTTCAGCAGGACATCAGAAGGGCTTTGACGCAGATGGGCAGGCCCTTTATCGCCCGTGAGACGAAGAAGACGGCCGGTAGCCTTATAGACGAGGTAGTGGACGCCGCTATCGCCATGTCCGGCAAGAGGACGGGTTGCCTTATTGTCTTTGAACGGTCCGTGAATCTGACAGAGATTGTAGGGGGCGGCGTGGAGATTGATTCCGCCGTTAAAAAAGAACTCCTCCTGGCCTTATTCAATACAAAGGCCCCCACGCACGACGGGGCCGTGCTCATAAAGGGCTCAAGGATATTCAAGGCCGGCGGCATACTGCCCCTTAGCAAAAGCGAGATAACACGCTCCGTGGGTACCCGGCACAGGGCGGCCCTGGGCATAGCCGAGGAGACGGACGCCATGGCCCTGGTGGTCTCTGAACAGACCGGTGAGATAGCCATCGCCGTGGACTCACGGCTCAATATGGGGCTTAAATCAGAAGAACTGGTAAGGTTACTGACGGAACTGCTTCCAGTCAAGACAGGTATTCTGCAGACCAGACTTAGCGTAATATTACCTTGGAAGATGAAGGCATGAAAGGGTGGTTTACACATAACCTCGCGCTAAAAGCGCTCTCACTTTTCCTGGCCATGGGACTGTGGTTTTTTGTGGCGGGACAGAGTTCCGTTGAGGTAGGTTTTTTTGTGCCTCTGGGATTTTACGGCATCCCCGAGGACATGGTTATGACAACGGCCCCCACGGGAGAGATAGCCGTGAGGGTGAGGGGACCAAAGCTTGTGATAAATAATCTTACGCCTTCGAAGGTTACGGCAGGCCTTGATCTCTCCCGCGCCAGCGAGGGGCTTAATAAGTATCGAGTCGAGTCGGCCAATATAAGCGCGCCCACAGGGGTTACCGTAACGTCCGTAAAGCCGAGCTATGTAAGATTTCGTCTTGAAAGGATCATGCGCAAGGCCGTCTCCGTGAAGGCGAGGCTTCGAGGTGTACTGCCCAAAGGTTACTATGTGAAAGATGTTAGCGTAAACCCCAAGACCGTGGAGGCGGCTGGTCTTAAGAAACACGTCCTCCCCTTGAGGCATTTTTTTACCACGCCTATTGATATAAGCGGCTTCAGGGAATCAAAGGTCATCAAGGTACATCTGAACCTTGATAAAAAAGAATTAAGGTCCATAACCCCTGATTCGGTGAAGGTCTCCGTGACGATACAAGAGAAAGTCAAGAAGTAAAAATCCCAGAAAACATGCTCTTCATAGAAAGGTATATGGAAAAGCCATGAAAAAGAGACTTTTCGGAACTGACGGTGTAAGGGGTGTGGCTAATATTGAGCCCATGACGGCTGAGATGGCGTTGCAGCTTGGGCGGGCCATAGCCTATGTCTTCAAGGGAGGGGATAGGCGCCATAAGATAGTGGTAGGAAAGGATACAAGGCTCTCGGGTTATATGCTTGAGAGCGCCATGGTGGCCGGTATCTGCTCCATGGGCGTAGACGCCCTTCTGGTAGGGCCACTGCCCACGCCGGGCATAGCCTTTATCACCTCAAGCATGCGCGCCGATGCCGGCGTGGTCATATCGGCATCGCACAACCCCTATCAGGATAACGGCATAAAGTTTTTTTCAAGAAAGGGCTTCAAGCTCCCCGATAAGACCGAGCTGGAGATAGAGCGTTTTATCCTTGATGACCATGACCCGAGCCACAGGCCCACGGCGCGCGCCCTGGGAAAGGCCTACCGTGTGAACGACGCCATAGGCAGATACATCGTCTTTGCCAAGAACACCTTTCCCGATGAGCTTAGCCTTGAGGGGATAAAGATAGTCGTGGACTGCGCCAACGGCGCCACCTACAAGGTGGCGCCTACAATATTTTCCGAGCTTGGGGCGGATATCATCCCCGTAGGCGTGGAGCCCAACGGCGAGAATATCAACGACGGCTGCGGTTCCATGTGCACCGGCCACGTCTCCCGTGTCGTTCGCGAGAGTGGGGCCAACATAGGCATAGCCCTTGACGGCGATGGAGACCGATGTATCATGGTGGACGAGAAAGGAGAGGTTGTTGACGGCGACCATCTAATGGCCATGCTTGCCCTGGCCAGGCTCAAGGACGGCAGGCTGAGGAGAGAGACCCTTGTGGCTACCATAATGAGCAATTCCGGCCTTGACGAGGCCCTTAATTCAGCCGGGGTAAAGGTGGTAAGAACGGGCGTTGGCGACAGGTACGTCGTCGAGGAGATGGTAAGGGGCGGGTACAACCT
Organism: uncultured Thermodesulfobacteriota bacterium; assembly: GCA_964605225.1. Classification (GTDB taxonomy): domain Bacteria; phylum Desulfobacterota; class GWC2-55-46; order GWC2-55-46; family JADFVP01; genus JAJRZX01. The sequence goes on along the minus strand of CAZSAY010000054.1, from coordinate 4,781 downwards.
CGGTGGTGAGCAGTCGGGGCATATAATTTTTCTTGACCATACCACCACGGGAGACGGCATTGTAACGGCCCTGCAGGTATTGAAGGCCATGGTACGGGAGGGGCGATCCCTATCGGAACTCGCCCGGTGCATGAAGTCTTTTCCGCAGGTGCTTCGAAACGTGAAGGTGCGGGAGAAGAAAAAACTCGAGGATATCTCCGGTCTGCAGGCGGCGCTGAAGACTATTGAGGATAAACTCAAGGGGAGCGGCAGGGCCTTTATCCGATATTCGGGCACCGAGGCCCTTGCGAGGATTACCATAGAGGGTGAGAATGAGAGGGAGATAAAAGGCATGGCCGAAGACCTTGCCAATATACTTATTAAAGAGCTGGGAGAGGGGTGATGTCAAGATTATCGGTAAATGTAGACCACGTAGCCACCGTCCGGCAGGCCCGTCTTGATTTAGAGCCCGACCCTCTTACGGCGGCCCTTATGGCGGAGCTTGCAGGTGCGAACGGCATAACCATGCATCTTCGTGAAGACAGGCGGCATATTCAGGACAGGGACCTTGCGGTCGTAAGCAAGGCCCTGAAGACAGAGCTCAACCTTGAGATGGCGGCAACCGAGCAGATGCTCGATATTGCCCTTGAGACAAAACCCCATATGGTTACCCTGGTGCCGGAAAACAGAAAAGAGCTTACCACCGAGGGAGGCCTTGACATTCGGGCCGATAAAGACCGCCTGAAAGGCGTTGTCTCCTCACTGCAGGACGCGGGCATACCTGTTAACCTCTTCATAGACCCCGACCCCGAGAGCATACGCCAGAGCCACAGGATAGGAGCCGCGGGGGTGGAGATACATACGGGAAGTTACGCCAATGCTACGGACGGGAAGCTTAAAGAGAGGGAGCTAAAGAGGATAGCCGATGCCATCGTACTCGCCGGAAAACTGGACATGAAGAGACACGCCGGTCATGGGCTTGATTATACCAATGTACAGGCCGTAGTGGCCCTTGGCGGTATTGATGAGTTCGCCATAGGGTTCAGTATCATAGCGAGGAGCATATATACGGGCATAAGCGAGGCCGTAAGGCAGATGAAGGCCCTGGTCTCTCCCAAGGCATAAGGGCAGGGGGGGGTGGAGGGGCTTTGGTCCCTTATCAACGCGTCCATCTTCGAGGGTTAAAACGCTATTTTATTGTTTGGTGAAAATAGGGCTTTTGCCCCTAAAAAGTCTATTTTTTGGCAAAAAAAGGCAAAATATGGCACAATTTGGTTATATGTCGTGATAAAGGGTCTTGGCATTGAGTTAATTGATGTGGCCCGCTTCAAGAGGGCCCATGAGAGATGGGGTGAGCCTTTTTTGAGGCGTCTCTTTACAGAGGGCGAGCTAAAGTATTGCCTCGAAAAACGCTCTCCCGAGATTCATCTCTCAGCCCGCTTTGCCGCCAAGATCAGCCTTTTCAAGGCCATGGGCAGGTCCATGCCCTTTAAAGATATTGATGTCTCAAGAGACGAGAAGGGACGGCCCTCTATCCGAGTTTTCCCCGGGAGTGCGGCCCCCTTGAAGTTAAACCTGACAATCTCGCATACAACCGGGACTGCCATGGCCGTTGTATTGCTGGAGAGTGAATGATGAAGATCGTAGACGCCGAGACCATGAGGGCAATGGACGTGCGAGCCGTATCTGATTACGCCATGAAGGGTATTCAGCTCATGGAGAACGCCGGGCGGGCCGTTGCCGATGCCGTGTTTGATGAGCTTGCCGAAAAGGACCACGCCCCAAAGCGTGTGGCCATAATATGCGGCAAGGGTAATAACGGCGGAGACGGCTTTGTCTGCGCCCGGCACCTTAAAAACGCCGGTGTTGAGGTGATTTTATATTCTCTTGCAAGGGTCAGTGACTATAAAGGGGATAGCTCTGTAAACGTACGTTGCTGGCAGAAGATGGGCGGAACTATTAGGGGCATTTTTACGGCTGATGATCTAAAAAAAGCGGCCTCACCCTTAAGGCACGCAGGCATCGTAGTCGATGCCCTCCTCGGTACGGGTATCGAAGGCGGCGCAAAGGGCCTTTACGGCGATCTCATAGAGTTTATAAATACACTGAAGGGACGGGTCATTTCCATAGACGTGCCATCGGGGCTTAACGCCTCCACGGGGGCAGAAGATGGCCCTGTTGTAAGGGCAGATGTTACCGTCACCATGGCCCTGCCGAAACTCGGGTTTTTTCTCCCTCCCGGCCCCGGGTTTACGGGAGAGGTTGAGGTGGCTGATATAGGCATGCCGGCATGTATACTGAGGGACGAGGCAGTAAGGTGGAATCTCATAGAAGAGGAGTTTGTTTCCTCTATGCTAAGTCCAAGGGTGGGTGAATCGCACAAAGGGGCCTGCGGCCATGCGGTTCTCCTCGGCGGTTCAACGGGAAAGTCAGGCGCGCCTTATATGGCCGCAACCGGTGCCATGAGGTCAGGCGTTGGCCTTGCCACCATAGGGCTTCCAGTGGGTCTTAATAAGATTATGGAGGCCAAGACCACAGAGGTAATGACTTGGCCTCTACCTGAGACGAAAGATGGCATGCTTGGGAAAGGGGCTTACGGGGAGATAAAAAAACTTCTTAAGGGTAAATCGGTACTTGTCGCGGGGCCGGGGCTCGGCGTATCAGAGCATACCAAGACCCTCTTGAAGGAACTCCTTGAGTACTCGATATTACCCATGGTTTTGGATGCCGACGCCCTTAATAACATGGCAGGTTCTCTTGATAATATCGCCGGGGCGAGTTCCCCTGATATTGTGCTTACGCCGCACCCCGGCGAGGCCGGGAGGCTTCTTGGCCGCACTGCGGCTGATATACAGGCCCACCGTATTGGTTCGGCCGGAGAGATAGCTAAAAAAACAGGCGCCGTTGTTGTCCTTAAGGGGGCCAATACCATTGTCGCCTCTCCTGATGGAGAGGTATATATAAACACCACGGGAGGGCCGGCCCTTGCCACGGCGGGCACGGGGGACGTGCTTGCCGGTATGATAGGCGGCCTCATGGGGCAGGGGCTCTCTGGCCTTAATGCCGCTATTACCGCTGTTTACGTTCACGGCCTGTGCGGCGAGACCGCAAGCCATAGACTGGGCGGCCAGAGGGGGCTTTTGGCGACGGATCTCCTTTCCGAGATACCCCTTCTCCTGAATACCCTTACCGGCGATTAAGAAGATTGTGGGAAGAGAGGCCCTGAAGACATTTATTACCAACTCTCCCGGCGAGACGGAGCGCCTCGGGGCCGGGATAGCGCCAACGCTTAAGTCCGGTGATATTATCGGACTTGTGGGAGAGCTCGGCGGAGGAAAGACATGTTTTGTCCGCGGGCTCGCAAGAGGCCTCGGGCTAAGGTGCCATGTAAAGAGCCCCTCATTTAATCTCCTCAATATCTACGAAGGCGGCGAAGGGGGCGAGTTGGGCGAAGGGGGTGAGATTGGTGACGGGGGAGGTAGCGGCGGGGCGGGTATGGGAGAGAGGGGCGGGAAAAGGGGTGAGAGTGGCCCCGGGGGAGGTGCTTTACCCCTCTATCACATGGATCTATACAGACTGAGTGGCGAGGTCGAATTTTTTGAGGCCGGTCTTGAGGAATATATTTACTCCAGGGGTATCTCTGTAATAGAATGGGCCGATAAGTTTCCGGGCTTTCTTGGTAGGTGCACCCTTGTGGTGAGCTTTGCGCATCTTGGCGAGTGGCAAAGAAAGATAACCATGGAGCGGCGCCCCGGGTAAGGGCATTTGCGGGGGAGCCTGTGGCCGATGAAGTCTCTAAAAAAATAGATGTTTTTTTGAAATATGGAGAGGGGTTTGGATGAGAGAATTTAATCTTGTAGTAATAGGCGGCGGGCCGGGCGGTTATGTGGCCGCCATACGGGGGGCACAGCTCGGGGCGAGTGTCGCCCTTATAGAAAAAGAGAGCCTTGGAGGCACATGCCTCAACCGTGGTTGTATACCCACGAAGGCCATGTATTACTCCGCCTTGAGGGTAAAGGCCGTAAAAGAGGCCGCCGAGTTCGGCGTTCTGACAGGAGAAGTGAGCTTTAACATGGCCCGTGCCGTAGAGAGAAAAAATGGAATCGTTGAAAAACTCGTAGGCGGAGTGGCGGGACTTCTAAAGGGTAACAAAGTCGAGGTCTTCAAGGGCACGGGTTTTATAGAAGGCGCGGGCAGGGTGAGTGTGCAGGGTGAAAGCGGCGAGACCGAGACCATCTCAGCCGATTCCATCATTATCGCCACGGGCTCGGAGCCCGCCCTTATCCCGGCATTTAATATAGACGGTAAAAACGTTATAACATCCACGGAGGCCCTTAACCTTACAGAGGTCCCCGAGAGCATGCTCATCATCGGCGGCGGCGTCATGGGCTGTGAGTTCGCTACGATTTTTTCGGCCTTCGGCACGGACTGCATCGTCGTGGAGCTCCTTGACGGCATACTCGCTACAGAAGACCGTATGGTCTCGCGTCTTATCGCAAAGGGTTTTAAGGCTGGCGGCGTGACCGTCATGGCGGGCGTGCAGGTAGAAGACGTTTCGGTGGTCGGTGAAAAAAGGGTAAAGACTACGCTCAAAGACGGGCGCACTTTTATTACGGAGAAGGTCCTTGTCTCCATAGGAAGGGCCTTTAACTCAACGGGGCTCGGCCTTGACGAGGCCGGTATAGAGGTTGATAGAGGTAGAATCGTGGTGGACGAGAGACTTGAGACAACCCTTAAGGGCGTCTACGCCATAGGCGATGTGACGGGAAAGATGCTCCTTGCCCATGTGGCCTCTACTCAGG
>CAZSAY010000053.1:0-13569 GCA_964605225.1 uncultured Thermodesulfobacteriota bacterium | reverse complement strand
TTGAGTATCCTGTAACTGCCATCCACCGCCACTTTTTCGCCCTTCACAATCTGATAGATGTAGGGTTTTTTCTCTATGATGTTGCCGTTGTTAAGCGAAACCTCAAGGTCGCCCGTCTCTGTAACCTTCAGGCCTTTAATCCCGCGATAGGCAAAGACGGCCTCTGAGATATCTCCCCCGGGGCGGACGATTACGTCATGCTCCATGTTTTTGTTGTTGCCGTAAAACTGGATGTCGATGTTTCTGTATACATCTTTATACGTCACGGTCCCGTAGGTGGGGATGTTGCTGTGCCACTTTGTCTTATCGTTACCTACAAAGTAGTTTACATGGCCGCCTTGCTTCTTGCCTGCGACTATCCGGGCCTTTTCATTGGCCCCTACAAAAGAGAGGGAGACGGCCTCGGTGGTAACCTTCAAAGGCCCTCCTCCCGTAATCCCCTTAATGAGACCATCAAAAGAGGTCTTATTAGAGGCGTTCTCTCTCTTTGTAAGAGAGAGCACCACACCATCACTGGTAAAGAAGGTCGAGTGGCCAGAGCCTTTCTCAAAGAAACGAACCTGCCCGTCCACCTGCCCCCTGTTCTCTATAAAATAAAGGGGCAGTCTACCGTAGGAATTCATGACCCTGGCCTTCTGAATCTCGGAAACCTTTTTTGTCTTTTGAAGGGGTGCAGGCCCATTCTGGGCAGCAAAGCCTGTAAAGGGCAAGAAAAGCAGGACCTGCAGGAGCATTACGATGAATAATCTCATGATACACCTCTCCATTTAAGGTTGTGTAGCATAAACTACTCCTCATAAACACTATATGTGAAACCGCCCCTCTCCATAATACAAGGGTAAAGTAAAAAAGGCTTACGGTATGCGCTATTTTGTTTTTATATGATTATGAATATTCGTACCATAAGGCGGGAGGATTGTCAATCCCCCGAAAGAGGGGGGGGGTAGGGTTAGAGGTCTTCGTGCTCGATACCGTAGCTCTTTATCTTTCTGTAAAGGTGGCTACGCTCAATACCTATGGCTGTGGCGGTCTTTGCGATATTGCCGCCGTTGGCCTTGAGTTTTCTAAGTATGAATTCTTTCTCGAATGAGGATCTCGCGTCACGCAGAAGGCTCCTGGAAAAGAGGCCACCATGGTCATCCGTGGCCTTGCGGCCGCTTATATAGGAGGGTATGTCGTTAATGGTAATAGAGGGCCCGGGGGTCATGATTACGAGGCGCTCAACAAGGTTCTTGAGCTCCCGGACGTTTCCGGGCCAGCCGTACTCAGCAAAGCGTCTCATTACGTCATTGTCGGCCTTGATGGTCTCAACCCCGGATTTATGAGAGGCCTCTATGAGGAAATGCTCGGCAAGCAGGCGAATGTCCTCGGGCCTGCTCCTCAGCGGAGGCACGACAAAGGGTATGACGTTAAGCCTGTAATAGAGGTCTTCTCTGAAGTTGCCTTTTTCTATCTCACCCTTAAGGTCCTTGTTGGTAGCCGCTATCACCCTTACGTCAACGGTAATAAGCTCCGTGCCCCCTACCCTCTCAAAGGATTGCTCCTGCAGTATCCTCAGAATCTTGGCCTGAGTTTTCAGGCTCATATCCCCTATCTCGTCAAGAAATATTGTCCCTGTATGGGCCATATCAAACTTGCCCCTTTTCTTTGAAAAGGCGCTTGTGAAGGCCCCTTTTTCATGGCCGAAGAGCTCGCTCTCTATAAGGTCATCAGGTATGGCGGCGCAGTTTACCTCTACAAATGGCTTTGCAGAGCGCGTGGAGAGAAGATGAATATTTCTGGCCACGAACTCCTTACCGGTGCCGTTCTCTCCTGTGATAAGTACCCATGAGTTTGAGGGGGCGGCCCGCTGTATGTCTTTTTTAAGGTCCTTCATCACCTCTGATACGCCGATGATATCGTACTTCTCAAGGGCCTTTTCACGGAGTTCGCGTACCTCGCCAGAGAGCCTCCTGTGGGCCAGGGCATGCTCCACGGTAATGAGCACCTTATCAAGGGATACGGGTTTTTCTATGAAATCATAGGCACCGAGCTTTGTGGCCTCCACGGCAGTCTCTATACTGGCATGACCTGATATCATAATGACCTGTAGATCCGGGTCCATGGCCTTTATCTTTGGAAGGGCCTTTATACCGTCCATCCCCGGCAGCCATATGTCAAGGAGCAGAACGTCGGGCCTTTCCCCGTGTAATATCTCCAATGCCTCCTCGGCGGTTGGCGCGCTTACCACGGAGTAACCCTCATCAGTGAGCACCCCTCCAAGAGAGTCCCTAATATTTTTCTCATCATCGACTACCATTATTTTGTTCATATATTCACAGGCCTCACAGGCAGTTCAATTACAAAAATTGTCCCCCCGGCGGGGTTGTCTTTTACCCTTATATAGCCGTTATGGTCGGATATTATATCGCTTACGATGGCAAGGCCGAGCCCCGTGCCTGTTCGCTTTGTGGAAAAATAAGGCTCAAAGAGCCTTTCCCTTGCCTCGGCCTTTATGCCTGTGCCGCTGTCAATGACCTCAACCCTTACGAGCTCAAGGGCGCGGTCATAGCTCGTCCTTACAACTACGGAACCGGTACCCTCTATAGAGGCGGAGGCATTGTCAAAGAGGTTTATGAGGGCGCGCTTTATCTGGTCCCTGTCAATACTTACAACGGGCATGGAATCATCGGTGAAGACATTATACTCTATGCCTTTCTCTGCTGTCTTGTAAAGGGCCGCTGTCTCGCGCACCACCTCGTTAAGGTCATTTGGCGTGGGCGTTACAGCGGGCATGCGGGCAAAATTGGAAAACTCATCAACAAGGACCTTGAGCTCGTCAACCTGCTGAATAATGGTAATCGTACACTCGTCGAAAATATCCTTGTCAGTAAAATTATCAAGATATTTTTTTCTAAGCCTCTGCGCCGAGAGCTTAATAGGCGTAAGGGGGTTCTTTATCTCATGGGCTATCCTCTTTGCCACCTCTTTCCAGGCCTGCATCCTCTGCGTTTTCAGTAGATGCGTAAGGTCGTCAAGCACGGCCACCATGCCAAGGTAATCGCCCTTGTTGTCTCTAAGGGCATTGAGGTTCACAAGTATCATTATGGTCTTATCGCCAACCCTGAGGCTGAGTTGCCTCTCCATGGACTGAACGCCTATCTCATTCATGTGGCGTATCAGCTCCTTGAAGACCTCTCTATCCTCTTCGCGAAGGACATCCCTGTAATTTTTTAATAATGCGTAGCCCTCATCGGTTCCCAGTATCTCTGCGGCCACCCTGTTTATGGAGGTAATCCTGCCGTAACGGTCAATGGAGATAATACCCGCTGTTACGTTGTCAAGGACTATGCCCATGTAGCGCCGTCTCTGTTCGAGCTCGGTATTGGTCTTTCGAAGGTTAAGGTTAGCCTCCTCTATGCGCGTTTTTCCGGCCTTAAGGTCCTCTGTCATGCGGTTAAATGACCGTACAAGGAGACCTATCTCGTCATCGGACTCAATGTTAATCCGAAAATCAAGGTTACCTCCCGCCACCTCGTTGGTGCCGTTGGCAAGCTCGTATATAGGCACGGTTATGCCTCTTGCGAGGTATCTGCCTATCCAGATGGAGAAAAAGACAATGAGCAGGGTTATAATGAGGAGTATTACAAAATAACTGGTCTTCACGGGATTTTTAAGTAGTTTAAGCTGTTTATACCCCTCGAAGGCCGTTGATATCTCTTTCATTTTACCGACAAGACTAAGGGGCACGTGATAGCTCACCACCACGGCGCCTGCTACGCGGCCGGCCTGGTCAGGCAGGACAACGGGGTATGAGCCGCGTACAACGTCTCCGAGGCTAAGGCTCTGTACAAAGCTCAGCGGCTCACCGGAAAAGGTATCCTTCATGCGTTCAAGCTCAACATCGGGCACCGTGCCGTCTACTACGGAATCAGAGACAAAATACATGATTCGCCTGCCTCTTGCGTTGTAGACCTCTATGGTGGAATAATCATTTTCCTCCATGCGCTGGTATATGAAACGGCGGAGCTTCGGGGCATCGGCCGTAATAGGACCCTTTCCCGCTGAGGTGGCTATGATTCTCGCGCCCGAGAGCATCTTCTCCTTCATATCCCTGTAATAATTCTGACCAAGTTCCAGGGAGCCCTGCAGGGAATCCTCTATTTTTATATTGAACCAGCCGTCGATACTTCTATTTATAAAGGAGATTACGACAAAAAACAATATGAGCGTGGGGATAATGGATAGGGCAACAAAGGCCGTAATAAGCCTTGTCATGAGCTTTGAGCCCATGACCTTTCTCTTTCTCTCGAAAAATATCTTTACCGTGTTGCGAAGGACGAGAAAGATGACGACTATAAGGAGGATGATATTAAGGTTTATAAGGCCCAGTATGAGGATATTGGCGGGTATGGGCACATTGCCGCTGAGGATGGATATATGGGACTCGAAATAGGTAAGGAGAACGATTACAGGAAGGACGGCGATGATGATAAAAATCTCCCTGCGCCGTCTCTTCTGATCGGCCTGTGCTCTATCGGAACTCTTCATGGCATTTATCAGTAAGTGAACTTATAGGAATACCAGTCCGTGTCAATGTCCCATAATCTCAGAAAGAAAAACATGTAATCGAGGCGGAAAGGGAGCCTTATGGTGCGAAGCTCCGCCATGATTCGAAGCTCGTAATTGTAATGTCGAGGTAACCCCCATGAGGGCAGGAGCGAGACGGAATCAGGGGAACTCATTAACCTCTTCATCTCGGCGTAGTCCTTTGTTAGTATCTTTATTCCCCCCTTTTCCTCAAGGGTTATCTCGTACTCCTGCTTAAGGGTATCGTATTTAACGGTATGCTTAAACTCCCACCTTCCCACTTCCTTATCAAACCATAGCCCACGAACGCGGGTAAACTCCACAATGAAGTTAAAAGACGTTGGGACGCCGCTCTTAATGGCCTCTTCTATAAGCTTTGGAAAGGCGTTATCAACAGAGAAGGAGATACTTAAGGCATCAGGCGCGGTCACGACACTGAGCTCCCCCACATGGGCCTTTGCCGCCAACGCGCCGCCCGGCCGGGCCAGCACCAGAAGTAAACCTAAAAGGATAAGGATTTTTTTCATCTGAGACAGAGACCTCAAGACTCTCACCGCGGAGCATATCCGGGACAGGCCGCCTCCCGGCGCCATGCCATCGCCGAAAAGGTCAGCGCCCTGGTCTCATAAGAGACCTTCTTCTCACACCCGGCATGCGAGGCCGCCGCTACCTTTAAATACACTAAGAATATAACTAATCTACTGATAAAAAGCAAGAAAGGCCGGCCACCTTGCATATGACGAAAATCCCAGCGGAAACGGGATATGGCGGCATGGATTAAAACAAAAAAGCCCTCTACCGCTTAAGAGCCGAGTAAGAGAACCTGGATGATGAGGTGCCGTGACTGGAGAGGTCTATAAAAGGAATTAAGTATGCACTGAAAAGGCCTTTTTCATCTGTCAGAGAGAGCTCTCGCTCTTACGGTCCCTGTAACGGAATATGCCGGCCTTTATAATCTCTCTCTTGACTTTTTTTCTAAACTCAGACTCGTCCACCTTGAACTTGAAGGACTTCTTGCCGTTTATAAAAACAGTGGGTATATCCTCGCTGTATCTGCGTTTGAGGTCTTCATTAGAGGATATGTCAATCTCGTTGAGGACAAAGGGAATCTCATCTCTTACCTTTTTGAGTACTGCCAGGGCGTTTCTGCAATGAACGCAGGGTTTACCTGTTATGGGGTCTACATCCATGCTGAAGTGACAGGGCGAGCAATCCTCTCTTGTATACACGTCTACACGAAGTTTCGTCATGTCCTCATTATCCATATCAACTGAGTTGCGGCAAAATGGCATCAAGATATGATGAGATTATAGCAAGGGAATTAAAGAAAATCAACACCCCTGTTAAAATAAGGAAAAAACCCGTTACGAATGAGACTATCCTCATGTGTTTTTTTAATTTGTTGAAGTGGTGAAGAAAGGTGTTTATCCCCAGAGATGTGAGAAAAAAGGGTATGGCAAGGCCTATTGAATATGCGAGAAAGAGCTTCATGCCGGCAAGGGGGCTCGTAGAGGTGGCCGCCACGGCGAAGATGGCCGAGAGGATGGGACCGATACATGGGGTCCATCCCGCGGCAAAACCTATGCCCACTATAAAAGAGCCTAAAAAACCGGCCGGTTTATCCTTGAAAAAATGAAATCGTTTATCCCGCTGGAGGACCTTGATATTTATTATCCCCATGATGTGAATTCCAAGGAGTATTATAATCACACCGCCTATCTTGCGTACAATGTCCTGATACTGGAGAAATACCGAGCCGAAGAGCTGGGCCGATGAGCCGAGTATGAGGACAAAGACAGAGGTGAAGCCAAGGATGAACATGAGTGAGTTTAGGAGTATGACTTTTTTAAGCTGACCGGCGTTCTCACTCGTAAGGTCCTCGAAGGAGATACCCGTGACAAAGGATACGTAGGAAGGCACCAGGGGCAGTACGCAGGGAGAGACAAAAGAGAGTATGCCACCGAGAAATGCCAGAGACAGAGTAACTTCGCTGTTCATTATATTTTCCTTTTAATTTATATTTTGCCTTCAAATAACAGACACATGTCCGGTGATGAAGAGGCTGTCCAATGGATCGCAGGCAAAGGCTATAGAGGAAGAAACCGTTGACTCCTGCCGGGGAGTTTCATGTGACACGATTAATAAAAGATATCGCAGTAAAGATTAAAAAAAGATTAGAAGAGGAATCTATACCTATTTTTTCCCGTAGGAGGCCGGTGCGCGGGCGCCGTTTTGAAGGAGGTTATTAATGGTATATAGATTTTTAGGGTCAGACCAGTCCCTTGGGCCCCAGACCTTCTCGGCAACTATACCGTTCTGGTCGATGATAAAGCTTTCGGGCACACCTGTTGTCTTGTAGGTGTCTTTAAGATGCCCCTTCCTGTCGTGAAGCACCAGAAAGGTGATGCCAAAACTTTTGGCAAACTTTTTAACCACTTCATCATCGCCCTTGTCAATGCTTACGGCGACTATCTTAAAGGGTTTGCCCTTGAATTTATTGTGCATGAACTCCATGGACGGGATCTCTTCCTGACAGGGACCGCACCATGTGGCCCAGATATTTAGAAAGACGACATTGCCCCGTAGACTCGATAGGGTGTGCTCCTTTCCCTCAAGGTCGGGCAGTGTGAAGTCCACGGCCTCGGCCCCGGGGGCCATGAGGGTAAACTTCTGTTTCTGGCTCATAACGATGGCCACTACTATCACAATGACCACAACCACTACGCCGATTATAACGGCCTTTGGTAGAGCGCCCTCGCCTTTTTTCTCATCTGCCATATTTAATATATACCCTGATTTCAGATAAATCGCAACGGCCTTACGGCCCCGTTACCTTAAATAAAAGTTCATATCCTAAAAGCGGCCTTATGCGTAGGCATGAAGACCGGGAAGAACAAAGCTCACGCCCCAGTAAAGGAAGAGGACGGCAAGAAAACCGGCTATGGAAAGATAAGCGGCCTTTTTCCCCCTCCAGCCCCTTGTGACCCTTGCGTGCAGGTATGCCGCGTAAATAAACCACGTAATAAGGGACCATGTCTCTTTGGGGTCCCAGGACCAGTACGTGCCCCAGGCGTAGTTGGCCCAGACGGCGCCTGATACTATGCCCACGGCGAGGAAGGGAAAACCCCAGGCTATCGTGCGGTACCCGAGCTCGTCGAGCATCTTGGAATCGGGAAAGGCCGCGAGAAGTCCACCGTGGCCGCCCCTGGACTCGCTGCTGTTTTTGATGAGATACATGATGCTGATGCCAAAAGAGATGGCAAAGGCAGAATAACCTACAAAGGTTGTGAATACGTGAAAGTCAAGCCAGCCTATGGCGTACTTTTGAAGGTTGAAGTGCGCGAGAAGGTTGACCATCCAGTGCCACTTGTTCTGCAGGGCCGGGTTAAGGGGCTCGACGCTCTTGAACCTGTATGGAAGCATGGAGGCCGAAAGCATGGCGAGAAAGGCTATGGTCATGACAAAGGCCCCGATGGCCTTTAACTTGTGCCTGTACTCAAGTATGAGATAACCCAGGTTTATGCCCCATACAAAGAGGACCATGGACTCGTAGAGGTTGGAAAAGGGCGCGTGTCCTGATTCTCCCGCCCTCATGATGAGTATCATGGTAGTGGAAAAGAGGGCCACATAGGCGATGGAAGTAGCAAGTTGGCCGAGCCACTTTTTCTTAAGTATCCAGTTGCCAAGGTACAGCAATGCCGCGAGTATATAGAAACCAAAGGAAAAGCTGAAAAACACAAGTGATAGTACCATATATTTTACCTCCGAATCAGTGGAGCTAATCCGTCTTTATTCGTCCCACTATATCTTTAAGCTCTTTTTCAAGAGCGAACTGATTTTTATTGATAAAGCCGCCTATCTTTACCTCCGAAGAGGCCCCGTCATCGCTTACGTAAATCCACAACCTCTTGTGAGGTATAAAGAAGGCAAGTAAAAAACCGAGCCCCATTACGAGGGCCCCGAGCCATACTACATTAGTTCCGGGGTCCTTGTTAAGAGAGATCCCCGAGTACATGATACCACTAAAACCGGCAAAGACAAGGTCATCTTCCGAGTCGGGGATGGCAGGGAATATCCCCGGATAATTGAGGAAGAGCCAGGGGTTTGATATCATCTCATCGCCCTTGTATATCTCAATATGCACGGCCGGGTTCTTTGTCTCCATGGATTGCGAGAAGACCGTCTTTGAGCGGTCATCATAGGCGAAATCCGCGGCAAAGCCCATAAGCCGAATGCTATAGGGCGTTTCAGGGATACGAACCTTTTTGCCCCACTTTGCGCTTATCTTGGCGTTAATCTTTTTACTGGCCTTCTTTACAAAGCCGATATCAGCGCGTTTTATCCTGTCCCAGGCAGAGCCGTAGCTACTCTGATAAAAACGTATGCCCTTGTAATAAAGGGGTTCGTTAACCCATATCTGTTTTTTCATAACCTCTTTTCCGCCCTCAAGCACGGTAAGGAGGCTGTTGTACTGTTTTATCTGTCCCGTATCGTAAAAGTCTATCCAGAACTTATCGAGCCTCACCGTGAAAGGGGCCTGCGGCACGGTCATTGTATCGCCTTCATAGACGATTTTATTGTCCTTGTAGCCAAGGTAACCTCCCAGTATGGAGCCAAGGAGTATGAGCAGGAGGCTGATATGGACTACATCCGAGCCGAGCCTCCCTATGGTACCCTTCCATGCGTATATATAATGGCCGTCTTCAGCCGAGGTATGCTGAACCTTGTATCTCTTTTTTTTGAATATGCCGAGGACCCTGTCTTTCGACTCCTCATGCCTCATCTCCATGGCAATGGTATGGTTATGAGAGCAGTTGGAGATAATCCTCTGGTTGAACTTTCCTGCGGGTTTTTGATTGAGCAGTGCCTTCCACTTTGGAGGAAACCTCTCAAAGGTACAGACTATGATATTGAGGCAAAGGAGCCCCAGCATGGCCGTAAACCACCACGCGTGATAGAGGTCGTTTACACTCGTGTAGAAAATAATTTTCGCCCATTTCAGGCCATAGGAGTTCACGTACTCCGATGGCTGAAGCCCCTGCTGGATAACGGTGCCCACTCCGGCGGCAAAGGCGAGGGTGAGCATCACGGCGAGGGTGAGCTTGAGGGAGTTAAAAAAGAGCCATATCTTGCGGCCGGCTCTCTTATGAAAGGGCTTTGGCGCTTTCGCGTCGGGCCTTGTCCTGGCGCTCATTTATTGCCCTTCCTTACCTTTTGCGGTTTTATTTATCTGGACAAGGTAATTATCCGCCGCCTTTCCAACTGAGCTTTTCGGATCAATGGCACGCGCCTTTTTCCAGGCCTCTTCAGCCTTAAGAAGATCGCCTACGCCATAGGCAAGGATAAAACCCTTTGTAAGCCAGATTCTCTGATTGTAGGGATTCTTTTTGATACCATCCTCAATAGACCTTAACCCCTCGGCTGATCTGCCGAGATAATGGAGAGAGAGCCCGAGGTCGTTATATATATCGGTATCATCAGGGGTAAGGGTTAGGAGTTTATTATAAAACTTAACGGCGTCTTCAAAACGTTTCATCGTAAAATACGTATCGGCAAGCGTATATATGGTTTTAGCGTCATCAGGCTTTTCCTTAAGCCTTGCCTCAAGGTCACTTATTAGAGAAGCCTTGATATTGCCTATGGCCGGATTTGCCGGGCCGTTATTTCTATAGACGCTATTTGACGGAGCTCCACCGCCGCCTTTTCCCAGAAAATAGCCACCTACCGCCGCTATGATAATTATGATGACAGCAACAACGATAATAGCCGAATTTTTATTTTTCACGATTTGCTCCTAATAGTGACGTTATCAAGCAAAAACATATTCCTGTAATGTTAACAAAGAGAGATTAAATGACTATTAATGGAAAATTATTGTAGATTAACTCAATGTGATACATCTCCCCTTAACCTCACTATCTTCCTTATTCGAGGAAGCCCCTGAGTGAGAAAAGACGCGGCTTGACTTTAACGATAAAGGTGTGGGGTATCCATGCTCCCGGGGCGGGGTGAAGGGTTTTCACAGGGGTCTTATCAAGAGGTTTTTTTTAGTTGCCCGGCAAGGAAACGGCCTCTTGTAATCTCCTCCTCAAGGCCGTAATGTATGCACTTTGTGGGGCATCTCTTTGTAGCCCCGTCGTCCTGCGGGGCAAGCTCATTATTAACAACAGCGAGATTATCCTTAAGGGCAATCCCCTCATCCACTGCGCAGTCTTTAACGCATAAGCCGCAAGCAATACAGGCAACTGTGCAGACCTTTCTCGCCTTTGCGCCCTTTTCTTTATTACGGCAGTATACAAAGAGCCTGTGGTCCTCGCTGTGAAGCTCGATTATGTTTCTCGGGCAGGCCCTCACACAGGCGCCGCAACCCACGCATTTATCATGAAAGACAACTGGGAGGTTATCGTCGCTCATGGCCATGGCGCCGAACTCGCAGGAAGCTACGCACTCGCCGTAGCCAAGGCAACCGTAAGAGCAGGCCTTGCCGCCGCCCGTAAGGTCGGCGGCCGTACAATCCACGGCGCCCCTGTACTCGGCCGTTCTTTTTGCCTCGGCGGCTCCGCCGTGACAGAGAACTACGGCGATATTTCTCTTTTTAGCCGAAACCTCAACGCCGAGAACGCGGGCAAGCTTTATTGCCGTGGAATCTCCCGAGGCAACGCAGGACGTAGGCGGGGCATCGCCCTTCATAAGGGCCTCTGCAAGGGATCTACAACCGGCGTAACCGCACCCTCCGCAGTTGGTCCCTGGAAGTATGTCCAGCAACTGCTCAACGCGGGGGTCTTCCTTTACACTGAGCTTTTTATCAGCGACAGCGATAAAGATGGCAAGCACTGCGCCTATGCCGCCCATGCTGATGACCGACGATATTAACGAACCTGAACTCATAAAAAAAAACCTTCCTCAATTCTTTTACTTTATATTGTAACACAAAATGCCCTTCACGGACACCGGTGGCTGTACACTATTTTAAACCCGCCCTAATGGAGAAGCCCGGCAAATCCCATGAAAGAAAGGGCCATCATGCCGGCCACTATCATGGTGACGGCTATGCCCTGAAAGTGTTTTGGAATATCGGCGAACTCAAGCTCTTCTCTGATGCCGGACATCATGAGGAGCGCTATGGTGAAGCCCACGCCCGTGCCGAAACCAAAGACAATGCTCTTTATGTAGTTATAATCCCTTAAAACCATGAAGAGGGCAAGGCCCAGCACAGCGCAATTTGTGGTAATAAGGGGCAGATAGATGCCCAGGGCCCTGTAAAGCGTGGGACTCGATTTTCTGATATACATCTCAACAAGCTGAACAAGGGCGGCGATTATTACGATAAATGATACGTACTCCAGAAAGGGTATGTTATAGCGCAGGAGTATGTAGTGATAAACAGGCCACGTGGCCGCCGCCGTAAGGGTCATGACAAAGGTAGTGGCCATGCCCATGTTCAGGGCGTTCTCCGTCTTATTGGATACGCCCACAAAGGGGCATAGACCAAGAAAATAGGTAAGAACGAAGTTATGTACTATGGAAGCCGAGATAAATACAACTATCAGTTCCACGGGTTTTCCTCCTAAGCCTCTTCGCCCTGCGAGGACTGTTTATGTGAAATGTAATTCACAATAGCGATAAGGGTTCCCATCACAAGAAAGGCCCCGGGCGGAAGTATCATCACAATCCAGGGCGTGAACCAGCTGCCAAGTATCTGAAGGCCGAAGATGGAACCAAAGCCCAGTATCTCCCTGATGAGCCCCATGGCCGTCAATGCGAAGGTAAAACCAAGACCCGTGCCGAGGGCGTCCATAAGGGTTGGGAGTACGGGGTTTTTCTGCGCAAAGGCCTCTACGCGGCCGAATATTATGCAGTTGGTTATTATAAGGGGTACGTATGGGCCGAGGGCCTTTGATATGTCTGGAAAGAGTGCCTGTAAAAAGAGGTCCGTAACGGTGACGATAGTGGCGATAATAGCCACATAAGCGGCTATCCTGACCTGCGGGGATATGAACCTTCTCACAACTGATACGGCCGCGCAGGAGGCCACGAGGACAAATAAGGTGGCAAGCCCCATTGAGATGCCGTTAATGAGGGAGTTGGTAACGGCAAGGGAGGGACACAGGCCGAGGACAAGCCTGAAAGGGGCTATATCCTGCCAGAGCCCTTTTTTAAGCTCATACATAAGGCTTGGCCTCTCTTCTTCGGCCAAAAGCGCTTTTTCCATCCCCTCGCTCATCTTACTCCCCTCCTCCCGCGACTGAGGAGCCCGCGAGCTCCTCGGCGGTAAAGAGTTCAGTGACCTTTTTCACGGCGTTGTTGATATTGGTGACAACGGCGTTACTTGATATTGTGGCCCCTGTAATGGCCTGAATCTGGTTTGGTTTTTCAGGTTTTCTATACTTAATATATTCTATCTTCGGGTGTATCTCAACCCCTTTAAACTGGTCCATGAACCATTTTTCAAGTATCCTGTTGCCAAGGCCCGGCGTCTCCACCTGATCAAGGACCTGTATGCCCTTTAACTTTGCGTACTCAAGGCCAAGGCCCACCATGATACCCACGTTGCCCTGAAAACCATTTCCATCGGCCTTAAAGGCCACACCGATGGGAGTGCCGTTACCATCGAGGCCCACATATACGGTGACAACCTCGCCTTTCAACTCCTTTGTCATGGTGCGGTAGTCCCTGGCCTCTGGAAGCACGGTAAAGATGGCCGCCTTCAGCTCCTTTTCCTTGTTAATCTGGATAAGGGGGTCGGCCATATTGAAGACAAAGGCCAGTATGATGCCGGCCAGCGCCCCAAGCACGGTTAGTGTGACTATCATCTTAACTGATTTATTCAATCTATTGTATATCCATAAAGTTTCATAAGTTGATAATAGGCCTGCCGGGAGTGCCCGCAAAGAGACATTCTGCCCCGCTGTCCCCTACTCGTCCATCCCCCCCCCCGCGTCGTCTCCCCTGTCCTCCCCCTCCCTCCCCCCCCTCGTCCGCCTATGTCCCCCTCCCCTC
>CAZSAY010000052.1:0-13916 GCA_964605225.1 uncultured Thermodesulfobacteriota bacterium | reverse complement strand
CCCAGCCCCTCTCCACAAGGACGCGCTCCGATGGCTGGACATCGGCTATATACTCGCCTTCGCGGAGAAAGAAGATAATATCCGGGGCCTCGGCAAGGTAAGGTCCCGAGTATACGTCCTCACCCTTATGGATACTGCTTACCATGGGCTCTCCCGTGGAAGGTTCCCTGTACGCCTCAAGTTCTTTAATGAGCCCTGCCCGCACACTCTCATACTCCTCGCCCGGGGCTACCTGCCCCTCGGCCTCTCTGCCCTTCAAGTTTATATATATACCCTGCTCTGTATTCGAGGCCGAGTAGGCGCGGGTTTTGCCCCAGTCTATACAATGGAGGAAGCTGTAAAATGAGAGTCTCTTGTTTCTCTTTATCATCTTCGAGGCGACCCTGCCCCAGAGGTCGAAGACGTCTACGGTCTTGACAACCTTTTTAAGCCTTTTCTTCTGCTGGGCGCTTTTTCTAAGCCCCGCAAGCTTATCACCGTCAAAGGCAAGGTATCCCCTCTCGGCGAGCCATTCATTGATATGGACCTTGCCTTTTAAGGGGCCAAATCCATGGTCCGATATAACAAGAAGGGTCGTTCCCTTGTCCAGTGTATCCATGGTCTCGCCTAAAAAGCCGTCTATCCGCTTGTAATAATCGAGTACGAGCCTGTTTATCTCCCTCTCAGCGGCGCTCCTTGAGGCAAAGGACTCTTCAGGGGCTATGTAATCCCAGAGCCAGTGCTGAATCCTGTCCGTGCCGATAAAAACGGTGATAAAAAAATCCCAATCAAGCCTGCCCTGCACATGCCTTATAGCCTTTATCCTCTGCTCCGTGCAGACCCTCAGGCGGTCGAGAAACTGTTTTATCCTGTCTTTTCCAAACCTCTCCCACCATACATCCATGACATACTCGCCGATATCATCTCTTATCTCATCAATGAGACTCGCCGGGGAGCTTATGCTCGGAACGCTCTTTGGCGTAAGTAGCCCCGCCACCACGTAGCCGTCCACATTGGGGAATGGATAGGTAAGGGGCACGTTTACGGCGCCTGACTTTTTCCCCTTTGCCGTCAGTATATCGAAGATAGTCTCTGATTTGATGGCGTTATAGCTTATGACCTCTCTACCCACATCACCCTTTACGGGCCTCACAAAGTCATAGACGCCGTGTTTGCCGGGGAGCTTTCCCGTCATAAAGGAGGCCCAGGCCGGGCCCGTAACAGGGGGCACGGTGGAGCGGAGTTCCCCTGATGCGCCCTTCTCAAGGAGACGACCCATGTTCGGCAAGACACCGCTCTTGACAAGGGGTTTTAATACCGTAAAACTCGCGCCGTCAAGGCCTATGATGAGAACCTTTCGCTTCATAAGACATACCCCTTTCTATATGGGAAGGCGGGCAAGCCTTGCCCCTTTTTTACAGACACGCCCCAATATCTTAATAAGCGCCTTATATTCTCTCACCCTCAGGGCCACGCATATAACCAGAAAAACTATAACACCGATGAGAATATTGCCCACGAAAAAGGCCGCGAGGCGCCCCTTGCCCTGCCCCTCCACAATACCACTTTTAACGAATACTTCCATGACCCACATTACCCCACCCATGGAAAAAGAGGCAAAAAAGACCTTTTTCAGAAAGGGGCCGAGTTGTTCAGCGGTTCCATCAAAGACATTCTTCTTCACAAGAAGCCTGTACATCACAATGGCGTTAATAACCGCCGCCAGCGATGATGATAGCGCAATGCCGCCAAAACCAAAGAAACGGATGAAGATAAGGTCAAAGGTGATGTTTACAACAAAACTAAGTATCCCTATCTTTAGCGGTGTCGCCGAGTCCTGCATACTGAAAAAAGCGCTTCTCATAACGGCGTTCAGGGCAAGGGCGAGCATGCCGAGTGTAAAAAACCTCAAGGCTATTACCGTATTAGCGACGGCATGGGCGTCAAAGGCGCCTCTCTTGAAAAAAAGCGTAATCAGGGACTCCCCTGATACAAAGACTATAACCGTTACGGGCAAAAAGAGAAAGCAAACAAACCTTATTGCCTTAAGAAGCAGTTCCCTCACCCGATCTTTATCGCCTGTTGCATAGTTCTTGACAAGGTCAGGGAACATGGACTTTGTAAGGGCAAGGGGCGGCACAAGGCATATGGCGTGCGTTATCTTATCGGCGTATATAAGGGCCGAGATAACGCCGGAGCCCAATGATGAGGCGAGGAGGCGGTCTACTATCCTCGCTATCCTGTTAAGGAGTATTGTCAGAAGCCTCGGGCCCATGAGCTTGAAGACCTGCGCCACGCCCGGGTCGAAAAACCTGAAGCAGGGGCGAAGCGCCCTCTTTCGCGCCATGAACAAATACAGCAGGAGGGTCTGCAGGGTAAGCCCCGTCATAAGACCTGCCGGAACGGCCATAATCCCCATGGAGCCGGTGAGAAATAATATGGCCGAGACACTGCCCACGCTGAGAAAAAGCGAGGCCACCGCCGGTATGGTAAAGTGCTTGAAGCCGTTTATCAATGTAGCGTTTATGCTTGATATGCCTATAAGAACAAAGGCGGGGCTCATAAGCCGTATTATGGAAACCGTAAGTGCCGCGCCCTCTTCAGTAAAACCCGGGGCAAGGACAAGAACAAGGTAGGGGGCGAAGATAAAGACAATTACGCTGAAAACAAGGGTAATAAGGGTGATAATGGTAAAGAAGACATCGGCCACCAGCCAGGCCTCTTCTTCCCTGCCATTCTCCATGTACTCGATAAATACGGGCAGAAGGGTGTAACCAAAAATAATACTGCCTATTGTGGAGAACATCATGGGCAGGGTCTGCCCGATAAGATAGGCGTCCGTCTCCAAACCTATGCCGAATATCTTCGCTATGAGGATAAACTGGGCGAAACCCAGCAGGCTGGCACTGGCCTTTGCCACGAAGTTTATCCCCGTAGCCTTGAATATACCCTGCTTTTTCATGGCGGATTTCTTTAATTCAGCCTGAGCGCCTGCATAAGGCACTCTGGAACGTATTGCCTCTGCCTGTTAAGGATAAGACCTGCTACCCTGGCGCCGCGGTCTTCAACAGATTTTAGAGAAGAGGCGAGGATATCCTGGCCGTCTGACTCGCCGTTCACTACAAGGATAAGGGCGTTCATGGAAGGAAAGAACTGAAAGGCCGGTGAAGAGATATTCATGGAGTCGAGTAGCACGATATCAAAATCGTCTTTGCACCTCCCGTAAAGTTCCTCTGTCTTTTTCATGGAGAAGAGCTGATCCTGCTCTCTTCCATCGGTAAGGATGAAAAAATTCTTCTCTTGTTCCGAAACGAGTTCGGCAAGGGGTTTGCCGCAAAGATACTCTGAGATACCTCTGCCCTGGCCCAGCCCGAATTTTTCTCTCATGGCGGAGCGGCCCGGTGACGACTCGATAAGGAGCACACGCTTTCCAAAAGCGGCCATGGCACGGGCCAGTCCCAGGGAAACGGTAGTCTTTCCGCAACCAGAAGAGAGCCCCGTGACGACAAAAGACCTCTCGTCCTCTCTCTCGGCATAGGTAAGAAGATGTACGGCAAGGTCACGAATAGCGGCATCTCTATTCGGGGTTTGTTCATGCCTTTTGCTAAAAAGACCCATTAACTTCCACCTCCCTTCTTTTCTTCATCAACAAGCGGTATGGCACCGAAGACATTCCTCCCCGTCTTTCTTTCAAGCTCGGACGCACCCCTGAAAGTATCGTCCCAGTAGTCGAGGAAAAAGGCTATGCCAAGGGCGAGGACGAGGGAGAGGACAAAACCGATTGGGATGTTGATAAGCCACTTGGGCCAGGCCTGATTATCGCTCTCGAAGAGAAATGCCCTGTCTATCGTGCTGAGACGCGTCTCCCCTATAGCGGTGCTCTTCAGTATCTTCAACTCCTCGAGTTTGGACTTGATGGTCTCATATACACCGCTCTGTATCGAGACCTCCCTTGTAAGCTTAGCAAGGCGCTTTTCCTTGGAAGGATACTCCCCAAGGTTCTCACGCAGTTTGTCTATTACCTGCTCCTGGCCGCGCATCTTGGCCCTGAGGGCATAGGAGTCTATCTCAAGGTCCACAAGCCTCTGCTGAAGTTCCTCAAAGATCGGGCTCTTTTTCTCCGTACGGGAATTAAGGACCATCTCGGCCTCTTTCTTCAGAGTGCTCCTTGCCTCGCTTATGGCGGACTTTATGTTCACAACATCGGGGTGCTCTTCCGTCTTCTCAACGAGAAGAGCGGCAAGCTTCATCTCGTTATCTATGATGGCGCTCTTGAGTTCGTCAATATGAGGGTTACGAGCGATTACGCTCGTTGCCACCTCTATCTCTTTTTCATCGCCTATCTGCTCTTTTACCTCTTTTATCCTCTCAAGGGTCTCCCGTGCGGAGACATTGCCAACGGCAAGCGCCGTCTCCAGGGTTGATAGCCTCGAAATATCGGCATTGGCCTGCGTGTCCATGCTCACAACGCCGCTCTCTTCCTTGAACCGGCTCAGGGCCTCCTCGGCCTCGGAGAGCTTACGCCCCGACTCTTCCACCTGACCGGCGACAAAGACATAGGCCCTGTCCAGCTCGCCCCTCGTGAGGTTTATCGTCTTCTCAACTATCTTCTCGGCCATCCTGTTGGCCATATCCATGGCAAGCTTGGGAGATTCCTCCCAGATGGTGATATTGATGATTGAGGTATCTGACTCTACTTTGATATCCTCTGCATCACCCATGAACTCATCTATTGCGTCGGCAAGAAAGTTTTTTTCACCTGCCTGCGCTCCACGTATCCACATGAGGATATGAATGGGCGTTGTAACGACCCCGACGATGAATTTTTTTGCCCTGAACCTGAGCCCCCTGGGGTGTAATCCCCTCTGCCTGCTCCTCTCATCAAGGCCGAACTCCTTTACCATCTCATTGGCAACGGATTTGCTTGTAAGCATCTCCACCATGTTGAGCACGGGATTTATCTGGGACATCTGCCCCGAGGGAGAGGCCATCTTGTCAAAGAGGATAATCTGCTGCCTGGGGTTGGGCTCCATCATTACAAGGGCCGTGGCCTTCCATAGAGGCGTCACCAGGTAAGTGCCGAAGAGAAAAGAGAGATAGGTGATGAGCGTAAGCCCTATGATAAGAGACTTTCTCTTGAAAATGGTATGAACGATATTAAAGAGCAAATCTCTTTTGCTCAAATTATCGGAGTAATTCATTCTGATAACAACCCGTACCTTCTGTCATGGTTAAGTTATTGGTCCGGCGGGAGGTGAGTGGACCTGCTTTTTGCAGACCTGTTAATTAACTGGCACAGTAAGCCTGGAGCTTCTACTATTTCCGAACTCAATCTGCTGGCCCACAAAGTACCCTCTCTCAAGATCCAGCATGGGCTTCAGGATATTGGAGAGATGACCGAAAAAACGGTCCACGTTGGCTATGGTGGTCCTCGGTACGTAGATGATATCCCCTCTGGAAAGAATAATATTCTGTGAGATATCGCCCTTCGCGAGGGTGGCCATGAGATTAAGGGTCTTGAGTTCAGGGGTCTTTAACCCTCCCCTTATAAGAAGAACGCTGTTTTTCTTGCCATCAAGGGTAAAGCCGCCGGCCCCGGAGATGGCCTCAAGCGTCGTAAGCTCCCCCTCCAGCTGGAAAAACCCCGGCCTGTTTACCTCGCCGAGGACAGTAATCTTCTGACTCTGAGTAGAGACCACGCCGATACTTACCTGGGGGTTTCTAATATACTTCTTCAGCCTTTCGCCAAGTTCCCCCTTGAGCTCGAAGATGCTTCGCCCCGCCGCCCGCACCTCTCCCACAAGGGGATAGTCGATATTTCCGGCCGGACTTATCTGTATGGTCTTTGTAAGGTCCGCGTTACGGAAAACCGTAATCTCCAACTTGTCACCGGGCCCCAGTATGAACTCGGAGACCTGACCCGGCCTCTCGCCCGCAGGGGCGCTATCAAGGCCGCTATCCACGGGCTGACTATCTCCACGAAAAGAGGAGCATCCCTGAAAGAGCAATATGAAAAACCCGGCAAGCAAAAGGCTCGCCGTTTTCCTCTTTAAAATTATCAGCGTCACCGGGCTCCTATCTTATTCAGCACGACCTTGATGGTTTTCATAATTATCTTCAGGTCGCCGGTCAGGGACTGCTCTTTTACATAGGACACGTCATAGCGGATCCAGTCATGAAAATAAGGACTGCTTCTTCCCTCCACCTGCCATAGCCCCGTGACCCCGGGTTTTACCTTCAGCCTGATATCACGCCAGCTCGGGCTGAACTTCATCTCGCCCATCACAAGGGGCCTCGGCCCCACAAGGCTCATATCTCCCATTATGACGTTCAAAAGTTGCGGTAGCTCGTCAAGACTCGTCTTTCTCAAAAAACTGCCTATGCGTGTTATACGGGGGTCCTCATCCAGCTTAAATACAGGTCCGTCCACGCTCTTGCTGTCCATATATTTTTTCTGCAGTTTATCGGCATCCTTTACCATGGTCCTGAACTTGAACATACTGAACTCGCGCCCGCCTCTTCCGCACCTCTTCTGCCGGAAGATAACCGCGCCCTGAGAGTCCAGTTTTATGACCAGAGCGATGACAAACATGATGGGAGATAAAAACAGTAGAGCCGCCGTGGATAACATCAGATCCATAACCCTCTTGGTTATACGGTAGGCCCTGGATTTTACGGCCTCCATCGTGGCCATGGTAACGCCGTTTACTCTCTGCGCCTTCTCCCTGGAGGGAACAATATTCACATCCCCGTGCTTGATATCTCCCACGAGGGTCATGTTGTTGTATGATTGCCCCTCTTTTATATCCGTATTCGAGGCGGCAACGCAGTAAAAGAGGCTTGCCCTGCTCCGCACCTCTGTTCCGGACCAGAGTATGCTCTCACGAACGATAGCGCCCTCGTCAATAACAGTGCCCTTTCCGAGTATAACCGGCCCTATGACCTGCGCGTGGTCTCTCACCACGCAGTTGTCTCCTATTACCGCCGGACCGAGAAGATAACATCTCGGCGAGATGGCTACGTCCCTTCCAACCCAGATATTGGCGCCCACCTCCTTGAGCCCCCCGGGCACATGGCCGTCGAGGATACGTGACCTGTGGAGGTTATAATAATCATCAACGCTCTCGATAGTCTTTATAAAACCATCGACCCTGTGAATATAAACGGGAAGGGAGGCCTCTTTCATGGAAGGGAAGAGCTGTTCCTTGATATCAAAATACCCCTCTTCCTTTATAAGGGAGAGGGCTTTTGAGTTTACCATGAAGATGCCCTCTGACTTCACATCAGTCCTTTTCTCCCTTGAGGAGTGAATGATGGAGATATCATCCACAAGACCGTCTTCCGCGGCCGTAATGGTCTCAAGGGAAGACCGATGCAACCGCGATACCCCGATGGTGAGGGCCGAGCCCTTTTCAAGGTGAAACCTTATAAGCTCGTCCACGGCGTTGAACTCCGCGAAGGTATTGCACTGAATGACCAGAACGTCCTGGTCCTCGAAAAAATCCTTGAGGTCACGCAAAACGCCTGCAGTGCCCCTCGGGATATCCTCCTCAAAATATTCTATCTTTACGGGAGGAACGTTGCCGCCGAATATATTGGCGGGCACATCAATATCCTCTCCTTTATGACCAACTATCACTATGCTGGTAATGCCGTTATCGGAGAGGCATTGAATGGTCTGTTCTATAATGGGTCTGTTGAAAACAGGCAGATCCATGATGGAGCTATGCTTTATAAGCGGCGTAATGAGCCCATGCTCTCCATCAGCCAAAATAACTGCCCTATTTACCCTGCCCTTAATATCAGTGTCGTTTATCATGAAGTGGCTTTTTCTTATGCGGTCTCTGAGGTGCTGTGCGGGTTACAAGGGCTTATGCCCATGCCGGGGTGACAAGTTGTTACAACTGTAAGGCCTTTAGGAAGGCCTTCGTCTTAAGTAAGATTTTCGCCAAAGGACTGTACGCCAAGGAGTTATGAAAGCGCCCCCGAAAAAATCTCTTAATAGATTAACCCATTACACACCCTGTTGTCAATCCCCCGTATGTAGGGTTTTACGGGAAGGGGCGGAAAACTTTAGAACGATGGCAAAGAGATACCTTATTGATTACACTCAAAAATCCTGCATATCAGACGTGATCTGTTATTAACGTCTATCTTATGCATTATGCTCCGCACGTGGTCCTTCACCGTATACTCGCTTATAAAGAGGATGCCTGAGATATCCTTGTTCGTCATGCCGCGCGCCACGCCCTTCAGGACCTCAATCTCTCTTTTTGTAAGTCGAAACTTTGAGCCTATCTTCTTAACATCAGCCGTAAGTCTTGTTGAGAATCTCTCAATGGTAACCATTACATGGCAGGCATCGTCCACTCTGGATATACTGTGTATGGGGATGGCCCGAAGGAAAAAATCCTCTCCACGGCAGAGGATGTTCTTGTAAACAAAGTGCTTTTTATTATCCTTTTCCCCATCCACATATGTCATCAGTTCTTCGCAGAGAGAAATTATGGACTCAGGCACCTCGGGAGGAAGATCCGTCACCATCTCGCAAGGGGCATCATCGGCTATGAACGAGTAGAGGAACCTTTTAGCCTCTTCATTGACATAAATAAGCTCTTTAACGGCGTTGAAGATCATCACGCCGGAGAGGGCCCGCTTGCTTATGATATCGCTATATGAATCCATGCTAATAAATATCTCTACTTTTTGCCATGTGGAGGAACCTCTTCTGCCAATGGATACTCCTAATCGTGAATCATATTATCTATTATAGGACCTTGTCAAGGATTTCTATCCTCGGCGATGTCCTGCCCCGGAGCTACCCGTCACAGGTAGCCCGGACCATGGGTTAAGGTCTTTTTTTTGTTGCCAAGAGGCGCTTGCCTCTTATATTATGATTATACTCTAAACCCCGGAGCGCTAACCTCCGAGAGGAGAAGGGGCAGCCGGGGCCCATGGCAGGGATTCAGTAGCGCGAAACCTTATTCCCTCTTGGTTTTTTTAGTCTTATTTTTTTAAGGGGCCACATGGGGGGCCATGGCCGAAGTTCAGCAATAGGGCACCTCATTCCATATTGGTTTTCTTTAGTCGTACTTTCTTTTTTCCAAAAGAAAGTACGAAATGGAGATAAAAAAATGAGCCTTTCCGAGACAAACAAAAGAATATGGGACGACTTCGTCCCTGACTATGTTGATGACAGGGTCACGAAGGTGCTGAACCTCCTTCCCCGCGGGGCGCCTGACCCGGTGTATCTGGACATAGGGTGTTCGACAGGCTCCGCCACCATGCTCGTAGCCAAACGTATAGGGGCGAGCGTAGTCAAGGGTGTAGATTTTGTTCATACTGAAGAGGCCGCAAAAAAGGGTGTAGACGCCGTAAGCTGCGACCTTAACAGCGGCGGCGCCCTTCCATATGAAGATAAGACCTTTAACATCGTCACCTGCATGGAGACCATGGAGCACATCCACGACACGGACTTTCTGCTCTCTGAACTCTACCGCGTCTTAAAAGACGACGGCACGGCCATCGTGGACATCCCAAGGCTCGACTCCCTTATGAACATCCTTCTCCTTGCCTTCGGTTTCCAACCCCCCGGCGTGGAGTGCTCGGCAAGGGCACGGTACGGGGCCATAAACAAGGGCAGCATACTCACGGGGCATGTATCATATTTCACGAAAAGGGCCTTCCGTGAGATATTAGAGGCACAGGGCTTTAATATCTTGAAGTTTGCCCAGACAGGGCAAAAAAGCGACTGGGAGGCCGTGCAGGCCAAGTTAGGCCGTAGCCCCGGGGCCATCCCGAAGCTCCTCTGGACCCTTTACGACATCTTTCCATTCAAGAAAGACTATATGATAATGAAGATACGCAAAGGGGGCCGATGAAGAGCACCTTCAAGGCCCTTTTCCCCTCCCCAAGACTACCCTTCATAGTTCTCTTCGCCTTCGCAGTCTCCCTCCCCCTCTCCAGGGTAGACCTCTCCATGCTCGACGAAGGCGCCATTCTTTATGTTGCCGAGCGGCTCACAAAGGGCGACGTCCTCTACAGAGACATTGCAACGGGTATCATGCCCGGCATATATTACCTGCAGGCCCTGCTTTTTTATATATTCGGCTACTCCGTAACCCTTGGCCGCCTCCTGGCATGCGCCACGCTCGCCGTGAACGCGGCGCTCCTTTACTCCATCTCCACGCACTTTCTTAAAAAAAACACAGCCCTCCTTATATCCGTGCTCTTTATCACCACAGCCGTCCCATCCTACTGGATGGCCGGGTACTCACAGTTTTCCATGACCATGGTCCTGCTGAGCCTTCTCTTCTTTTTACGCTACCTTGAGTCCTTTACGCCTACCGCCCTTATCATCTCAGGGGCCTCGGCCGGCTTTTCCCTGCTCTTTAAACAGAACTACGGGGTTTTTATCACCTTAGGGCTTGGCTCCGTACTGCTCGCGAGGCTAATAACCAAAAAAGAGTGGAAGGCCATCACTCTCTTTTTCATCCCCTTTTTGGCTCCCATCATATTGACAATACTCTATTTCTGGTCCAAGGGGGCCCTGCCCCATATGGTGCAGTACACCGTTGTCTCCCTCTTCAAAAAGGCGGCAAACGCCTACTACAAGCCCTACCCCCTGTTATCAAGAAGTAACCCGTTTTTTTTCACCAATGAGCTCTTCAACTTCATACCATTTCGAAACATCGCCCAATGGTCCCTGAAAGAAGGCCTCGTAAAAGAGATATGGATACACATTGCCGTGGCCTGCATTTATCTTCTTCCGCCTCTGATAATCGCTCTCTCAATCCCATACGCGGCGCTTTCCATCATCGGCAATAAGCGCTCACCATGGAAGGAGATAACCCTTGTATCTGTTTCCTTCCTATTATTTTTAGGCGTCTTCCCGAGGAGCGATATTCACCACCTCATTTTTATCCTTCCCCCGATTCTGATAACAGGCGCGCTTGTTGCCGGAAGGCTACCCATGAAGGGCCGCACCCTCATCCTCTCAAGGGGCGCCGCCTTTACAGTTACGGGCCTCTTTTCACTCCTCTGCCTCATCTCCGCATACATGCCGCTCGTTCACCTGGAGCCGGGACAAAAGACCATGGCCCTCAATATACCCCGAGCCTATGGTATCAGGGTAAAGGAAAAAGATGCGGGAGTAATAAGAGCTATCACAAGGCATATAAAGAAAAAAACCTCACCCGATGAGCCCATACTCGTAGTTCCCACGGGGGCCATGTACTACTTTCTAACAGGACGAAAGAGCGCCGTACCCTACCCTCTTATAATGCCCGGGGCGATGGACGAGGACGAGGTCATAGCCGCCATGGAAGAAACAAAACTTCCATACATCATATACTCGGACATGAGCTTTGACGGGAAGACGCTCAGTAAACACATGCCCCGGATACACGATTACATAACGAAAAACTACCATATAGACGAGACCTACCCCATAAAAGAGACTGGCGGGGCCACATATGTACTCAAAAGAGGCACGATAACCGAAGAGATAATTCCAATAGGTGAGACGGTAAAAGAGGCGCTTCACGAGACCAGGGGCAAGGTGGTCCCATACTACGACTTTGTAAAAAACCTTCCCCGGGCCAAAAGCGGAATAATACTGGGAAGCGGCCGCGCACTCCCCCTTTCGAGGCCCAATCAGGTATCAATGAACGCCTGGCACCTGAAGGACGCCATACTGCAGGTACCGGGAAGACGCTGGTCCAAGGTATATACGGCCTATACCCTCCATATTCCCCGGGATTCGGCGCTCGGGTTTTCCATTGGCATGTCACCGGTTGACTGGCATGCAGACCTTGGGGACGGGGCGCTCTTTGAGATATATATATACGATATCAAGGGCATGGGGCTTGAAAAACTCTTTTCACGTTATATAGACCCTAAAAACAATATGAGTGAACGAAGATGGTTTTCCTACATAACGGATTTGAAAAAATATTGGGGACGTGATTTAATAATTTCCTTCGTAACCTCAGGCGGCCCCCGGTTCAACCTGACCATGGGAGAGATGAACAGGTGGAAGCAAATTGACATGGCCGGTTGGGGGCGGGCGGAGCTCCTCTCATTAAAAGACAGGCCTTCAGGCGTTAAAGGCGGCGCCACACTCGAGTTGGCAGGGGCAGACCCTCCCGGCTGGGCCGTTAAGAAAATGGCCCGCTTTGACGATATCTCTTTTTTCCTCGCTGAAGAGGAGAAACATCCCGGCGACTATGACGTGCGTCTGGCCCTGGGCACCGTATATGACAGGAGAGGAAAGATAGATAAAGCGGCCCGCGAGTTCCGCATCGCCTTAAAGGTTTATCCCGCTGGCAGTGAGGCGAGAAACCACCTTGCAAGGTATGATATAAAGGCCGGCAAGATAAAAGAGGCACGGAGGCTACTAGCCGAAGGCCTGAAGAAGACCCCCTGGGACGCGGGGCTCAACATGACTATGGCAGACCTCTACAGACGGCGAAAAGAATATGATAATGCCATCGCCGCTTTCGGCCGTGTCCTCGGCGCGCGTCCGGAGTACGAGTGGGCGCGCCTCGGGCGGGCCCGTATCTACCTGACCACAGGCAAGATCCGAAAGGCGAGGGCCGATACAAAAAAGGTCCTTGAGACGCACCCCGGAAACACCACGGCACTTATTCTACTTGGCGACACGTACAGATTCAAGAAAGATTGGAAAAGGTCCGAACAAAGGTATAGAGAAGCGTTGAAGATTGCACCCGAAAGTAGCGCCGCCGCCTATAAACTGGGGCTTACCCTTCGCGCCGAGGGCCGAAGAGATGAGGCCCTGCAGATTCTCCGTAGCCTGAGATCCAACAAAAACGCCTCAGGCCCGGAAAAAGAGCTTGCAGAGAAAAAAATCACACAAATCCTTAAAAGTATCAAGGAGCGCAACTAATGGGGCTTGCCATCGGAAGAGGCCTTAAACGGTCCATGGAGTTCAAAAACCTTGTAAAGGAGTTCGTAAAGAGCGACCTCAAGGCACGCTACGCCGGCTCGGCCCTCGGGCTCTACTGGTCCGTGGTAAACCCCATACTGCTCCTCATCATATATACATTCGTCTTCTCCGTCATCCTCGGCGTACGCTTCAAGGGCAACCCGCACCTCCATAACTACTCGCTCTATCTCTTTTGCGGGCTACTGCCATGGATAGCCTTTCAGGAATCCATCACCGCCTCCGTTGGCACTCTGACGAAAAACGCCAACCTCGTGCGAAACGTAGT
Organism: uncultured Thermodesulfobacteriota bacterium; assembly: GCA_964605225.1. Taxonomy (GTDB): domain Bacteria; phylum Desulfobacterota; class GWC2-55-46; order GWC2-55-46; family JADFVP01; genus JAJRZX01. The sequence goes on along the minus strand of CAZSAY010000052.1, from coordinate 705 downwards.
CTTTCCCCTGAAGACGCTCCATACATCCCTTGTCATCTCCGCCATAATAAGCGAGCTTATAGGCATCGCCATACTTCTTCTTTTCAGACTCGTCCTGACAGGGAGCATCGGGTATCTCTCACCTCTTCTTATAATAGTCATATTTTTCCAGTTTCTCCTCACCATGGGGTTTTCCCTCCTCCTCTCGGCCCTGAATGTCTTTTTCAGGGATGTAGGCCCCCTGATGATACCGATTATAAGGATGTGGATGTACCTCACGCCCATCTTCTTTCCCATTACCATCGTGCCGGCAAAGATCCGGTTTATCATTTACATTAACCCCATAACATCTCTCATAACGGCCTACAGGAATATACTCCTCAATGACATGCTCCCCGACGCTGGTTTTATATATTTCATGATATTTTCCATAGGCATCTTCGCACTGGGATACCGTTTTTTTACTAAAAACCATATGAGGCTTGTAGACCTTCTTTAGACCATGATAGCCATAAAGGCCGAGGACCTCGGCAAAAAATACGAGATATACAGCAAACCCTCGGAGAGGCTCCGTGAGATGGTCTTTCCAAAGGGCGGGAAGCGGCACAGGGACATGTGGGCCCTGAAGGGGCTGAACTTCGAGATAAAAAAGGGCACTACCTGCGGCATTATCGGTCATAACGGCGCGGGCAAGAGCACGCTCCTGCGGCTCCTCTCAGGGCTCAG
>CAZSAY010000051.1:0-14067 GCA_964605225.1 uncultured Thermodesulfobacteriota bacterium | reverse complement strand
CTGTACCTGCACCAGCTAAAACCGTTCTCTTCAACAAGCTCCGTGGCCGAGCTCTCGTTATCAAAGAGAAAGTACACAGGCATATCCATCTCTTTCAAGGCTATGGCCACGTTAAGGCTTCTCATTACATGGCCCATGCCCGTAGGACCGCCGCCTTTTGCCAGAATCTTCACATACTCACTCATGCCGTCTTCTCCTTTGTTATGGAACTAGCAAGGGCGCTACTGCGCACCATATGGGCGAGCCTCAAGGTCTGCGCCCCCTCGTCAAGACCTGGCTCCACGGGAGCTCCCCTCTCAAGGGAAGAGATGAAATGCTTTAGCTCACTTACATACATGGCGTTCACCTCAAAAGGTATCTTTTCTTTACTCCATTTTCCGTTGTCCGGGCCGCACATCTCCTCCTCACCCCTGGTGATATCAAACCTCATGCTCCCCTTCTCACCTACTATGACCATCCTGTGCTGACCGGCCCGCTGAAGAAAATCGGTCTGCCAGCTGACAAATACACCTGATGAAAGCCTCATTACGGCCAGAGCCAGGTCCTCTACATCCATCTCAAGGGGGCTAACCTTTGCCATAAGGGCCTTTACCTCCAGGACCTCGCCAAAGAGCCACCTCAGGGTATCGAGACCGTGTATGCTCGTAAGCAGTACGCCGCCGCCAAGGGCCGAGCGCGCCGCGTAGCCCGTCCTGTAGTCCTCTTGCCTGTGCCAGTATGGGAGGTAAAAACCGCCGAAGTAATTCACATGATATACGCGGCCAATAATTCCCGAATCAAGGCGCTCTTTAACGCGCCTCAACACAGGATGAAACCTGTAGCACATGGCCATCATCACCGTAAGATTTTGCTTCAGAACCATTTTCTTAAGTTTCTCGATACCGGCCATATTGTGTGAAAGGGGTTTTTCAATAAATAGATGCACGCCGCGGGCCGCCGCCTTAGTTGCAAGCCCCATATGAAGGCTCGTCGGCACGCTTATCACCGCGCAAAAAGGCCTGGCCGCGAGGGCCTCGTCCATGTTCGTAACAAGCACCGGACGGGTCAGCCCCTCTCCAGCGGCCCTGAGGCGCCCGGCGTCTTTATCAAGAAGGATAAAATCACTTATCCCGAGGTCTTTAAGGTTTTTTAGATGTCTCCTTCCGATGGAGCCGCACCCTGCTATGAGGAACCTCTTGTTTTTTATATTCTCCATCAATCTATCTCCTGCTCCTGAAGACCTCTCCCACGAGCTCGCCCTCAAGAAAAGAAGCGGGGCTCGCGCTCTCATAGGCGCTTCGCACCTTGCAGAAGGCCTCGTAGGCTATCTCAATAGTTCTCTTGATATCCCCGTCGCCATGGGAATAACTTATAAAGAGCGGCCCGCCAAAGAGCACGCCCCTCTTCACCGTCTCCTGAAGAAAGAGGCTCCTCATCAGCGGATCTACATCCCCCATATCGTTCCTGAATGTAAGCCCCCCGCGCGGCGGCCTCCCTGATATCTCCACATCAAGGCCCCACTCCTTTGCCGCCATCTTGAGCCCCTTGTGGAGTTTCGCGCCCTTGTCCCATATATGCTCAATTACGGGCTCTCTCATAAGGGTCTCTATGGTGGCCTTTGCCGCGGCAAGCCCCGTGGTCTCGCCTGAAAAGGTCATGGAAAAAAAGACCTCATCAAGGGACTTCATGAAATCCGTTTTACCCACAAGGGCCGATACTGCCATGCCGTTACCCATGCCTTTACCAAAACAGGCAAGGTCCGGGACCACGTCAAAGAGCTCTCCCGCGCCGCCAAGCGAATACCGAAAACCCGTCACCATCTCATCAAGTATGAAAAGCGCGCCCCTCATACGGCATAGCCCGGCCACGTCTTGAAGAAAATTTCTCTTTGTCTTGAGGTTTATCACGGGGTCCGCCCCGGGGACCTCCATTATTACGCAGGCAATGCGCCCCTCGTACTCATCAAAGAGGGCGGTAAGGGTCTCAAGCCTGTTGTACTCAAAGGCGTGTATAAGCTCTTTTGTAAAGGCCGGTATGCCCCTGTTTCTTGGAGTTGTCACTGCGTACCAGTCCTGACAGCCGTGATAACCGCAGTAGGCTATATGCTCACGTCCCGTGCAGGCACGCGCCACCCTTATGGCCGCGCTCGTCACATCAGAGCCGTTTTTTGCAAAACGCACCATCTCAGCGCAGGGTATAATCTCTGTCAGAAGCTCCGCAAGCTCCACCTCAAGGGGATGCATAAGGGTAAAGGTAGTGCCTTTTTTCAGCCTCTCAATAACGGCGTCCGTAACGGCCCTGTAACCATAACCGAGAAGTATCGGCCCCAGGGCCATGGGATAATCAATATACTCGTTGCCATCTACGTCCCAGACATGAGAGCCCAGGCCTCGCTCAAGATACCTTGGCGTAACGCCGAAGACGAACTGGTCCGGGCCTTTGCTCAAGGTTTGCGTCCCGGCCGGTATGACCTTGACCGCCCTTGACCACAAGGTCTCCGATGCCTCATAGGTTGTCTTTTTGACTACCGCCATCCCCCTCCCCCTTTAACCTTTTTCCATAAGAGAAGGGCCCTTTTTGCGGACCGCGCCATGGTCGTACGAACCTGCGGATGAGGCCTCATCGGAAAGAGACTTCAAGTACCCCTCGTTTCTTATGGTTGATGAATTTATATTCAACAAGTCGGTATTCGCATAAAGTAGCTGAAGTACTTCCTCCATGTAAAAGACCCTGAGCGGACAAGAAAAACTCTTAAAGACCTTTCTCACAAATTTGAGGTCCGCTTCGTCGTCAACGGTCCAACGCATGCGTGAGAGGTCTCTGTAATGTTTGATGGAGTGCAGGCGAAAAGACTCTCTGTTCTTCCAGATATAAGGCGTCACATGCTCCCTCTCCGATGGCAGGACCGCCTCTGTAAAGGCCCTTTCAAGGGCCTCCAAAGAGAAGACCTCCGTATCAAGGCCATCGGGAAAGCTTTTGTCGAGGCCGAGGTAATCAAAGGGGGTCTCCTTCTGCTCTTTTGGGCGGAGAAAGCTTTTTATCGCCCTGTCAACTATGAGGGGGTCTATCATCGGGCAATCCGCCGTAATACGCACTATGATATGGGCGTTAAATGCACGGGCGGCGCCATAGTAACGGGCAAGCACATCATCAAGGGGGCCCCTGTAAGTGAGGATTCCCTCGTTCTCGCAGAACCGGACAATAGTATCGTCAGAGGACGCCGTGCTTGTGGCCACAACTATTTTATCGAGGTTTCGCGCAGACCTCAGGCGGTTTATGACATGCCATAACATGGGCTTTCCGCTAATATTCTTCATAACCTTGCCAGGAAGTCTCTCTGAACTCATCCTCGCCTGCACAATGGCCACAACAAGGCCTGTATCTCCTGCCATTAAACGCATAGGTCCTCCCATCCGAGGGGTCTGTCCTTTATAAGATTCCTCGCGGCCCTCTTGCCGAGGATATCTTTCATGGCCCCAGGCGGGAGCCCGTGGGCATGCCGGACAACTTTTAGCATCTCGCCCGTTATGCACGTCTCTTTCTCTATATCCATTGTGGCGTAGATACCCCTTCTGGCCCCTGTCCTCTCGGATTGCTCTTCGGCCGATGGCTCCTTCAGGGGACTTCCAAGGGCGGCCTCAAGGTTTCTTATCTCTTCTACCATCAACTCAAACTCAGCTGGCTCCATGGAATGGGCGTGGTCAGGACCATTCATGGTCCTTGTAAGGGTAAAATGTTTCTCAACAATGACAGCCCCCATGGCCACCGCTCCAAGGGCTACGCTCACTCCCGGCGTATGGTCAGAGATACCCACGGGGCAGTTGAAGCGATTGGCCATCGTACTCATGGCCCGAAGGTTTATATCCTCAAACCCTGGAGGATACAATGAGGAACAATGGAGGAGCGCTATCTCACCTGCTCCGGCCCCTTCAAGTATGGCCACGGCCTCCTCTACCTCTTTCATATAAGAGGCCCCCGTGGAGAGGATTACGGGCTTTGCATAAGAGCCTACTACCTGAAGGAGGGGCTCGTTATTGATATCCCCTGATGAGATCTTAAAGGCACTTAGCCCGGCAAGATGTAGTCGGTCGGCTACCGATGGGCTAAAGGGTGTGGAGAGAAAATCAATTCCAAGCGACTCGGCGTGGCGCTTTAGCTCAAGGTGCCAGGGCCACGGCATGGCCAACTCCTTAAGCACGGCAAAGCCCGGATCTGGCTCCCAGCCGCCCCTGCCATCGGGGCGCAGTGGGTTCACAAGGTCCTCGGCTGTAAAGGACTGGAACTTTACGGCATCGGCCTTGCACCGGGAGGCCGCGGTTATGAGGTCTTTTGCAATATCTATACTGCCGTTATGGTTGGAACCTGCCTCGGCGATTATATAGGCCGGCCCATTACCTCCTATGATATGATTCCCTATCTTTATTGTTTTTTTCATATTGCCCTCTTTTTCTTTTCCGTGATTAACCCTGACAGGGTCGATGTAACGGCCCTGACGACAAATTCAACGTCCTCATCAGTAAGGGAGGGAAATATCGGAAGGCTCGCCTCCTGGGAAAAAAACCTCTCGGCCAGGGGATAATCACCTTCGCTGTATCCGAAGCGCATGGAATAGTAGGGTTGAAGATGAACGGGTATGTAATGGACCTGAAGGGCAACGCCCTCTTTGAGCATAAGCCTGAACCACTGCTCTTTATCAACGCCGAGCCCGTTGAAGTCTATCCTTATGGGATAGAGGTGCCAGGCGCTCTTTGAATTAAGGGGTAGTGAAGGGGTGAATATGATATCTTCGTAGCCCGTAAAAGACCTCTCGTAAAGGGCCGCTATCTCACGGCGCCTCTCCATGAAGGATTCTATTTTTTTAAGCTGGCTAAGCCCCAGTGAGCATTGGATATCGGATATCCTGTAATTAAAACCCAGGGACCTCATCTCATACTTCCATGGCGGCCATGGCTCACCCTCTGGAGCACTCTTTATAATCCCATGAGAGCGTAATTCAACAAGCTTCTCATATAAAACCCTGTTATTAGTGGTAACGGCCCCGCCCTCTCCTGTTGTGATTGACTTTACGGGATGAAAGCTGAAGACCGTCATATCTGAGTTTTTACATCCTCCAACCATATGTTGAGTAGCCTGGCCGGCCCCTCGGGAGGCGCCAAGGGCATGGCAGGCGTCTTCGATAATACAGACATCTCCGCCTCCGAGCTCGCTACGCATTTTTTCCATATCAATGGGGGCGCCTCCGTAATGGACGGGGATAAGGGCCTTCACATCTTTGGTGACGGCTTCGCTCACCCTGCCTAAATCCATGGCCCCTGTATGGGCGTCTATATCCACAAAGAGAGGTCTTGCCCCGGAGTAAATAATTGCGTTAGAGGTTGCCACGAAGGTATTGGGCGTTGTTATTACACTGTCTCCCTTCTTTAGCCCCGCGGCAAGGCAGGCCAGATGCAGGGCCGCCGTGCCACTTGCGCATGCAAGGGCGTATTTTGCCCCCGTGTACCCGGCAAGGGCCTGCTCAAAGGCCTTAAGACGCGGACCCCCGGTGAGTAGCTCCGAGCCCAGTGCCTTAAGGACAGACCTTGTATCTGCCCTGTCTATTGTTTGCCCTCCGTAAGCGATAGGTCTTTTTCGCACCGCGGTCATACTCCTTGATAATCTTGTGAAGCTCGAACTTATCGAGCTTCAGGGTGTTGGTATCACTGGAAAAATAAAACCCCTTCGAGACCCGGACGCCATGGCAATCAGTCTGCCCCGAGGCCCCCCACCATGGAAAAGGCGGTTGAACGAGAAAGTAATCGTCGTACTCGAGGGTAAGCCTGCCGTCCTCCTTTGAGATAAGGACCTCGTGGAGCTTTTCACCCGGCCTTATGCCTATGACATCAAACTCGCAATCAGGGGCTACTGCCCTTGCCACGTCAACAATAGAGGTGCTCGCTATCTTGGGTACGAAAATCTCACCGCCACGCATCCGTTCAAGGGACTTGATGACAAAGTTGGCGCTGTCCTCAAGGGTTATCCAGAAACGCGTCATACGCTTATCTGTAATGGGCATGCGGCCTGTTTTTTTCTTTTTAAGAAATAGGGGGATAACACTGCCTCGGCTTCCCGCCACGTTGCCGTAGCGCACCACGGAAAAACGGGTGTCTTTACCGCCGGCATAGGAGTTGCCTGAGACAAAGAGCTTGTCGGAGCATAGTTTGGTGGCGCCGTAGAGGTTAATGGGATTTACGGCCTTGTCCGTGGAAAGGGCAATGACCTTCTTTACGCCCGTATCCATGGATACGTCTATTATGTTTTTAGCGCCAAGGATATTGGTCTTGATAACCTCAAAGGGGTTGTACTCAGCGGCAGGCACCTGTTTCAGGGCCGCGGCGTGTATAACGTAATCAACACCCTCGAAGGCCCTGTAGAGCCGCTCCTTGTCCCTTACATCGCCGAGAAAAAAGCGCAGTAAAGGATCCTTGAACTTTTCATTCATCTCGTACTGCTTTAACTCATCGCGGCTGAGGATGATAAGTTTACGGGGTTTACAACTACTTAAGATTATTTCCGTGAGTTTATTGCCCAGTGAACCGGTACCGCCTGTTATAAGAACTGTCTTGTTTTCAAGATACATTGGCGTTCCTCCTTTTCACCCTCTTGTAGAATGCAACTTGCATGCCAGAGTGATACTGGAGGTATCTGAGCGTAATATGCCTTTTTTCCGGTAATATGAGTGGGGGGAAGGAGATTTGGACAAAATAATGACAGTGCAGGCGCAGTTGATCTGACAAAAAAGGGATTAAAGGGGAGGGCGGGGAGAGGGTGGGGTAAATCTTACCTTGCGGCTCTGATGGGCTCTACCCCGTCAAGCTCTACCATGAACCTGCACGCGTACTCCTCGCGGTCTATAATGCATTGCATGGCACCCATCTTCAGGGGGTTAAAGAGTATGGGGGCCTTGAGGTTAAGGCTCACAGTACCCTTCTTACGCGATGCCGAGACCAATACAAAGACAACAATGTCGCCGGCCTTATCCGCCGAGAGCTCTTCAAGGTAATGCCCCTTTAAGGGCACTGTATAATCGGCACAAAAGAGTGATGGAAAGGTAAGGAGAAAGGCCGTCTCGGGGTTTTCCAGGGATTGGAGCCACTTGAAAACGCCGTCGCTGTCGTGCTCAATAAGGACAAAACGCTTTAGATTATCAAAACCGGGAATAACCCTTACAAAGCGTATTATCTTATCCTCGCTCACCTGCAGGGGGCCAAAACGCGTTGAGGCAAACTCTGTTCTTTTTTTCTTTGAGCGTTCTTCTTTCATGGCCTTAAGACCCCCTTATGTACAGTGGATATATCCTCGGCGCTCATCCTGGAAGCGGCCCGATTCTCTTCCTGAATCTTAAGATAGACCTCTTCTCTGTGAATGGCGCGTTTTTTAGGTGCTTCGATACCGAGTTTTACCTGCCTGTCCCTGACTTCTACAACGACAATCCTTATATCATCGTCTATGATAATGCCTTCGTCTATCTTTCTCGTTAAAACAAGCACCTCGCCCTCCATGGCTTTATGGCATGAATTGGTTACATTTAAAGTGGATTCCCCCTGGCCCTGCACAAAAATCGAGGCCTTGCCCAAAAACCAGGGTCTTGCCCCATAGCCCATGCATCTTAAGTTCGCCCCATGCCCCTTAATTCGCCCAACTCACTTTAAGTTCCCCCCAACTCCCCTTAAGTTCACACTCTCCGCCTTTAACTCGCCCCATGTGCCCAAATTCGCCCCAACTCCCTTAAAGATAGCCGGAGATGCTGATGGGTTAAAGGAAATCGAGGATACTCTGTTCGAAGACCCTGGCCGAGGAGTTCATGGCCGCGCTAAGCGCCGTGTTGCCGACCTGAAGCTCGGAGATTACCTTTGTTATATCCGCGTCTTCTATGCCGGATATGCTTATATTTAAATCCAGCTTAAAGCTTGTTATCGTCCCGGCTGTCCCTGTAAGCCTTAGATTCCTACCGCCAACATCGGCTATGGAGTTGGATATCTGTGATGAAGCGGCCTCAAGGGAGGTAATGGAAGAGGCTATTCCAGAGGCGTCATTTGCGTTAAGGGCCGTTATCATATCCGTTACGGCCTGGAAGATATCCACACCCCCTGATACGCCTACACCCTTAAAGACCTTTCCCCCGTTTATGCCAAGGGTCATGGAACTGTTGGTGTTTATATTTATCACACGCTCTCCCGTATCGCCGTTGTAGAGCCCCGCGGAGTCAAAGGGCGAGGTTAACCTCTTGTTTCCGGCAAAGATGTAGCCACCCTCAAAGCTCGTATTAGCAAGGGTTCTCAACCCGTCAAAGAGACTTTTAGCCTCAATGGCCGCTGACTTTCTCATATCCGGATTAGCCGTATCCGTGGCATTCAGGACGGCGAGTTCTTTTAACCGGGTGATAATATCATTACTGTCAGAGAGGGCGTTCTCCGATACCCCAAGATAGGATATCCCGGAGTCTATATTTCTCTCATATTGGCCGAGCCGTGAGAGCAGGGACTTGGAATCAAGAAGATTTCCAACCCTTGTGGGATCATCAGAGGGCGTGGAGAGTTTTTTCCCCGTGACAAGCTCTTGCTGAGTCTTAAAGAGTGAGTTGTACTGTCTGTTTATATCTCTTATATAGGTTTGAAAGAGTATGTTTTTAGTTACCCTCACGGTTTTCCCCTTATCATATATTAAGGAGCGTATTGAACATCTCGTCTGCCGTGGTAAGGAGCTGTGCCGCCGCCTGAAAGGCCTTCTGGAGTTTAATCATGTTGATGGCCTCCTCATCTATAGAGACCCCTGATACAGAGTCCCTCTGAGTCTCTATCTGCGCCATCACCGCCTCGCGCACGGACGCATTATTATCTGTCTCGTTGGTCTTTGTACCTACCTCTGAGACAAGTCCCTGATAAAACCCGGCAAAGGTAGAGCCTTTTACGGCTGGCTTATCGCGTAGCGCAGAGAGGGCAAGGGCGTTGGTATTGTCTCCGGGGAGCCCCGCCGCCGTGGAAGAAGCCGCAAGAGCGGCGGTATCGGTGATGGCTACGGCCATGTGCATGGCCGCGCTCTTTGTGGCGCTTACGCTGAAGGTATCGCCGGCAAGGGGACCAAGGGGGCTGTCTGTTATTGTGAGACTTATTCCGTCAAATGTTATGGCCGAACCCGATGTATAGGCCCCCGAGGTGGCAACGGCGTTAGTATTGAGGTTTACTACAACGTAATTGGCAGGCCCGGAAAACCTTACCTCATAGTCATCAAGGGTAAGTAGCGACGGGTCCGTGACGCTACCCCCGGAGATCGAGGCGCCTCCCGTATTCTGAGTGAGCTTGGCGGTCTCTACCGTTGTTGGAATGAAAAAATCCTGTCCCGTACTTGAATCAAGTCCGTACCCGGCGCGGTGCTGAACATTTACCTCTTTGATGATTGTGGCCGAGAGACGGTTCAGTTTATCAAGTGCGCCGGTGAGGTCGCTTCTGCCGTCGATGAAGCCCTTGAGACTCCCTGAGCTTATCTTATCCGTAAGCCTGGTCCCCCTGTATGTCACATCGGAAAGGAGGTTATTGTCTCCGTTAACAGATACATCAAGGAGCGAGTTGGTAGTGCCGGAGACAAGGGAAAAACCGCCGTCCGTCACCACGTCTACTACCCCCGGAGAGCTCTCTATTGTGGAGACGCCTATCTTCTCGGCGAGTTTGCCGATAAGCACCTCTCTCTTGTCCTTCAAGTCATTGCTTGAGGAGCCGTTGAGATCAAGGCCCTGTATCTGTTTATTTAGATCCGCAACCTGGGCGGAAAGGTCATTTATTTCCTTAACAATACCTGATATCTCATTGTTTACATTAGTAATATCAAGTCGAATACGAGTATCCATATTGTTAAAGGTATCACCAAGAACAGTGCCGCTTGAGAGTACAGCCTGTCTTGCCGGCCGGGACGTAGGGTCTGAGGAGAGCTGTTCAAAGGCGTTAAAAAAATCATCAAGGGGCCTACTCAGCCCCGCGCCGCCAAGGTCGTTAAGTATGCCCTCAAGGTCCCCGAGGACACCGCCACGGGAGGTTTCGGCAGAGAGTCCGCTCGTCGCGTCATTTAGCTGAAGCCCTATAAACCTGTCGAAGACCCTCTCCACGCCGCTTACCTCGGCGCCCGTTCCAAAAAAACGGCCCCCGAATCTTACCGGGTCTTTTGCCTCAATCACGGCCCTCTGCCGCGTGTATCCCGGGGTATTTACATTGGATATATTATGTGAGGTTACGTCAAGGGCCTCTTGCGAGGCGTTGAGCCCTGTCCTTGCAATCTCAAAAATTCCGTTAAGAGACGGCATATTAAACCCCCTTCCTTAAACGTACGCCCTTGAGAGATTTTCCCCCGCGAAGGCCTGTGGAAAGATATGTACCTCCTGAAGTAAAAGACTCCAGAAAATCAATGGCATGACCAAGGGCGCCAAGGCTTGCGCCTATGAGCTCCCTGTTACGCTCATTAAGGACCCCTACCTTTTTGCGCACCCCGGCAAGGCTATCCCGCGCGTCCTGAAGCGCCCTGCGCTCAGCCCCGCTCTGTAGACCTATGAGGGTCTTAAGGCCCCTATCTACAACATCTTCGCGCTCTTTTAGCATATTATCAACAAGCGCGGAGCGCGATGAGGCAAGCCCCGATAGTCCCGTCAAAATGGAATCTTTCTTTGAGACTACTTCGTAAAGCCTCTGATAATCCCTCTTCATGACGGCCTCGCGCTCCTCTTCAAGGACCGATTGAAGCTCGATATACATACCGGTCTCCATGGAGAGTTGCACTAATAGAGCGCCCGTTGCCATGGCTTATGAGGGGAAACGATGGGAGTTATAAAAGTGGATGGCCTTCTTGATGATATTCTCGGCAACACGGGCCGACCTTACATTGTATTTCCCATCATCTACGGCGTCCTTTATCTGGGCAATTTTCTCTTCCCTTACATCAGGAGAGGCCTCTACGAGCTTTCTGAGCTGTGCCAGTCTCTTTGCCTTGCCGGAGACATTTACCTTGTCTGTTGTGGATATACCCTTGGAGCCAGTTATGCTCGAACCTATGGGCGCCTTCAGGTCCCGCTTGGCTTTTTGTGCATTGACCTGAGCATCGATTGACGGATTTTTACCTGTAATCTTCATAACTACCTCCCCTTGCTATAGAGTTAATGTTACTTACCTATCGGTTGGCCTCAAAAAAACTTTAGTTTTTTTCTCCGAACTTTCATCTTTTTTATCCATATTCAGATCCCTTAACCCTTTTGAGCCTCCTTCATAAGCCCCGGGGCCATTAAATTCCTGTAAAAGGAGTCTCCCCAGGCCAAGACCGCCGCCCGATGCCATCTCCTTTGACATCTCCCAATCAAAGAGCGACGTATATATATCCTCTCTCATGCCGTCGCCAAAGAGCCCGCTCTTTTGAATTGTAGAGCGCATGGTCTTCAGCATATTATTCACAAAAAGGGCCTCGAAATCATTGACCGCTTTATGAAGCTGTGTGGTCTTGTCTCCACTTGCCCGCTCTCTATCTAAAGACGCATCCACGCTCCTTAACGTAGTAAGCCCCATCATCACCTGCGCCCCCTTCAAGGGGTTTTCTATGAAACTCATATAACCTCCAGCTCGGCATGAAGCGCCCCGGCCGCCTTTATGGCCTCAAGTATGGCCACAAGGTCCCTTGGCGTTACGCCAACAAGGTTCAGCGCCCTCACCACAGCCTTTAGCTTAACGGCCTTTGGGAGCGCGATAAGCCGGGCCTCCTTTTCCTTTACGCCAAGGAGGGCCTTGGGCTGAACTACTGTGTTGCCTGCGGCAAGTTCATTGGGCTGAGAGATAAGGTACTGGGTCTTTATCTCTATGCTTATGTCTCCGTGAGATACGGCCACCTCTGAGATGGTCACGTTCTCGCCAAGTACAACCGTGCCCGTGCGCTCGTTGATTATCACCTTTGATACGGCGTCCGTCGATACATCAAGCTGTTCTATCTCCGAGATATAGGAAAAAAGGCCATCGGGCAGGGCCTCGGGGAGGGATATCTTTATTGTGCCGGCGTCAAGGGGACTTGCCGCGGCGCTTCCAAGGCGCGTATTTATGGCCCTTGCAACGGTTGTAATAGTGGTAAAATCGGGCTCTCTAAGGGTTAGACGCAAAAGGCCGCCACGGCCCAGCTGAAGGGGAACGTCTCTTTCCACGATGGCGCCGCCGGGGATCTTGCCCGCTGTCTGATGGTTCTTTTTAAGGGAAACTCCCGAGCCGCTGGCAAGAAAACCGCCAAGGGAGACGGCCCCCTGAGCGCTGGCGTAAACGCGGCCGTCAGCCCCCTTCATGGGGGTCATTATAAGGGTCCCTCCGTTAAGGGACTTGGCATCTCCCAGCGAGGATACGAGCACATCTATCCTGCTACCGGGACGGACAAAGGGCGGTAGCTCCGCCGTAATAAGGACAGCGGCGGTATTCTTTACCTTTATAAGCTTGGGGTCTATCTTTAACCCCATCTTTACAAACATATTCGCAACGCTCTGCCTCGTAAATACGGCGCCGCTCTTGTCCCCGGTGCCGTCAAGGCCAACGACAAGGCCATAACCCACAAGGTGGTTGCTCCGCACTCCCTCGAAAAAGGCGATGTCCTTTATCCTGGAGGCAAAAGCGGTGCTGCCGAGGCAAAGGCATATTATGAGGGATATTATCCCCTTTTTAAAAAGGCCATACATTATCAAGTATCCTTATCATCCATCCAGGTCTCTGCTCATCGGCTATAACGCCTTTGCCGGAGTACTCAAGGCGCGCGTCGGCGATGAGGTTGGAATCAACGCGGTTCGCTACGCTGAGGTCCTCGGGCCTTATAATGCCGCTAAGCACAAGGTACTGATGCTCGTTATTCAATATTGTGTCTTTTTTGCCCTCAATGACGAGATTTCCGTTAAGGAGGACCTCTACTACTCTGGCCGTTATGCTCGCCGTGAACTGCCCGGAGCGTTTCGTCGTGCCGGCGCCGTCAAAGGCGGAGTCGTAATTACTGCCAACTTCAGGCTTAAAAGGCTGGCCCTGACCGAGAAAATTGCTCATGCCGAACTTTAAGGGCATACCGAGGAATTTTTTTATGGCAATATCGTTGCTGGCGCTCCTTGAGGTGCTCGTGGTGGCCTCTTTTGTAGCGCTTGTCTTCTCTGATATTATTACAGTCACCGTATCGCCAACGTTTCTTGCCCGTAGATCCTGAAAAAAACTATTTCTCGAGGTTTCGCCCGGCCATATGGAGCCGGCCGTAAGTACGTGATCGCTCCCCTGCATGGGTATAAGTGAGCTGTCAATCTTCGTGGGATTCGGCGTGGCGCATCCGGCGAGCTCAATTAATATTATAAAAATAAGACCATAGAGGGGCTTATTTATCATCATGGGAGTCCCATTACCTGAGGTTCACAACCATCTGACCGGGTCCCGATACGAGCCCCTGTATCTGCCTTCCCCCGGTGGTCCGGGCCCTTACAGTGCCCCCTAAAAATCCGTCGCTTATTGCAGTGGCCTTTGCCCGCACCAGGATAATGCCGCTTCTCAGCCTTACGTCAAGGAGTTGACCCCGCTTTACCATGCGGGTTCTCTCAAGATAATCCCCCCTTACAACCCTGCCGGCCGATAAAGGCCGCTTCGCCGTCCTGCCCACCACATTATCAAGAGAGTAGGCCGCCGTGACCGGTATGGAAGAAACATCCATACTCTGTAGCCTCACATCATCAGAGGCTATCTTCTCCCGCATCCTGATAGGCCTTATCGCTACCACTACATTCTTTACAACCCTTACATCGGCCCTTGCCACGGCTGTAGTCACCGTACGGTCTCCCTTTTTAAGGGTTACGTTAAATGAGACCCTGCCCGTGGCCCTCGCCCTGTTGCGGGAAGTTATGATGATGGTCTTGCCTGATATATTGGAAAAGCCCTCGCCAAGGACCTCTACATTTTCAACGATTATAGCCGCATCGGGCCATGGGGAGTTGGCGATGAGATATTTTTTCAAGGCGTCTTTCAGCCCCGGCTCCGCCCCCCCTGCCGCCGTGGGGAGGATAAAGAGCAGGAGGAGTATAAA
>CAZSAY010000050.1:0-14143 GCA_964605225.1 uncultured Thermodesulfobacteriota bacterium | reverse complement strand
AAATACAAGTACCAGATGAGCAAACGTGCCCGTGAGGCACGGAAAAAACAGACCGTTATAAACATCAAGGAAATTAAGCTCAGGCCTAAGACAGACGAGCATGATTTTCTCTTTAAAGAACGCAACGCCGAAAAGTTTCTTGTCTCCGGAGACAGGGTAAGGTTTTTTGTCTTCTTCAGAGGCAGGGAGATAGTACATAAAAACATCGGCGAGAACATGCTTAAACGCCTCGCCGAAGACCTTAAAGAAGTCGGTAACGTAGAGGCCACACCCAGGATGGAGGGCCGTAAGATGACCATGCTCCTCGCCCCCATCCAGTTAAAAGAAAAAAAGTAACCTGGCCGTAAAAGGGGCGAATGGGGGCGAAAAGGGGCGAAGGGGTGTAAATGGGGGTAAATGGGGGCAAAGGGGTGTAAATAGCGCGGTAGAGGGGCAGGGGATGTGAGGGGCGGATACAATATATTTAAGATCAAAGGGCAGGGGCGTAAAGGGGGCATAACAAATATGTCTAAGATTGGGATGGCCTGAGGTTTAAAGGGGCCTCCTCTTTTGAATAGAGATAAGAGATATTATAATTATAAAAAAAAGGTCCATCGCTGAGCTTAGATGAAGCTCAACCGGACCATGCAAGGAGAGAAGAGATGCCGAAGATGAAGACAAACAGAGGTGCCGCGAAGAGGTTTAAACTTACCGGCACTGGTAAGGTGAAACGTAAAAAATCGGGGCTCAGGCACATACTTACGAGTAAATCCAACGCCACTAAGAGAAACCTCAGAAAGTCCGGCCTTGTTGCCAAGGTAGACTCAAGGGCCGTTAAGAGGATGCTCTCCTGCGGTTAAAGTGATGGCCGGTGAGACCTTATCTTCGGCCGGTTCCATGGATTAAACAAAACCTCTTTAAAAAATAATTTTAGGAGTTGTACGATGCCAAGGGTTAAAAGAAGTATCAACGCCAAGAAAAAAAGACGTAAGGTCATGAAGGCCGCCAAGGGTTACAGGGGCGGCAACGGTAACCTCTATCACATTGCGGCCGAGGCCGTTGAGAGAGGGCTTGCCTACGCGTACCGTGATAGAAGGAATAAGAAAAGGGTCATGAGGCGCCTCTGGATTACGAGGATTAGCGCCGCGGCGAGGATAAACGGCATATCCTACTCCCGGCTCATGAACGGGCTCATCGTCTCGGGCTCCGGCCTTGACAGAAAGGTCCTTGCCGATATAGCCGTGAGAGACCCCGAGGCCTTTACCCGTATAGTCGAGTCCGCAAGGGCCGCCGTGGCCTCGCCTCATAGCCAGGTCTATCCTGCCAGGCCGTATTGATCCATTTATCCAGCATACTCAACCACTTTTGCCGCTTCCTCTTGAGGCGGCATATCTCGAATAATGAAAAATAAACTTGCACTAATACGCGCCGAGGCCCTTGGCGCCGTTAAAGGCGTCTCCTCCCTTGACGCCCTTAATACGCTCCGCGTCAAATACCTTGGCCGAAAGGGAGAGATATCCTCGCTCTTAAAAGGCCTTGGCGACATTGCCCCCTCTGAGAGGCGCGAGGCCGGTCAGCAAATTAATGCCATTAAGGACGTTGTTGATGAGGCTATTAAAGACCGCTTTACAGCCCTGCAAAGCGCTCTTGTAGATGAGAAACTTCGCTCAGAACGCCTGGATACCTCTCTACCCGGTCGCAGAACTCACATGGGAAGACTACACCCCATTACTACCATAATGGGGGAGGTAGAGGATATCTTCACGGGCCTTGGCTTTTCCATAGCCGAAGGGCCGGAGCTTGAGACAGATTATTATAACTTCGAGGCACTGAATATCCCAAAAGACCACCCCGCCAGAGACATGCAGGATACCTTTTATATATCTAACGATCTCCTTCTTCGCACACATACCTCGCCCGTGCAGATAAGGGTAATGGAGGCCAGCACACCGCCCCTGCGTGTCATAGCCCCGGGCACGGTCTACCGGAGAGACTCCGATGTTACGCACACACCCATGTTTCATCAGGTTGAGGGCTTCATGGTTGGCAGGGGCGTCACCTTCAGTAACTTAAAGGCAGTTCTTACACATTTTCTGCAAACCCTCTTTGGTAAAGAGGTTTCCGTACGCTTTCGTCCAAGTTTTTTCCCCTTTACCGAGCCCAGCGCCGAGGTCGACATCCAATGCGTCATATGCGGTGGCGGCGGTTCTAAATGCAGGGTATGCAAAGGCACCGGTTGGCTTGAGATACTTGGCTCCGGCATGATTCACCCCAATGTCTTCCGCTCCGTTGGATACGACCCCGGGGTTGTATCAGGTTTTGCCTTCGGCCTTGGCATAGAAAGGATTGCCATGCTGAAATACGGCATTGACGACCTCAGGCTATTTTTTGAAAACGATCTGAGGTTTATTAATCAGTTTTGAGCTCTACCCCCTTTTTGAAAATATTTATAAGGATAACGCCCCATGCTTTATAGTTATAACTGGTTGAGTGAATACCTTGAGGTGATACCCGAGCCCCATGAGCTTGCCCGTATACTGACGATGACGGGAGTAGAGGTGGATTCTGTTAAAGACCTCTCCGGGGAGATAGAAGGCGTTGTTACCGCCCGTATTACCTCTAAGGAAAAGCACCCAAACGCCGACAGGCTAAGCCTCTGCTCTGTAACCACAGGCAATGAGGAATTTCAGATCGTCTGCGGCGCAACCAATATGAACCCCGGCGACAGAGTGGCCCTTGCCCTTGTAGGGGCAAAACTGCCCGGTGGATTCAAGATAAAAAAATCAAAGATAAGAGGAGTTTTATCCCAGGGCATGATGTGCTCCGAGTCCGAGCTCGGCCTGAAAGATGAATCAGAGGGTATACTCATACTCCCCGAAGACACCCCCCCTGGAGTGGATATACGTGATGCCCTATCACTTAAGGATTTTATATTAGAGATATCCGTCACCCCAAACCGTGGTGACGTATTAAGCATCAAGGGCCTTGCCCGTGAGATAGCCGCTGTTACTGGAGTGGGTTTTATTTTGGCCGAGGAAGGTGAGGGCGAAGAGCCCGAGCCTACCCATGACCTCATAGATATCGCCGTTGAAGACGAAAAGGCCTGCCCGAGATATACGGCCATGGTGATCGAGGGCGTAAAGGTAGGACCCTCACCTGATTTTATCTCATCAAGGCTAATCGCCCACGGACTTAGACCGGTCAATAACGTAGTGGATATTACCAACTATATACTCCTTGAGCTCGGTCAGCCCATGCACGCCTTTGACCTCGACAAGATAAAAGACAAGACCATCAGGGTAAGGCCCGATAAAAAGGGCGAGACCCTCCCTGCCATAGACGGTACCAATATCGAGTTTGAAGGCTCATCGGCCGTTGTGATAGCCGATGGCGGTGGACCCGTGGCCGCAGGCGGTATCATGGGCGGCGAACCGACTTCCGTAACAGAGAAGACCTCCCGGATACTCCTTGAATCGGCCTTCTTCGACCCATCAACCATCAGGCGCGCCTCAAAGACCATCGGTCTTGCCTCGGATTCTTCATACAGATTCGAGCGCGGCGTGGATATATGTGACGTGAGAGTAGCCCTTGTAAGGGCCGCGGCCATGATAATCGACCTTACAGGCGGACGCGCCCCCGGAGGGGTAATAGACATATATCCAAATAGGTTTACTCCACAGGACCTTGAACTCAGCCTTGCCCGCACAGAAGAGATGCTGGGGGTAGAGATTGAAAAAACAGACATCATTAAAAAGTTTACTGCCCTTGGCATGGACGTAAGGTCCGCAGGCGATGATGAAGACACGCTCATATGCTCACCGCCATCCTTCAGGACCGATATGACATCAGTTGTAGACCTTGTGGAAGAGGCCGCCAGACTCATCGGATATGACCAAATACCTGCGAAGATGCCCCTTGTGCCCCTTGACTCGGCAAGCTCTCCTCAAAGCCTTACACTTAAAAAGAAGATTAAAGGCCTCCTCATCTCTTTTGGTCTTACTGAGGTAGTAAACTACAGCTTTGTCTCCGGGGATATATTCTCCCTCTACGGCGGCACCGGCGGCGGTGTTACTATTCTCAACCCCCTTAGCAGTGACCAGAGCGTAATGAGGGGATCCCTTTTGCCGGGACTTATCAAAAACCTTCAGCTGAACCTTGACAGGGAGACGAAGACAGTGAGAATCTTCGAGCTCGCCCCTGTATTTCATGGCGGCGTCTCTGCCCCTGTTGAAAGCTGGAAGGTGGCGGGACTTATCCACGGCCAGAACGCCCCCCTCACATGGGACCAGAAGGCCGAGCCCCTGGACTTTTATGATATGAAGGGGCTTGTCGAAGGCCTCCTCGAAGGCCTGGGCCTTAATGCTACTCTTTCAGTAACCGCCTATGAGGGCCCCGATAAAGGCTTCTTTCATCCCGGAAGGTCCGCTTCCCTGAGCCTCGATGGCAACTCCCTCGCGGTCCTCGGTGAGCTTCATCCCGAGCTTAGGCAGACCCTTGACATAAAGGGCGAAGTATTTCTCTTTGAACTCGATATTGAGGCCCTCCCAGCCTCTTTAATCTCCTCCAGGACTTTCAGCCCATTACCTAAATTTCCTGCTTCGGAGCGCGATGTGGCCCTTCTTGTGGACCAGGACCTCCCTTACAGGGAAATTATCGCCGCTATTAACGAAATTAATACAAAACTTATTGAAATGGTTGACCTCTTTGATGTATACTGTGGCGACAAGATACCAGTGGGCCAAAAGAGTCTTGCCTTCAGGATCAGATATCGTAGCCCTCTTAAAACCCTCACACACAACGAGGTTGAGAAGGCTCACGAAAGACTCCTCAAAGAACTGACCCACAGGTTCAACGCCACCATAAGGGGCGAGGGGGCTTAAAAGGGGACGTAGAGGGATGTGGGAGTAATAGGACGTGGGGCATAAAAGGGGCGAGGGGGCGTAACGAGGCGTGGGGGTGAAAAGGTGCGTGGGGCGTAACGGGCGTGGGGGCGCAAGAAGATGTTGGGTTAGAGTGGTATGATTGGATTCTGGGGAGGGGAGATAAAAGGATGTAAGGGGGAGAGAGATAATTCTAATGATAAAGGCCGGGATGATTCCGTCTCTGAGTCTGAAAGTATAGGAAGTTTGTCTTATAAAACGAATCGGCATTACGAATCCACTCTGAGGGGACCTTTTAAATGACAAAGGCTGATATCGTAGAAAAAATTTATGAGAAAGTCGGCTATTCAAAAAAGGACGTAGCTAACGTCGTCGAAGAGATATTCGCCTGCATTAAGGGTTCTCTAGAACGTGGAGATAAAGTCAAAATATCGGGCTTTGGCAACTTCAATGTAAGGCACAAGAGGGCGCGAAGGGGCAGAAACCCTCAGACAGGCGCTGATATTACTATTGAAGAGAGAAAGGTAATGACATTCAAGGCAAGCCAGATACTTAAAAAAAATATAAATTCCCGGGGTCTGTAAATATATTGATTTAATACTTTATGTTTTAGATAAAACCATACTCGTAGAGTAGCTTGTGAAAAATATACCAGACAAATTGTACTTCAAGATCGGAGAGGTGGCGAAGATAACAAAGGTACAACCCTATGTTCTGAGGTACTGGGAGTCGGAGTTCAAGCTTATAAAACCCAAAAAATCACTATCAAAACAACGAATCTACAGCAGACGCGACCTGGAGCATATTCTTCATATAAAAAGACTCCTTCACAAAGAACGCTATACACTTGAGGGAGCGAAAAAAAAGCTTCGCGAAATAAACGCGGAAAAAGAAAACCAGATGGATTTTGCCTTTCCGAAAAAATCCGGCAAAACGGATCTTCTTAAAATAAAAAAGGAACTGAAGCATATTAGAAAACTCCTTACCTTCTAAAGACCCTCAACGAGAAAACATTTTTTTGGGCTATTGTCTTTAAGGAGAATATGGAGTAGCGGTTGACGGGTAACTCCCGTTTTAAGAGTTGTATTGTCGGGGCGTAGCGCAGTCTGGTAGCGCACTTGTATGGGGTACAAGGGGTCGGAGGTTCGAGTCCTCTCGCCCCGACCAATAATCAAAAAAGGGGCTACGGTTTTACCGTGGCCCCTTTTTTTTGTAAAACATGCGATTGGGCTACAGTTTTCAAAAAAAGAGTATGCATTTATTTGTTGTGGAAGAGTCATGCCCTCAACGAAAATCTGCATCCTGGAACCCGGGAACTCCCAACGCCCCCGGTACTCTGTCCGGAGTGCCTCCCCTCTATAGAGACATAGACGGGTTCTCCGATTAGTGCTATACTTACTCACATTATGAGAGACATAAATACTGAGAGGCTCAAGATGGACGTATCAACTAAGATAGGCCCCTTTTTTGAGGAGATACATGGTAGCGCGCACGCCGGCAACCTTCATTCCTTTTATGTGGTAGGCAGCGCCTTAGCACCGGACTTTGACGGAAAGGACTTGGAGATAAATTCCGTTATAGTGCTAAAGGATATGGACCTTGGTTTTGTAGAGTACCTGGCCCCTCTCGGAAAGGTATATAAGAAGAAGGGCGTCGCGGCCCCGCTTATTATGACCCCCGCATATATTGCCAGCTCCCTTGATGTCTTCCCTATTGAGTTCCATGAGTTCAGGCTCATTCATGAGACTATCTTCGGTGAAGACCTCTTCGCCGGACTTGAGATTGAGGCCGCTCATCTCAGACTGCAGTGCGAGCGCGAGATAAAGACAAAGCTCATCGGGCTCCGTCAGGGGTATATCTCGTCCCTTGGCGATAAGAGGCTCTTAAGCGAGGGCCTTGCCGAGTCCATAACAGGCATGGTCCCGCTCTTTCGCGCTGTCCTGACGCTTCTTGGCAGGGATGCCTCTGGAGGCAGCCTTGGGGTAATCAGGGCCTTTGAGGGTGAGATAAATATCACGACGGGAATTTTTGAGAAGATGCTTAAGCTCGGACAAAAGCAGATCAGTCTCTCCGCGGTGGAGCTTACGAGTTCCTTCGAAGAATATTATAAGGCCACTGAGAAGGCTGCTCGGAGAATCGATGAGCTTACGATATAAGATTTTTTTCATTGTTCTATCCTTTTTTTCTCTCCTTTTCACAATGCCCGCCATGGCAGTTACGCCCGCGCCTCCGGCTCGGCCTGCCAACTACGTTGTGGACCTTGCCGGCATTATAGAGCCTGCCGCCGAGCAGGGGCTGAACAGCTATCTGCGCGAGCTTGATAAAAAGACGAGTGCGCAGGTTCTCGTGCTTACCATAAAGAGCCTGGATGGAGAGAGTATCGAGGGTTTTTCCATTGATACGGCCGAAAAGTGGGGTGTCGGCCAAAAAGGTAAGGATAACGGCGTACTCTTTACCATATCCACAGGCGACAAGCGCTACCGCATGGAGGTAGGCTACGGCCTTGAAGGTCTCTTGCCCGATAGTTTCGTCGGCTCCATTGGTCGGCAATACCTCGTTCCATACTTTAAAAAGGGGCAATACTCTCAGGGTATCACCTATGCGACGCTTGCTATAATTGGCCGCATCGCCGATGACGCGAAGGTAAAGATTACGGGCATGCAGAGGGTTAGTAACCGTGGGAGGCAAGGTCTTAAAAAACCTTCCCTCGGTAGCGCTGTATTGACCATACTTGTCATCGTTATAATGGGCTACTTTTTTATACGTAATCCGCGAGCCTTTATGATGTTTATCTTCTTCATGATGATGAGCCGCGGCGGACGAGGCGGTTGGCACGGAGGCGGGGGTTTTGGAGGCGGCGGCGGTGGTTTTGGAGGCGGCGGCGGTGGCTTTGGGGGCGGCGGGGCCTCGGGGGGCTGGTAGAGAGCACTCTTGAAATTATTCTTTTAAATCAACTCGTCTTTGTTTTGGCGTAATCAATAATCAACGGAGGTTTGGGATGAGTAAAGGGATTAAGACGGCGCTTATCGCGGCCGGGATTGTAGTACTTATCATCGTCATATTCTTCAGCTGGGTGATAGGTAACTACAACAGGGTCGTCACGATGGACGAGAACATTAAGGCGCAGTGGTCACAGGTCGATAACCAGCTTAAGAGGCGCTACGACCTGATACCTAATCTCGTCGAGACCGTAAAGGGCTACGCCAAGCACGAGAAAGAGCTATTTGAGAATATCGCCGAGATGAGAACCCGCTACTTCAAGGCCTCTACGGTGAAGGATAAGATAGCGGCCTCACGTGGGCTCGAAAGCGTTCTCTCGCGCCTGTTGCTCTTAAGGGAGGCCTACCCGCAGTTAAAGGCAAATGAGTCCTTTCTTAAGCTTCAGGATAGCCTTGAAGGAACGGAAAATCGTATAGCCGTTGAGAGGAAACGCTTTAATGATTCGGTACGTGTGCTGAATACCTATCGCCGTACCTTCTTCGGACGCTTCTTCGCCTCCATCGCCGGTGTAGGGGCAGGTGAGTACTATGAGCCTCCGGAGAAAGAGAAGGAGAACATTAAGGTTAAATTTTAAAGGCGGCTATTTGGTCACAATTTACCTCAGATAATGAAAAAGGAGTTACGGAATTTCCGTAGCTCCTTTTTTTTTCGAAAATCCAATTTGGTTTAAAAACGGGATTCACTTTCGCATAAAAATTAGTAGTATTATTTCTCCACTCTACAAGTAGTCGGAGGTAAAATCCTCTGTTCATCCGGTGAGATAAGAGAGTTGCGGTTTTACCGCAGTTCTTTTTTATGCGGTAAAATTTGTCTCTGGTTTGATGGTCCGGCGAAATATTTTAAATACATTTTTGAAGTATGCTCAATCCTTGGGGGATGAGCCGGCGGATAAAATAATCACTGTTTCCTTGACATTCTACGTTGTGTAGAATATGATTAAATCACAGCCTAAAGCACGACTCCGGCATATGGTGGAAAAAAAGAGACTCGATACCACTATGGCAGAATATCCGGAAAATGGAGTTCAGTAATGCTCTCTGAATATCGAAGGTCCGGCACTTAACGTGAGGTACGTAACGGAAGATGTAGAGAAAGGAGGTGTTGAAGATGATGAGACGTTTCATGATGCCGAGAGTAGCGCACTGCGACGAAGGACACAGTATCAGGTCCCGGGCACGACCTTAAACTGCCCGCCATCTTATGATTCCCCCTGCGGTGAAGAACTTATAATGATTACCAGCTCTAATCCCATCTGGTACAGGAGTATAGGTAGAAGGACTATAAAAAGGTGTAAGGAATATCTGTTCAAGGCTCTGTCAGCGGGCTAAGAGGAGGGTGAAAGATGGGTAGTTACGGAGGGATTATATGGCTCGTTTTAATAGGGGCGCTCTTTTTCTGGATGATGAGTAAGGGCGGCTGTTGCGGCGGTGGGCACGGTGGGGGAGGAGGGACCAATCACGGTGAAAAAGATGAGTCCAGCGGCGCAGGTGAATCGACGGAGCATGTACATAACAATGATGGGAATGGCTCGGAGAAAAAGAAGAGCTGTCACTGAGACCCTTAACCCTGGTCCCTGTACTATGCGTGAGGTTTTGTCATGAAACTATTGAACTGGAAGGTTGTTGGTATGGCCGCGGGGACGTTTCTCAGCCTTACCTATGTAATCTGCGTGGGGTATGATCTGCTTTTTCCTCAATACGCAATGTACGGGATGTGGATAAAACTCTTGCCGGGCTTTAAGTGGCTCTCGTGGTGGAGTTTCTTTATCGGGTTAATAGAGACCTTTTTCTATGGCATCTACTTCGGCCTGGTGTTTGTTCCGCTGTACAATTTTTTTAATTTAAGGTTATCGAAGAAGGCGGAATAAGCGGCAGTATATAATTTGACTATCTCATCATGGATAGAGTTTGTATTTCTTTTCTCCACTTTTGTTACAAGAGGATTCCCCATGAACAAAGAACTGATTGACTCGTTGAGGGTTCTTCATGACCTCTCCAAGGCGATAAATTCCACACTGGATATTGAGGAAGTGGTTGCTATGGTGATGAATAAGGCATCGGAAATCATGAGGTCAGATCGAGTGCTTGTACTGCTTTATGATAAATCTCAAGCAACCCTTGATGTCCAAAGCGCCTATGGTTTTGAGGAAGGTGAGTTGTCTGCAACGTGTCTTCGAAACGTAAAGTCCTTTGACCACTGTATAGTGCGTAAGGGCATGGTAATCACCCTTAAGGAACTGCTTTCTCACGATGATTATCGTGTACTTAAAAATGCCATGCCCTTTGTTGAGGAGATGGTATTTACGCCTCTTGAGGTACGAGGTGAGGCCTATGGTCTTATCGGAGTCATGGGGTTTAAGGGCGCATTTTCCGATGTGGAGCTTGAGATGTTCTGTGCGCTCGGGAGCCAGTCGGCCGTGGCAATGGAGAACGCCAACCTGTACAGAAAGGCGAAAGATGCCTTCCTCCATACGGCCGAGGCATTGGCCGAGGCAGTTAACAGCCGTGACCCATATACAGGAGGGCACATCAGGCGTGTTTCCCAATATGCCCTTCTTATCGCCGCAGAGTGTGGCCTCTCCAATGAAGAAAAAGAGGTGCTCAGGCTCTCTTCCATACTCCATGATATCGGCAAGATAGGCATAGAGGACGCCATACTGAAAAAAGGCGGTCTTCTTACAGAGGACGAGGCCCTTAAGATGAGACTACACCCTGATATTGGCGCGAGGATACTTGGTTTTGTTAAAGAGATGCGTGATGTGATCCCAGGTGTCTTGTACCATCATGAGTGGTTTGACGGAAGCGGTTATCCCCTGGGGCTTAAGGGTGAAGATATTCCAGAGCAAGCCAGGATAATAGCCGTAGCCGATGCCTATGACGCCCTTACAACTGACCGGCCATACAGAAAAGCCATGGTAAGCGAAGAGGCCCTTGAAAAAATGGCCGCTGAGAACGGGACCCACTTCGATCCTTCTCTGGTGGAGATATTTCAGAGGATTCACACAGAAGGACAGTTCAGGGGTATTTAAGGAGAGCCTTATATGGAAAGAGTACAACCGCCAGCCGGAGGCACCTGGGGTGTAACGATTATCATGGTCGTCATAGCCTCATGGGTCATATATAAATACCTTGTTCCAAGGGGCTCCAAGGAGTGGAGGAACGCAGGGCTCATACAGGCCTTTATCATCGCACTCTATGCCGAGATGTACGGGTTTCCCCTGACCCTCTACATACTTACTTCTTTTTTGGGGATAGATATACCCTGGCTGCACATGAGCGGGCACCTCTGGTCCTACCTCTTTGGCTGGGGGGAGGGCATGGCTATTGTGGAAATGCTTGTGGGATATGCCTTTGTCTTCGCCGGTCTCTCCCTTATCGTTCAGGGGTGGAAAAGGATTTACCGCGCGAGGAAAGAAGAGCGTCTCGTAACGGAGGGGATATACACATACATGAGGCATCCTCAGTACACGGGTATCTATCTTGCCATATTCGGCCAGCTAATCCATTGGCCCACCATCCTCACCCTCGTACTCTTTCCGGTAATTGTCTGGGTCTACTATCGGCTTTCGAGAAAAGAAGAGAAGGTCTTGATAAAGGAGTTTGGCGAAGAGTATTCGGCTTATATGAGAAGGGTGCCCATGTTTTTTCCCCGCAGGGGAGATTGGGCCAAGGTGTTTGGCGGGCAGTAAATAGACTGGAAGATCAGTTTTTTCCTTTGGTAGCAACGAGGGCCGATGTCGGCCAAGTTAGGGCCTCTTAAGGTGGAGGCTCATACCACCCTCCACCACTTGATTATATCTTGTGGCGATGACAAAGGACTCTTTAGTCAATGTAAGCGGGAATAACCCCGGGTAAAATAAATAGGAGATTTGATTATGAAGGTATGGATTTTGGTTCTTCTTTCTGTAGTTATATTCTCAGTAAGCGGCAGAGCCTTTGCCGCCGGAGAGGGGGATTTGTTTACACAAGGCAAGGCCCTGTACAACAAAAACTGCGCAAAATGCCATGGCATTGGCGGCGTGGGTACGGATAAGGGGCCGCCATTTCTTAATAAGATATACAAGCCTTCTCATCACAGCGATATGTCTTTTCATAGGGCCGTAATGAACGGTGTGAGGGCTCATCACTGGCAGTTCGGCGATATGCCCGCCATTGAAGGTATAGACATGGCTGAGATGGGAAAGATAATAAAGTATGTAAGGACCATACAGCAAGAAGTAGGGATTTATTGATCTCATGCATCAGGCGCTGTTATTGAGATGGCCCTTGACCCCCCCTCCATCAGGGATATACTTAAACCATGGCTATATTGAGAGGAAAGGTCTATGAAAAATGATCTCGAAAAAGTAGATAAGGTAGATGCCGTGGAGTCGGTAATTTTACCTATCACGGGGATGACCTGTTGGCGTTGCGCAAAGAGGCTGGAAAAGGCGCTGACGGCTATAAAGGGAGTGAAAAGGGCCGTTGTTAATCTCAGCGGTGAAAAGGCCTTTGTTGATTATGACTCCGCGGTGGCGGGACCTGGAGACCTTATAAAGGCCATCAGGGTTGAGGGGTTTGTCTCCGGTGCCGCCTCTGCCACCATAGGCATAAAGGGCATGCGCTGCGCTTCCTGCGTCTGCGGTATAGAAGAGGCGCTTAAGGCCACCCCTGGCGTTGTATCCGCTTCTGTAAATCCTGCGTCGGAGAGCGCGTCTGTGGAGTATCTGCCAGGTCTTACAGAGGTGGATAACCTTGAGCGGGCGGTGGAAGACGCTGGGTACAGGACCGGAAAGGCCCCGGCTGAAGATACTGAAGATAAAGAGCAGGCCGCGCGTCAGAGAGAATATAAGACCCTCATGAAAAAGTTCTGGTTCAGTATGGCCGTTGGTCTGCCGGTAATGATCCTTTCCTATCCCGATTATCTCGGGCTCGGAGGCGTCCTTATAAAAGGTAGTACGGCCCTTCGCGTGGTATGGGGTCTTATGGGACTTGCCACCCTTCCCGTGCTCTTCTGGGCCGGAAATCAGTTTTTCATAGGGGCATGGAACTCCTTCAAACACCGCTCGGCAGATATGCACACGCTTATCGCCATAGGCACGTCTTCTGCCTGGATATACTCTACCATGGCCGTATTATTTCCGTGGATATTTCCGAGGGCCGAGCTCGCCGATGTCTTCTATGATGTTACGGCCGTGGTCACTGGTCTTGTGGTCCTTGGCATGGCCCTTGAACTAAGGGCCCGGAGCAGGACCAACGAGGCGATAAAGAAACTCATGAGCCTTCAGGCCCGGACGGCCCGCGTCATAAGGGAGGGAGTTGAAAAGGACATACCCGTTGAGGAGGTCCTCGTCGGTGACACCATAATCGTCCGCCCCGGAGAGAAGGTGCCTGTTGACGGAGAGATTATAGACGGCTCATCGGCCGTTGACGAGTCCATGGTAACGGGCGAGTCCATACCCATAGAGAAGTCGGCGGGAGACGAGGTAATAGGGGCCACCATCAACAAGACCGGTTCCTTCAGGTTCAGGGCTGGAAAGGTGGGCAAGGACACGCTCCTGTCTCAGATTATACTCATGGTTCAGGAGGCGCAGGGCTCCAAGGCGCCCATACAGAGGGTAGTGGATCAGGTGGCAGCGTACTTTGTCCCGGCCGTTATTATAACGGGCATATTGGCCTTCATGGCCTGGTTTACCTTCGGGCCTGAGCCGCAGCTTATTTACGCCGTAGTGGTCTTCGTTAGCGTTCTCATAATCGCCTGCCCCTGCGCCCTGGGGCTCGCCACGCCCACGAGCCTTATGGTTGGCGTCGGCAAAGGCGCCGAGAACGGCATACTTATCAAGAGCGGCGACGCCCTTGAGACGGCGCACAAACTGAACGCCATAGTCCTTGACAAGACAGGAACCATTACAAAGGGCAGGCCCTCTCTTACAGACGTCGTAGCGGCCGGAGGTGTCTCCGAGGAGGACCTTCTGCTTTACGCCGCCTCTGTTGAGAGGGGTTCCGAGCACCCCCTTGGCGAGGCCATTGTGGAGGGGGCCGCAGAGAGGGGCCTTGAGTTAATGGAGGCCGCCAGCTTCAATGCCATACCCGGCCACGGCGTGGAGGCAGAAGTGGGGGATAGAAAGATCCTTCTTGGTAACCTCAAACTAATGCGTACAAAAAATATAAGTACTGAGGGTATTGAGCGGGATGCCGAGAGGCTTGCCGACGAGGGTAAGACTCCCATGTACGTGGCGGTGGACGGGGCTCTTGCCGGTATCATAGCCGTCGCGGATACTGTAAAGGAGGACTCGCGCGAAGCCA
>CAZSAY010000049.1:0-14715 GCA_964605225.1 uncultured Thermodesulfobacteriota bacterium | reverse complement strand
GGACCTGTTGCGCAGGAATCTGCGGGTGGCAGGCAAGGTTTTTTAAGAAGCGATAAAGGGCCCGAAAGGGCCTCGCGCCGAAGTGGTGGAATTGGTAGACACGCCATCTTGAGGGGGTGGTGGGGAGACCCATGGGGGTTCGAGTCCCCCCTTCGGCACCATTTTCTGAAGGGCTATCCGTAAGGATAGCCCTTTTTTTGCGTCTGGTGGGATATTGCGGGTATTTATGTAAACCTCCCTTTTTTAGTACCAACATAAATTAGAGTTTTCCTGAAACAAGTTTAAAGAAAAAGCATGATAGTTTTAAAAATTACGAGTTCGCTTTTAGAAGCAAGCACCGATATCAAGCGAATTACTCCTAAACTACAGGCAAAACTACACGTTGACCATACCACCCCCGTGTCGCCCAAATGTGATAAAATTGTGATAGAAATAATCCAAAACCATGGATTTGCCGGACGCAGTGGAAGGCTTATAACGCTCTTATTTTATAAAGAAAAGGGAAAACCGGCCCAAAGTCATGTGGTTACAAGGACGGGCCTGATTAAACTGAAAATCCTCGTGTCCCGCTTCGATTCTGCCCCGGACGCTTTGAAAATCAAGGGGTTACGTTGAAAACGTGACCCCTTTTATTGTTGAGTTGGCACTGCATATTGACTGCATTTCAGAGGCATGGTACCCATGGGCAAAGCCGGGGCCTGGGGTTTAGGGAAACTTAAAGGAGATCGAGGCTCTATGTGATGATTGTCTGCAAGGGACCGTCGGCGTCCCTGGGCAGGGCGAATTTGCCAACCCGCCGCGCTGGTTGTGCCCCCTTCTCGCCCCGGTAGCGCAAGGCTTACAAAAACGCCTTTACGCCGAGGATCTCCGCGCCTATTATCAACTTTTGTATCTGGGACGTGCCCTCGTATATGGTTGCAACCTTCGCGTCCCGCAGATACCTCTCCACCGGGTATTCGTTTGAGTAACCGCGAGACCCGTGTATCTGGACCGCGTCGGTAGCGGCCCTGAAGGCCGCCTCGCTTGCAAAGTACTTTGCTATGGAAGTCTCAAGCGTCGCCTTTACACCCATATTCTTCAGAAGACCTGCCCTGTAGACCAGATACCTTGCCGCGTCCCTGTCAACGACCATCTTCGCTATCATATCCTGTATGAGCTGAAAGGAGGCTATGAATCTACCGAACTGCTTTCTTTTTTTCGCGTAATCCACTGAGGCCTCTATACAGCCATTCATAAGCCCCACGCACCCCGCGGCCACGCCGTACCTGCCGTTATCAAGGGCTGTCATGGCTACGCGGAAGCCCTCGCCCTCTGACCCTATAAGGGCGTCGCCGGGCAAGATGCAGTTCTTGAAAAAAAGCCATGAGGTGACGGCGGACTTTATGCCGAGCTTTCCCGTTATCTCCTTTGTGGTAAAGCCCGGCGCCCCCTTCTCAACGATAAAGGCGCTTATCCCCTTGTGCCCCTTTGCGGGGTCTGTCCGCGCGAAGACGATTATTACATCGGCCTCGCCGCCCGTTGATATCCAGGTCTTTGAGCCGTTAAGGACCCAGTTGCCCTTGTCTTTACGGGCAGTTGTCTTGAGGCTCGCGGCGTCGCTCCCTGAACCGGACTCTGTAAGGGCGAAGGCCCCGAGAAGATCGGCCCTGCAAAGCCCCTTAAGGTATTTTTCTTTCTGCGCCTCTGTGCCCCATTTGTAAATAATATATTCAACGAGAGAGACCTGCACCGAGACGATAGTCCTCAAGGAAAAACTCCCCCTTGAGATCTCTTCTAATATTATGGCGTCGCCTATATAATCAAGGCCCGCCCCGCCGTACTCCTCGGGTATCATCGCCCCCAAAAGGCCCTCGGCGGCCATTTTCTTTACCACCTCCATGGGAAAGAGCCCCGTTATATCTGCCTCTCTCGCCGACGGCGTAATCACCTCGTCGGTGAACCTTCTGGCCTTTTCCCTTATAATCTTCTGCTCTTCTGTGAATTCAAAATCCATAGTCCCTCCTCTCCTTAACCGTAAAACTTTCCTTATTATGAACTTTTTTCCAAAGGAACCATCACGCCTCCCTCTACTATTAAGCCTATACAATTTGGCTGAAAATGCAAACCCTTTCACGTCTCTTCCCGCGCCGCCCAATTGACAGGAGGCGCGACGTGAAGTAAACTTGAATCAATCATACTCTCCTTAACCTTTTTAAAAAAACTCCTATGGACTACAGCGGCTTCTCTCTTGAAAGAGACACAATAAGCGTCCTTACCTTTACGAGCCCCAAGGCAAACGTATTTTCCACCACGGTCTTAAAGGACTTCATTAGGGCCCTGGAGACCCTGCATAAGGATAAAGGGCTGAGGGTACTCGTCATAACCGGCCGCGGCGCCACCTTCATGGCGGGGGCGGACATAGAGGAGATGAGCGCCTTTGGCCCCGAAGAGGCTATGGAATTTTCAAAGTTATTTCACCGGGCATTTGCCCTCGTCGAGGACCTGCCCGCAGTGGTTATAGCAGGCGTAAACGGCTTTGCCCTCGGCGGAGGATGCGAGCTTACCCTTGCGGCGGATATCGTTGTGGCCGCAGACAACGCCATATTCGGCCAGCCCGAGATAAACCTCGGTCTCATACCCGGCGCGGGAGGCACCCGGAGGCTTGCCAAAAGAATTGGCGCGCTTCGCGCCAAGGAACTTATCTTTACCGGTAAAAAGATAACGGCTACAGAGGCCATGAAAATAGGTCTTGTCAATAAAGTTGTCCCGCCTGAAAGACTCCATGAAGAGGTAATGAAACTTGCCCGAGAGATCGCCTCCAAACCGGCCCAGTGTACGGCCGCGGCAAAGTCCCTGATAAATTCCGGCACGCCCGGCGAGGAAATATCCGCCTTTGGCAAGATGTTCTCTTATGATGAACAAAAAAAACTAATGAAAAAATTCCTTAAAAAGGGGTGATTATGGGAGACGTGGTAATAGCCTCGGCAGTGAGAACCCCAACGGGAAGGCTCATGGGCTCGCTCTCGGCCCTCCCGGCCCCGGAACTCTTTTCAAGAGTTATAATAGAGGCCCTTAAAAGCGCGGAATTAAAACCCTCCGAGGTGGACGAGGTGATAATGGGCAACGTCCTCTCCGCAGGGATGGGGCAGAACCCGGCCCGTCAGGCCGCCATCTCCGCGGGCATTCCCTACGGCGCGTCGGCCCTTACGGTGAACATGGTCTGCGCATCGGGGCTCCGTGCCGTGGCCCTCGGCGCGGGGGCCATAAGGCTCGGCGAGGCCGAGGTGGTTATAGCGGGCGGGGCGGAGAGCATGAGCAACGCCCCCTATCTTCTAAAGGAGATGCGCCGGGGTAAGAGGCTCGGCGATATCAAACTGGTGGATTCCCTTGTCCACGACGCCCTCTGGGACTGTTATTACGACTCCCACATGGGGAGCCTCTGCGAGCTTGCCGTAAAGAAATACAAGATAACGCGGGATGAACAGGACAGATTTGCCCTTGATAGCCACAGAAAGGCCCAACGTGCCGCGAAGAGAGGGGACTTTAAGGACGAGATAGTACCGGTAAGCCTTGCCGGCAGGGTTATAAAAGAAGACGAAACCATAAGAAAGGAAACAAACCTCAAGGTGCTCGCGCGCCTTAAAACCGTCTTTAAGGAAGGCGGCACCATAACGGCCGGCAACGCCCCGGGGCTTAATGACGGCGCGGCCTGCCTTCTCCTTATGAGCGCAAAAAAGGCAAAGGAGCTTAAGATAAAACCGCTCGCCGTAATTGTAGGCCACGCCTCAGGCCACAGAGACCCTAAGTGGTACACCCTCGCCCCGGTCAGGTCTGTAAGGGCCCTCTTAAAGAAGACAGATTTAAAGATTAATGACTTTGACCTCATAGAGGAGAACGAGGCCTTCGCCGCCCAGACCATCGCCGTTATAAAGGAGCTGAAACTCGACCCTCAAAAGGTGAACGTAAACGGCGGGGCCCTCGCCCTCGGCCACCCCATAGGCGCAAGCGGCGCGCGTATCCTCGTGACGCTTGTTCACGCCCTTAAGAAGAGAAAAAAGCGCCTCGGCCTTGCCACAATCTGCCTCGGCGGAGGCGGTTCCGTAAGCATGGCCGTTAGGAGTACGTGGTAATGGCAGGAGGGCGGATAACACGGGTAGGTGTCGTGGGCGCCGGTACCATGGGCAGGGGCATAGCGCAGGTCTTCTGCCTCCACGGGTTCAGCGTCGTCCTCATGGACAAAAAAAAGACCATCCTCAGAAAGGCCCTCTACGAAATAAAGGCCCATACCGCGCCGGAGTTATGGGAGATGGTCTTTAGCGCTATCAATACGACGACAAGGGTAGCGGACTTGAAGGGCTGTGATATTGTCATCGAGGCGGCCACCGAGGATATGTCTCTTAAAAAGACCGTCCTCTCGGCCCTTGACGGTCTCTTGAAAAAAGATACCATTATCGCCACCAATACCTCCTCGCTATCGGTGAACGAACTTGCCGGTGTTGTATCCAACCCCGCCCGTTTTGGGGGCATGCACTTTATGAACCCCCCGAAGGCCATGGAACTCGTCGAGGTGATAAGGGGCGAAAAGACCTCCCCGGAGACGATAACCCTCATAAAGGACCTTGCGAAAAGGCTTGAAAAGACCCCCGTGGTAGTAAACGACTCGCCGGGGTTTGTGACGAACAGACTGCTCTTTGCCATTATCGGAGAGGCAATGGGGCTCTTGGAAAAAAAGACGGCCTGCAAGACGGCCATAGACAGGATAATGCGCTGTGGCATGAACCACCCCATGGGCCCCATAGAGCTTGCCGACTTTATCGGCCTCGACATCTGCGAGAAGATAATGGACAACCTCTATAACGGTCTCGGCGATGAAAGATACAGGCCGCCCGCGATTCTAAGGAACCTTGTCAGAAGGGGTAAGCTCGGTGTAAAGTCCGGCGAGGGTTTCTATAAATATCCAAAAAAATAATCCCCTTCACATGCACTCTCTACTTTTTGTACACTGAAGGGCCGACAACAGGGACTTCCTGCCGGCACTTCGTTTCTCTCCCCAGGACCACTAAAATAAAGGGGTTACGGCCTTTGCCGTGGCCCTTTTTTATTGGAGGGGTAGCGTTTTTCAGGGGCACTTTTATAAGAGCCGGGGCAAGGCAGAGGCTCTCGCTACATGCCTGAACGCGAAGGTTAATGGCGGGGATAGAGTTAGAGGTTTTTTGCGGCAACCGCGCTTTCAGCGTTATACTGCCGTCGTAGACAGCGATGCCTTTAGGCGCGAACCGTGCCTTAAAGGTCTTTGACGGCGGATAATCAACCTTTACCCCGGGGTAACCTTCGATAAGGAGCTCTGTGGCAACAAGATAAGGTGCTGATGGCGGGTTTGCGTTGATGTGATAACCGGCGTCAACGCTAACCGTCAAAATGAGGTTTGAGCTTTTGTGGGAAGGAAATTGGCTTACACTGGCGTGCACGTGAGCGGCCGAATCAGCCATATCTTTAACCCTTACCCGACTTTGGGCCTTTACGGCAGAATCAAGGGCCGCACGTATGGCAGGTCTTTCAAGGGAGCTCAATAAGGAGTCCCAGTTGTAGGGACGGGCGTTTATCCTCTCTTGTAAAGGCGCCAGAATGGTGAGCGCGGCAGCGGCATAAGGCCCTTCAGGGGCGCCTGCGGCAAGATCCAGTAAAAGCCCTATGGCCGCGGATTTGCCCGAAGGTCTGGCCGAGTCGCCGCTCTCAAGAGAGACGGCAAGAAGGCCGCTTCTATCCCAGCTCGCGGCCAGGGACCCATCAGGCAGAGTGAAGCGCTTCAGCATGGAGTCGGCTATTTTTTTTGCCCGCCCCAGCCACAACCTATCGCCGGTGCTGTGATAGAGGCTCATAAAGGCCTCGCCGAGAAGGGCGTAATCATCAAGAAAACCCGGCCCCCCGGGATGCCCCATGAAAAACTGATGTCGAACCTCGAAGGTCTTCTCGTCATAGGCATTTACCCAGACCCAGTTACCCGTATTAATCGCCACCGCCCTCAGCCAGTCCTCGCGAAGCGCCTTGAAGGCCTCGGAAAATCCCGTTATAGCAAGGGCATTATCTGCTATGACTATCTTCTCATCACGGGCGGGTTGAGTCCGTAGCCCCCGTATGGCAAGTAGTTTTTCACGCATAGGGGTCAGGGCCGAAATGGCCGCGGCAAGCCCGTTGCCACGGGCAAGTCTCAGGGATTTTTCACGCCTTAACCGCAGAACACCCCCAGGGGTCTGCCTGTGACCTGCCAGGGCCTCCGGCATGGGCACAAGGTCATAGAGGGCAAAAAAACGGCGGCCCGGCCCGGCGCCGAGGACTGATTCAATTTCATTTCTGGTCCAGACGTAACTGGCGCCTTCTATCCCCCCGGACTCGGCGTCCTCTGCGCTGAAAAATCCCCCCTTCGGGGCCTGCATCCCGACCTTTAAATACTCTGCAGTCCGAAGGGCCACCTGCCGAAATAGGGGCCTTTTTGTAATAGCATAGGCCCCGGCGTATAAGGCCAGCAACTGGGCGTTATCATATAGCATCTTCTCAAAATGCGGTATCGACCAGCCGGGCTCCGTGCTGTAACGGTGAAAGCCACCGCCGAGCTGATCCATTATACCCCCCGTGGCCATGGCCGTAAGCGTATCGCTTACCATCTTCAGGGCCTCTTCGTGATGGCCTTCCCTGTATGCTCGAAGGAGCAGGTTGAGCCTCGGCGACCTTGGAAACTTGGTGCCCCCTCCTCCTACGAATCCGCCTTCCGCTTTATCAAAATCGGCAGAGGCCTCGCTTAGGGCCTTCTCAAGCCACCGCCCGATAGAGGGTGCGTCCTTAGAGGCAGTGACGCTCTTGTCTTCGGCCTCCCGCAGCGCACGGTAAACCTCTCCCGCCACTTTATCGACGCGGCCCCGGTCACCCGTCCATGCCTCATGTAACCCCTTTAAGATATCTGGAAAACCGGGACGCCCCTCAACGGCCCTGGGAGGGAAATAGCTTCCCGCAAAGAATGGCTTCAGCCCCGGGGTAAGAAAGAGGTTATTGGGCCAGCCGCCGTGCCCCTTCAGGATCTGCGTGGTCAGCATGTATATACGGTCGAGATCAGGGCGCTCCTCACGGTCTACCTTTATATTGACGAACCACTTATTCATCAGTCTGGCTATCTCCGGGTCTGAGTATAGCTCCCGCTCGGCCACATGACACCAGTAGCACGTAGAGTACCCGATGGAGACGAATATAGGCTTATCTTCACGCCGGGCCCTCTCCAGGGCTTCGGGGCCCCAAGGGTACCAATCCACGGGATTGTGCGCGTGTAAAAGGAGATAGGGGTCGCGGCTCTTAATGAGGCGGTTGGTGTGGACTTCTTTAGCCTCTCCAAAGGCCGCCGGCGGCACGGTGATGGCCGCGGCGATAAAAAGCGTAAGGAGGCAGATTAGCCCCAAGGGGAGCGATTGCGTCTGCCTTACCCTTACAAGGTGATGGTCGGAAGCTTTATTGTTACGCATATCTATGGGAACCTCTTAATCTAATGGATATTCTTATGGCGGGTTTTTCTTCCCAAACCCTCACGCACCTTCTCCCATGGCCTCTCCAAAGGCGCTATAATAATAGTATACACACTTTTTTACCTTTCAGGCCAACCCCGTTGATTATCTCTTAAGAGGGGCCTGAAAATATAGATGGCTAAGGCGGTGACTACCCCGCGTGCATGGAAGGCTGAACCATGGCCGAACATGCCTCTTCCTATTTGACCTTCAATATTGATTTAGAGTAAGATAAAAATATATACAATAGAGCGCGTGAAGGGCCCCCTTGTCCATAGAAAATCGTTTTCATAAAGGAAAAACAACCCATGGAAGGTAGCATTAAATTTTCGGATATACAAAACCTGTTCCCCGACCATCTCTGGGACGTAGGCATGCTCACAGAGGAGCAACTTAAAAAGTGCGCCTATTCTCCCATAAAAGGCAAGGCCCAGGAGTATGGCTCTGATTATACGAATAACATCCATTTTCTCTCTATCGTCAACTCCATAGTCCTTGCCAGGCATTCTCCTGATTCCTGGGATTACTCTCTTTATAAAGAGGCCGATGATATACTCACCAAAAGCGGCCTTAAGGACTGGTTCCCCATCTATACCAACTTCAAGATGGCCGCCATCCTCTCGGGACTCGGCGTAAGGGCCAAAAACTCCCTTATATACGGGTATAAATTCGGTTTTGATATGAAGGTCTGTGTCGTGGGTTTTGATATGAAGATAACCGGTTGCCCGGCCCCGCCTCGAATTGACTCAGGGTATTGGGAAAGATGCGAGGGGTGCGTCGATTGCCGTCTGGCATGCCCTGCCGGCGCCATACATAATGAGAAAGAGCCCTACTGGATCGATAGCGGAAGGTGTGACGATTTTATCGGTTTTGGTGATGACCCGCGCATACCGTCGATAAAAAAATTCTGGCATAAACACGTCCATCCCGAGATTCCCAAAGAAAGGGTAGATAAGATGACCAGTTGCACTGACCTTGGCGGAGAACTCGTCTTTGACGCCAAGGGCTATACCCTGGATATGGTCTCCGGGGTAATGAAAGACGGTCTGCCCATACCCGTACCCTTTTGCAGGGAATGTCAGGCACAGCCCCGGTGCAGTAAGTGG
This sequence comes from uncultured Thermodesulfobacteriota bacterium, assembly GCA_964605225.1. Classification (GTDB taxonomy): domain Bacteria; phylum Desulfobacterota; class GWC2-55-46; order GWC2-55-46; family JADFVP01; genus JAJRZX01. The sequence continues at coordinate 6,083 of CAZSAY010000049.1, read as the reverse complement.
AAGGGCAGGTATCCCTATGAGTCTGTCTGACGAGGAGCATGGTAACGGCCTGCCGCCCCTTAAAGCCCGGCCATATTACCCGGTCCGGGCAGGCCGCCATTTGCCCCTATCTTGCCGGTATATGGGCTCCGGGGTCTTTCCCGCCCTTTAAGAAAAGCCCTTCCAATACCCGGAGGCCCTCCTAGATTAAAAAATGCTTACCTTCTTGCGCAAATTGATAATATCCGCTATAGTTAAATCTAAATAAAATCAATAGCTATAAAAATCTTACGACTGTAATATTCCTTACATATTTTAACTACCGAGTAGATTAGACTAATCCTTATCCAAAAAGTCTTCGGGTTGTCAATTTAATAAACCTGATAAGATTGGGGGAGTCCATCATAGCGATATTCGATATTGTGCCAGGGGGATGGTCTTCGCTCAAGAGACATTTTTAGGCATAACAATCGGTTCACAACACATAAACAATATAAAAAAGGAGAAACGAATATGATACGCAAAAAGCTCTTGGTTTTAATGGGGTTATTGATGTTTTTTGTCTTCACCGGCATCTCTGCTCAGCCCGCGTCGGCGCAGAACGTCATGCTGGCCATGGGAAAGCATCCTGCTAAAACAGAGAACCCATGCTCGATGAAGAAGAACCCATGCGCCATGAATCCCTGTTCCAAAAAGATGAATCCCTGCTCCATGAAGAACCCATGCGCCATGAATCCTTGCTCCATGAAAAATCCTTGCTCCATGAAAAATCCCTGCTCCATGAAAAACCCTTGCTCAATGAAAAACCCTTGCTCAATGAAAAATCCCTGCTCAATGAAAAATCCCTGCTCCATGAAAAACCCATGTTCCATGAAAAATCCTTGCTCCATGAACCCCTGTTCCAAGAAGAATCCCTGCGCCTGGAAAAACCCATGCGCCTATAGAGACAACCAGTGATAATGCGGCAATAGCGTCCTTCTCAACAATAAAGGATAGGAGGAGAGATTAATATGTGTAATAGAGTTAAATTTTCAATCGCTCTCATCGCCTTCTCAGCCTTTGCCGTGCTCTCCTTTTCTTCAGTGCAGGCGGCCGAGGTGATGATGGCGAAGGCTAAAAACCCCTGTAGCATGAAGGCTAATCCCTGCAGTATGAGGGCAAACCCATGTAGCATGAAGGCGAACCCATGTAGCATGAAAAATCCCTGCGCATCTTCCGGTGTCATTCCCCTCAGGGCCAGGCATATCAGGAGCAGAAAGACCCTCAAGAAGATGGCCAAAAAACTCTGGACGGATACCTCTCTGGGATCATCGGGCCTTTCCTGCAACACATGCCATCCAAAGGGCGCTGGGCTGAAGAAAAAACCCTTCCCCAAGTATGTGAAGATGCCCAACGACATTGTCACCATGGACCAGATGATCAACTACTGCGTGCTTAACCCCATGAAGGGCAAGGCCCTTGCGTGGAACTCTCAGAAGATGACGGCCCTTGCGGCTTATATTCGTGCCAATACAAGAGGCGGCAAGACCGCGATGAACCCGTGCTCGGCCAATCCCTGCTCCATGAAAAACCCATGCTCCATGAAGCGTAATCCATGCAGTATGAAGGCGAATCCATGTAGCATGAGCAATCCCTGCTCCAGAAAGTAGGAGGACCCTTTTCATCCAACTCCTCCGATATACAAGTCTCGCCCTTTTCGTAATTATCGCCTTTTCCTCCATTTCTTCGGGGGAAGAGGCGGCGGTTACGGAGCACTGGAAAAGGCCCATAGCGGTTCACCCATCCTTTACGGCAAAAGACCTTCGTCCCGAAACCTGCGGCGCCTGCCACGTTGGCCAGCTCCGCGACTGGAGCGCATCTCTTCACAGCAAAAGCATTGGGCCGGGGCTACTCTTTCAGCTCAACCCTTTTGCTGACCCCGATACGGCCACTGCCTGCTACTTCTGTCACGCACCGCTCTCTTTGCAGAGTGAAATTATCAATAAAAAAAAGACCTCCAGCAAGGGGCCCTTTGCCAGGAACAAAGACTTTGATGCAACCTTAAAATCAAGGGGCGTAAGCTGCGGCGTCTGCCACGCGCGAGGCGGCGGCATAATCGGTCCCACATCCCCCCGGCTTGAAGGCCTTAAAAAAGGCGTACGGGCAAACCACGGCGTAGGGCAAAAAGACTTTTTTGAAAAAGCCGAGTTCTGCGCGGCCTGTCATCAGTTAAAAGATGGTTTTCGCCTGAATGGTAAGCCCCTTGTAAATACATACGGAGAGTGGAAGGATAGCGCTTTTGGAAGGGCCGGCATCTCGTGCCAGACCTGCCACATGCCCGACAGGCGCCACCTCTTCAGGGGTATCCACGACCGGGAGATGGCGAGAAGCGGTATTAAGGCGGAGCTAAAAATTATTAAGGGCAGCGCCTCTGTAGCGAGGCTTTCCATCACAAACACCGGCGCCGGACATTACTACCCTACCTATGCCACGCCGCTCATCGTCGTAAGAGGCTACCTCAGCGATGCGAAAGGACGGATGCTTAAGGGAACAACCTTAGAAGCCTACATAGGTCGAAAGATCGCCCTTGACCTCTCGGAAGAATTTTTTGATACAAGGATACCTCCCCTTGATACTTTATTTATGGACTACCCGTTAAAAGATACAGCGGGTGCAACGCGCGTTGTCTTTACGGCAACGGTCTACCCCGATGAATTTTACACGAGGTTCTACGAGTCTTACCTCGGGCAAGATATGGACGCGAAGAAAAAAGCTCAACTTCAGCAGGCCCATAAGAGGAGCTCGAACTCTCCCTATGAGTTATTTCGAAAAGAGATACCCCTGAAAGGCCTTGCCAAGAGGGAGAAGACTCAACCATAAATCCTGATCCCGGCTTACACCCCCCCCTCCAGAAATTTAGTTGCCTCTACTTATCTTGCCACAAAAACATTTCCTCTAAAATAAAACCTCTTATTTTTTACACCTAAATGTCACATTGCCGCCATAATCCTGTAATAAAGAGGCGGTAGCATGTGTTCAACAAAGGAGGTAAACAATGAGATGCCCATTTCTTAGTAGTTCCGAGAAAGGTCTTGTATGCGGAAAATCACTGAGTGGAATGTCGCCCGACGACGAGACAAAAGAGCGGTACTGTGAGGGAGATGATTCTTTTCGCTGTCCTATATTGCTTGCGTTCATCTTGAGGGGTGGACAAAAAAGGTCCGTGGAAAAGTATCATAACGTATCTGTCAGACAAACTCTGTAGCTAACCTGTAAAAGGAGATATTGAATTATGGATAGAATTATTTTCGGTGGCACAAGCGAGCCTTTTAAAAGGGCTCCCTATTTACCAAAGGTGAAGAGGCGATGCAGCAGTGAGAGGCTTGTTATTCAATTTGGGCTGGCCCTTAACGCCCTCGTAATAAGCATCATCATCTATGCCGAGTTGATCCTCCGTTAATTTAGCCGTAGGGGCTGGAAGTTAAGGTGAATGTAATCTTAAGATAGCGAAAAGCAGATTTCAAAGTGTACCGAAGAAGGGGCGGCAGGGTTATCTCTGTTGCCCTTTCTTAATTAAAAAACAATTCCTCTTTTATAGAACTCGCCCCTGTAAAAAAATCAGCCCTCTATCTTCAGCTCATCCATGCCGGCGAGGAGTCTTTCCATTTTTTTGTATCTGCCCTCAATCTTTGACTGCGTCTCACCGATGGCCCTGTAAAGCCCCTTAATTTTCTCGCCCCTTGCCGCATCGCCGCCTCGGCTCACGAGCTCCTGCACCTCTTTATTTCTGGCCTCAAGTTCGCTTTCCAGGGTTTTTATAACTTCTTCCACCTCTTCATATTCTTTTGTAAGGGTCTTTAACCGTAGCTTATCTTCTTTTGATGAATCCGGTTTTTTAGTTTTTATTTTTTTATATTTTTTATCTTGTTTTTTATTTGCCCTGAGACTTTTTTTAGGACCCTCCTCCTCCCAGCCCGTAGTCTCCAGAAAGTTTTCATAAGTGCCGTCAAAGAGCACGGCCCTGTCTTCATGAAAGACAATGAGTTTATTTGCGAGTTTTTTCAATATCCCTTCGTCATGGGTTACGATTATCACCCCGCCTCGAAACCTTGAGACCTCTTCTGTCATAACATCAATGGCGTCCATGTCAAGGTGGTTGGAAGGCTCGTCAAGCAAAAGAAGGTTCGCGGGGTTGGCTATAATCTTACCGAGTAGAACCCTGCTCTGCTCGCCGCCTGAGAGAACGGATATCTTTTTCTCTGCCGCGTCTCCGGAAAACATCATGGCACCGCATACGGCGCGTACCTCTGAGATGCCAAGCGTAGGACAGGACTGCGTTATCTCATCGACTACGGTATTATTGGGATTAAGCTCCTTGCGGTTTGTCTGCTGATAGTACCCCGTGATGGCCGCCGGTGAAAAATGCACGGAGCCTTCCGTGGGCCTCATGTCCCCTGATAAAATATTTAATAGAGTGGTCTTGCCTTTTCCGTTCTTGCCGATAACAGCGACTTTGTCCCCTGGCCGAACATGAAATGTGAGCCCGCTAAAGAGGTTGTCTTTTTTCTCCCCGCTGTATGAGAAGGCAAGCCCCCTTACCTCCAGAAGCACCTTGGCATGGCTGGGCTGGTAGTTGAAGCGAAAGCCCAGCTTGTACTCGGGGGCGATTTCATTTAATACCTTTATGCGCTCAATCTGGCGCGCCTTGGACTTTGCCTGCGCCGCCTTGGTGGCCTTGGCGCCGAACCTGTCCACAAAACCCTGTAGCTCCTTTATCCTCTTCTCCTGTTTCACGCGTGTCTTCTCGTGGACCTCCTCGTCCATGAAAATCTGCGTGTAGTATTTTTCCGTTGAACCTTTTATCTTCATCAGACGTCTTCTGTGGATACCCATTGTATGAGTGGTGACGGAGTCCATGAACTCACGGTCATGGGAGATGAGGATGGCCTCTCCGCGAAATGATCTTAAAAATCTCCTCAGCCAGCGAAGGCTCAGGATGTCAAGATAGTTTGTGGGCTCGTCAAGAAGGAGGAGATCCGGGCGCTGCAGGAGTGTCTTGGTGAGGTTTATTCGAAGCTGAAAACCCCCGGAAAATATTGTTGGCGATTTTTGTAGATCCGCCTCCACAAAACCGAGACCAAAGAGGATTTTTTCGGCCTTGTAATGATCGTACTGTTCTTCTTCACTTAGGACCTGAGAGCACTCTTCGATGAGCGTATCTTTTGTAAATCTGATATGCTGGTCAAGGTACCCGAGCTTATAACCCTTGGGCGTGGTGAAGCCGCCGGAATCACCGTCTTCAAGACCCATGAAAATTTTGAGGAGCGTGGATTTGCCGGAACCGTTCCTTCCAACGAGCCCCACGCGCTCGCCGCGGCTCAAGGAAAATGTGACATCCTCGAAGAGAGGAGTATTATGATAACCTTTTGAGAGTTTATTTACCTGTATCATCGCAGTTCGTTAGTATCCTTTGTGGGGTGGGCGCCGCCCACCGTATAAAGTTAAAAATTAACATGTTAAAAAATGGGGGGCTCCGCCCACCAAAAAATCATATACCCTCTCCCCTAAATGGCGTGCCCTGCCCACCCTGCCACTGAAGTGCCTTGAGTAGCCCTGCAAGACGGGCTTCGCCGCAGGCAACCCCCTCAATCACATCTAATCCTCCTCCACCCCGGTGACGGGCAGGACCGGCACCGCGCCTAAGAGTTTCTTCGTATACTCGTGAGTGGGTCTCCAGAAGATCTCATCCACGGGGCCGTGCTCCACAATCACCCCGCCGTACATTACGGCCACCTCATCGGCTATGTACTCCACTACGCCAAGGTCGTGGGTGATGAATAGATAGGAGATGCCGTATTCGGTCTGAATGGCCTTTAGAAGGTTAAGTATCTGGGCCTGCACCGAGACGTCAAGGGCGCTTACGGCCTCGTCGCATACGAGAAACTCCGGCTTTACGGCAAGGGCCCTGGCTATGCCTATCCTCTGCCTCTGCCCGCCGGAAAACTCATGTGGGTAGCGCCTCATGGCCCCCGCGCCGAGCCCCACGAGCTCAAGGACCTCTTCAATCCGCGCCTTTCTCTCGGCCTTTTTAAGCCCCGGCATAAGCGACCTTATGCCCTCTTCTA
>CAZSAY010000048.1:0-14735 GCA_964605225.1 uncultured Thermodesulfobacteriota bacterium | reverse complement strand
TCTCGAAGTCCAGCGGCAGATTGTCTTTTATGGATTCCAGGGCGTAAAACTGCTTTAACTTGTTGGAAAAGCCCTGCACCACCCGGTTATCACCGCCAAGCTCGAAGGCGCCTTTGTTGTTTTTAGAGACCTTTATGATATCTCCGGAGCGATTCACCTCCATGGTCTCTTTTTTTTCGTTAATCTTGCAGGCAGTTATCTCTCCCCTTTTTCGAAGTTCCATAAGGGCCGCCACAACATACTGTTTATTCCTGAGTTCCGTCTGAATCTTCGTATAAAAAGACATTTAAAAACTCTCCTCAAGCCACGTGGCTTCTGAAACAAAGGTAGCCGCAAAGTGGCTACGCCTCTGTAAAAAAAACATTAAAAAACGCTCTTCAAGCATAATGAGTACTGAGACAAGGTCAAGAGGGTGATTTTAAAAAACTCCTCATGCCGGTTGCCCCTTTCCCATGGATGTAGCCGCGAGGGGGTTTCGGCTAAAAAATTCGCTCATGGCCTCGCTGTTCATCAGAACGCTACTAAGGAGCTCGTCTACGAGCTTTTCAAGTACCTCTTTATTGGCCGTGATAATATCGCTTGTGCTCTCCATGGCGTTATCGAGTATCTTCTGGATATCATCAAGGACCTCGACGCCCGAGGTAATGGCATAGTCCTGCAGGGCCACGAGGCTCTTGTTGCTCATCTTGTCACCAAAGCCATACTCCACGACCATGCGGCGGGCGATTTCCGTGGCATGCATAAGGTCCTGCGATGCGCCAACGGTCTGTGCGCCTGTGCCTCCAAGCTCTTCTTCGGCCACCATGCCGCCGAGGATTACGCCTATCTCGCACTCAAGGTCTTTTTTTGTAAAAGTGGCCCGCATGGCGTCGTCCTTGGGTATGAAGATACCGGCGCCTCTGTAATTATCAAGGCTGACGAATATGGGCGTGCTCTTGTAGTGGAACTGCATGGCTATGGTATGGCCTGCCTCGTGGACGGCGATGCTTCGCTTCTCTGCTTCGCTCATCATCTCCGCCCTCTGGAGATAGAGGGCCTTTGAGGCCGGCCTTGCCCGCTGGTGGGACCAACGGCGAAGCTCTTCCACCTCTTCTCTTTTAAGGACCGAGAGGGGTGTGATGTTTCGTATTGTTTTCAGTATCGTTGACTGCTTTATGTCGAGATATAGGAGATTGTCTATCTTTTTTTCCGCCTCCGCGGGGTCAACCTCTTCGTGCAGAACGTTGAAGGTAGTGACAACGGCGTCCTTTACGGCCTGCTCCACCTCGGCGCCGGTAAAGCCGTGGCTGTTCTGGGCGAACTCCTTGAGGTTAAGGGCGTTGAGGTTCTTTACCCTCTTCTCAAGGTGTATCCTGAATATATCCTCACGCTCGTCCACGCTTGGGAGATCGACAAAAAAGACCTCGTCATAACGGCCCTTACGCCAGAGCTCAGGCGGCAGGTTCTTTGGATTATTGGCCGTTGATATGACAAATACGGGTTTGCTCTTTTCCTGCAACCATGTGATAAAGGTACCGAAGACGCGCATCTGAGTGCCCGAGTCCCCCTGATAACCGCCGATACCGCCAAAGGCCTTGTCTATCTCGTCTATCCAGAGTATGCAGGGGCTTATGGCCTCGCTGAGTTGAATGCTCCGCCTTATGTTCTTCTCCGACTCGCCTACTGTGGAACCAAAAAGCCTTCCCACGTCAAGGCGAAGGAGCGGCAGGCTCCATATGCCGGCAAGTGCCTTGCAACAGAGGCTCTTTCCCGAGCCGGGAACGCCTATGAGGAGCAGTCCCTTGGGTATATCAAGGCCCAGGGTCTGTATCTTCTCGTTGGATAGCCTGAAGACATGCTCTCTCTCTATGAACCATTTTTTAATCTCCTCAAGTCCTCCTATGTGCTCAATGGTCTCCTTGAAGGGATAATAATCAAGTATCTTCTGTTTTCTGATTATCTGCTGTTTCTCGCTCTGAATATACTGGATACAATCCTCGTTGAGTACGCCGTTATTGAGGCTCACGGCCTTTCGTATCACGCGCTTCACATTATCAAGAGAGAGCCCCTGAAGGGATTTGTAGAGTATGGCGCGCGTTGAAGCCGCCCATGACTCGGGTATTAGATGGCCGTATGTTACGGAGACAAGCTCGGCTATCTCCTCGTAATCAGGCAGTGACAATTCAAGGACTATAATGTCTTCCTCAAGCTCCGGAGGGATATCACCGAGGGTTGGCGAGAGGATGCATATGGTGTTAAGGGCGCGGTTATCGTCAATGGCACCCGGAAGGTCTCGAAAACGGCGCAGAAACTCGTGGGAGTTGAAGTACCCGGAGATGTCTTTCAAAAGAAAAATATTGTTTACGTCCTCGCTCCTCGCTATCCTCTCCTCGATGTTGACGAGTATCTTTTCACGGCCCATCTTCTCTCGTTTTTTCTTCTCCCCGCCGTAGAGCCCCTTTGAGACAGACCATGTCCAGTAGACAAGCTTCATGGACTCTGATATCTCCTCAAGGAGCTTTTCTACCCTGCGCTCCTCAAAGGAAACGATCCAGACAATAGGGTATCTTGCCTCTATATGAACCTGTAATTCTTTTTTGAATTCTTGTGCATTCATGGGCGCCTCGATTAATTAAAGGAATTACTTAAATAATAACACAATTCATTGGGGCTGTAAATCAGGGGCACAAAAAAATATACCACGCCATGGGCGGTGTGTGAGGGCAGGCGATGGGAATTTGGGAATTAACACCCCCAAGGGGCCGAAAGATATTGTAAGCATGGTGTTTTTCTGTTAAGAGTTGTAGAAATGCCCTTAAAGAGCAGGCCTTAAAAAAGGAGACATATATATTATGATGAACAGGACCAGTACGGTAATTTTACTCTTTTTTATCGCCGCCCTTGTACCCGCGGTCAGCGCCGCCAGGGCCCCTGCCGTAAAAAAAATCTCTACAGGTGTCTACGCCTACATAAGCGGAGAAGGGAGAACAAACTCGGGTTTTGTAATTACCGGTAAAGGCGTCGTCGTAATAGACTCGCAGGGACCGCGCAAGAGGGCCCTTGACCTTAGAGCCGGTATAAAAAAAGTGACTAATCTACCTGTAATATATATTATAAATACTCACTACCACGGCGACCATACCTTTGGCAACCAGTATTTCAAAGGCACGATTATCTCACAAAAGGAGACTCGAAAGCTCCTCGTCTCAGAGGACAAGGCCCAGAGAGAGAGGTTTAAAAAGTTCTTCGGCCCAGATAGCCTCATTGGTTTTCGCCTCACCCTGCCGGAGATTACCTTCGCCGACGAACTCCGCCTTCATGAGGGCGGCAGTACCATAATCATCACCCACACCGGCCCCGCCCATACCAGAGGCGACGCCTATGTCTATCTTCCAAAAGAGCGTCTTGTCTTTACAGGTGATATACTCTACAAGGGACGCCTTCCATGGCTCGGCGATGGAAGCGTTGCCGGGAGCATCCAGGCCCTTGATGCGCTACTTGCCCTTGATGCGGATACATATGTGCCGGGACACGGGGAGCTTGCCACGAAAAAAGATATTCTCACTTTCAAGCAGTATCTTACCGACCTTACAGTAGAGGTCAAAAGGCTAAAGGCCGAGGGCAAGGACATTGTGGATATCGCCCGGGAGATAAAACTTCCCGCCTACAGCGATTATCTGAAATACAACGAATGGCTTCCCCTTAACGCGAAGGCGGTTTACAGAGAACTGCAACGAGCAAAAAAGACCGTGCCGGAATAAGGACTTATGAGCGAAAAAATCATCCTCGAGGCCAGGGGCCTTACAAAAAAATTCAAGGCTCTTATTGCCGTTGACAATATCTCCTTTACCATGAACTCCGGGGAGATTCTCGGCCTCATAGGCCCCAACGGAGCGGGTAAAACCACCACCATGCAGATGCTCCTCGACCTTATCACGCCCACATCGGGCTCTGTATCCATATTTGGCCTTGATATGAGAAGGGAGCGCGCCGAAATACTTAAAAGGGTGAACTTCTCCTCATCATACATCTCACTGCCCTTTGCCCTTACGGTGGAAGAAAACCTAAAGGTCTTTGCGCGGCTCTACGGCATACAGGGTGCCGGGAAAAAGATAGGCCGGCTCCTGGAGATATTCGAAATAGATAATATAAGAAAAGAAACTACAAGACGGCTCTCTTCAGGGCAGATTACAAGGGTATGCCTCGCCAAGGCCCTCCTTAACGACCCGGAGATACTCTTTCTTGACGAGCCCACAGCTTCTCTTGACCCGGACATGGCGGATAAGACACGGACGCTCCTCAAGAGGCTTAATAGAGAAAAACATATTTCAATCCTCTATACATCGCATAACATGGCGGAGATGGAGGAGCTATCGGACCGTATAATATTTCTCAATAAGGGACGCATACTCGCTACCGAAGAGCCTCATCTCCTACTTGAGAGGTTCAGGGCAAAGGACCTCGAAGAGGTCTTTATAAAGATAGCGAGACAATAAAAAACTTTCCGCTTTCTTTTAGGAAAAAGAAAGCCTGGCAAAGAAAACCAATATCGGGCCGGGGTTCTTGACATTTAAAATAGACCTTTGCCCCGCGATGCATTTAAAACCTGAGGCGGCTACATTGATAAACTCAAGGCGCATACTATCCTATACACTACGGCACCTCTATCTCTACAAGAGGAGTCTGCCTCGGCTCATGGAGATATTTTACTGGCCCCTTCTTGACCTCATGCTATGGGGTTTTGTGGGGATTTATCTCACAAGGTACAAGGGAAGCGTGCCCAACTTTGTTACCTTCTTTCTCGGCGCCCTCATCTTATGGGATATACTCTTTCGCTCTCAGCAGGGCATCTCCATCTCTTTTCTCGAAGACCTCTGGTCCCGTAACCTCGTAAATATCTTCATCAGCCCCCTTAGCTCCGTGGAATACGTATTAAGCCTCCTTGTGATGAGCATTATAAAACTCGCCCTCTCCTCATCCATACTCGTCCTTCTCGCTTATCTTCTCTACTCCTTTAATATCTTTACCATAGGCCTGCCCCTTATCCCCCTTGCCCTGAACCTCGTCATCATGGGCTGGTCCATAGGGATTATAACAACGGCCATCATCCTCCGTTACGGTCAGCAGGCCGAGGTCCTCGCCTGGGGGCTGGCCCTTCTCTTTCAGCCCATCTCCGCTGTCTTTTACCCCGTCTCCGTCCTACCCGTATGGTTACAGCACATCGTGGCCTTTATCCCCTCGGCGCACGTCTTTGAGGGCATGCGGGCCGTCATAGCCCATGGGCCCTTTCCCACGGGTCATCTTATCTACGCCCTGCTCCTCAACGTACTCTATGTGATAATATCGGTCCTCTTTTTCTCATGGAACTTCAAGGTAGTAAAAGAGCGGGGACTGCTCGTCAAGACAGGTGAATAGACTACGCTTTTACCGCCACGGAGTCCTTTGACAAGAGGGATGGCTTTGCGGTATAATATAAAAAAGCTACAAACTTCACCCCCTATCCTCACCCCGGACTCGTAAATCATCTGTGGAGAAAAATGATGAAAAATACTATTGTCTCGGGAACCCTCTTACTCTCCATATTTACCTGCCTTCTTTTCTTAAACCCTGTACGCGGATACGCAGGGGAGGCGACTGCGGCCCCGGGCTACCGGGGAGCTGATCTCGGAGTTAGAGCCATCTTCACCTCGGCTAAAAAAGGAGATCTTAAGGCGCGGTTCAAGCTTGGCGAGATGTATCTAACTGGTAACGGCGTACCAAGGGATTATGTATTAAGCTACATGTGGTTCAACCTCGCAGGCGCCGGAGGGTACAAACCGGCCCGGGCACAACTTGATGGACTTGAGGCCAGGATGCCCCCGGGGCAGGTAAAAGAGGCGCAGAAGATGTCATTGGAATTCAAATAAAGGAAAAGGTGAAGGCATGAAAAAATCAATAATCTCAAATCTCCTCTTTGTCTTCTTTTTTGCAGGCCTTACCCTCTTTATCCCTCTATACGGATGCGCCGGTGAAAAGGCCTCCATAAGCGGCAAGGAGACTCAAGCACCCTTAAAAGAACCTTCCTACAGGACCCTTAAAGGCCGGGCAAAAAAAGGCGACGTTAAGGCAGAGGTCAAACTTGCCGAGATGTATTACAGCGGCAATGGTATTGATCAGAACTACAAAAAGGCCCTGAAATTGTACAAAAAGGCCGCTACCAAGGGCGACCTTGGTGCCCAGAAGACCCTGGCGGCCATTTACACAGAGGGAAAAGGCGCCGTAAGAAACTACGAAGAGGCCTTCAAGTGGTATAAGATGGCCGCCATGCAGGGAGATATTGAGTCTCAGCACACGGTGGGAGACTTATATTTCAAAGGTAAGGGCGTCAGGCTGGACTACAAAAAATCAATCGATTGGTACAAGGCCGCCGCCGAGCAGGGAGACACTGGAGCGCAGAAAAGATTAGCCTCGACCTATTACATAGGCCGCACAACTACACGGAACTATAAAGCGGCCATACAGTGGATGACGAGAGCCGCGGAGCACGGAGACGCCGAGGCGCAGGGCAAACTGGGCGCCATGTATATGCTGGGCAAGGCCGTCACCCCGGACCCCAAAAAAGCCCTTAAATGGTTCCGAAGGGGCGCAGCGCAAGGCGACCCTACAGCTCAGTTCAACCTTGGGAATATATACATGAAGGGTCTCGGTATGCCAAGGGACTATGTATTAAGCTACATGTGGTTCAACCTCTCAAGCTCCGGAGGTTTATCATCAGCAAAGCAAAACCTTGACGCACTTGAGGCGAAGATGACCCCCGAGCAGATAGCCCGGGCGCAGAAGATGTCAAGGGAGTTTAAGAAAAAATAACCATGCTCAAGATAAGAGGACCCATCGGGTCTGTATCCCTCATATTTTTACTCGTTTTTATGGGTCTTACCATTACCCCGCCGGTATTCGGCGGCTTCAGGGAGGATATGGATGCAAAAAAACGCTCCCATGTAATTGCCAAACTCGCCGAGATAAAAGCCCTCGCCGAAAAGGGAGACCCCGTGGCCTGCGCCAGACTCTCGGAGATGTACCATGAGGGGATAGGGCTTAAAAAAGACTATAAAGAGGCCATTAACTGGGCAAAAAAAGCCGCCATGCAGGGTAACGCAAAGGGCCAGGGCATGATAGGGCTAATGTACTACAAGGGCCACGGAGTGAAGCAAGATTATAAAATGGCCTTTAATTGGTATAAAAGGGCCGCCATGCAGGGTGACGCCGGGGCACAGAGCATACTGGGGCTAATGTACGCCGCGGGGCACGGAGTAAAACGCGACTACAAAAAGGCCTTCAAGTGGTATAAAAAGGCCGCAGTGCAGGGTGACGCCGGGGCAGAAGGTATTTTAGGACTCATGTATTACGAGGGTGAGGCCGTGCCGCAGGACTTCAAGAAGGCCTTCAAATGGTATGAAAAATCCGCGGCTCAGGGCTTCGTACCCGCCGAGCTTCAGCTCGGGGTAATGTATATATACGGCAGGGGCGTAAAGCAGGACCACGCCAGGGCCTTTAAATGGTTTCACCTCGCCGCCATAAGGGGAAACGCCAGGGCCCGGGCAAGCCTGGGACTCATGTACGCCTACGGTAAGGGCGTGAAACAGGACTACGCGGCAAGCCACCTCTGGCTGAGCCTCGCCGCAAGGGACGGCGAAAAAAACGCACAGATAGCCTTAAAGGGCCTTGAGGCGAAGATGACCCCCGAGCAGATGAACAGGGCACAGAGGCTCTCAAGCAAATTCAAGGCAACGAGCGGGGGTAAATGAACGAGAAAAACGTAAGCCCTTCCACTTCGCCGGTTGGTTTAGTCTGTGCTGGATGGATTTTCTGCTATAGAGGGGCTATAAAGGGGAAAATGCCTGAATCAAGATCCCGCGCATGAACCAGGAGGCCCTGAAGATTCTTCAGAGCGTATTCGGCTACGGCTCATACCGCTCACGGCAGGAAGAGGTCATAAAGGAGCTCATCGCAGGCAACGACGTCCTCGTGCTCATGCCCACGGGCGGCGGAAAGTCGCTCTGCTATCAGATACCCGCCATGGTGCGCCCGGGCACGGGCATCATCATCTCGCCCCTTATATCCCTTATGGAAAATCAGGTCAGCGCGCTACTTCAATCAGGCGTAAAGGCCGCCTTTCTCAACTCTTCTCTCGACGTTAATGAAGGACGGCGCGTTGAGGACCAACTCGTTGAAGGAGAACTCGACCTCCTCTACGTAGCCCCGGAGCGTCTTATGAGGCCGGATTTTCTCAGCCTCCTTGACCGCGCCGAGCTCGCCCTATTCGCCATAGACGAGGCCCACTGCGTCTCCCAGTGGGGACACGATTTTCGCCGCGACTACCTTAATCTTTCCATACTCCACGAACGTTTTCCCCTCATCCCCCGCATCGCCCTTACCGCCACCGCCGATGAGGCCACACGTGGTGAGATTATAAAGCGCCTTGCCCTTGAAAACGCGCGGGTTATAATCACGGGCTTCGACCGCCCCAATATCCGCTATCAGATAGCCCTGAAAGATAGCCCGAAAGAACAGCTTCTCCGCTTTATCGAGGATGGACACAGCGGAGAAGCGGGGATTGTCTACTGCCTCTCACGAAAGAAAGTAGACTCCACGTCCCGATGGTTAGAAGATCAAGGCCTAAAGGCCCTGCCCTACCACGCCGGGCTATCAACGGAGATAAGGAGCCGTAACCAGAGGCGTTTTTTAACTGAAGAGGGCATCATCATCGTCGCCACCATCGCCTTTGGTCTTGGTATTGATAAGCCCGATGTGCGGTTCGTTGCCCACCTTGATCTGCCAAAGAGCATTGAGGCCTATTATCAGGAGACGGGCCGTGCCGGGCGCGACGGCCTCCCGGCAGAGGCGTGGATGGTCTACGGACTTCAGGATATCGTCATGATGAGGCGTATGATAGAGGGCTCCGAGGCCGATGAGACGAGAAAACGCATAGAACATCACAAGCTAAACGCCCTCGTTGGCATGGCGGAGATAACGACGTGCCGAAGAGAGGCCCTCCTGCGCTACCTCGGCGAGAGCGCCCCCGACCTCTGCGACAACTGCGATACCTGCCTTCATCCCGTAAAGACATGGGACGGCACAGTTGCGGCGCAGAAGGTCCTCTCATGCGTGTACCGCACAAATGAGAGGTTCGGGGCCGGATACGTAATCGACGTCCTCCTTGGTAATGAGACGGAGCGCATGCGCTCATTGGGTCACCAAAAGCTAAGCACCTTCGGCATAGGAAAGGAGCTTGATGCACAGCAGTGGCGCTCCGTAGTAAGGCAACTTGTAGCGAGAAACTTTTTAAGTGTCGATGTTGAGGGTTTTGGCTCCATAAAGTTAACGGATAGCTCACGGGCCGTCCTGAAAGGCGAGCTACAGCTCTATCTCCGAGAAGAAAAAAAGGTCCTTAAAAAACCGAAAAAAAGCCGCTCCGCGAGGCGAGGCCATGCCATTTCCGGCTCCATGCCCGAAGGTGACAAAGCCCTATGGGAGGCCCTCAGAAAACGGCGCACCGAGTTGGCGAGCGAGCAGGGCGTGCCGCCCTATGTCATCTTCCACGATAAGACCTTCATGGAGATGGTGGAAAAGAGGCCTCAGAACATGGACGAAATGAGCTTAATAACCGGCGTGGGAGAGAAGAAGCTCGAACTTTACGGCAGGAAATTTTTAGATATTATCCATGTGCATAAGGAGGGGGTGAGGCGGTAGATATCGTCGTATGCGTAGGTATGGTCTTTATCCTGTTCGGCCTTTGTGAGTCTGTGCATGGTATTGTCGTAGGTGTAGGAGAATGAGGCTATGGTGGAGGCTTTTTTTGGTGGGCCGTGCCCACCCTACCAGGCTGAAGAGGGGTTGCCGGGGCGGCTTAAAAGGGAGACTCCTTACATGGTTCCTCATCCTCTCACTTGCGCCTCTCATAATCGTCAGCGCCATCAACTATTATTCCGCCAAGAACAGACTGCGAGAGGCCGCCCTGGCCTCCCTTTACGCCAATGTGAACTCCAAGGCCGCCTTTATCTCAAACTGGTTCAATTACCGCTTCACGGATCTGCAATCTCAGGCCGCAAACTCTCAGTGGTAGGGTGGGCTGTGCCCACCAAAAAATATCGCGCGATCCTGTAAATGGTGGGCACAACCCACCCTACCACTACCCCTTCGAGGCGGGAAATTTACGGGAACACCATACTTGATAACCGTGCTACACCCGACAAAAAAAACTACCTCATCATCCTCGTAAGTATTCGGTCAATGGAGTTGGCGAAGCGCTCCCTGTCCTTCGGGCCAAAGGGCTTCGGGCCTCCCGTGTCTACTCCGCTACCGCGTAGCCCCTCCATGAAGTCGCGCATGGAGAGCCGCTCTGCGACATTAGCCTCTGTATAGACCTCGCCCCTCGGGTTAATGGCCGTGCCGCCTTTTTCCACGACACGGGCGGCAAGGGGGATGTCGGCGGTGATTACAAGGTCCGAAGCAGTGATATTATTAAAAATATACATATCGGCGATATCAGCGCCTTTTTCCACCTTAACGGAAGTTATGAGCGCCGACGCGGGAACGGACATATAAGAATTAGCGACCATACAGACAGGGACCTTCAGCCTTGCTGATACCCTGAAGACAATCTCTTTAATCACCCTTGGACAGGCGTCAGAGTCTACCCATATCTTGAATGAAGGAGTATTTCGCATTTTTTCCAATCTGTTATCCCCTGTGTATGAGATAGGCGAGATAGACCCCGTAGATAAGGAGAAAACCCAACCCTTCCCGCCTTGTGAGAGTATGTTTTTTACCGACAAAGAGAGTGGCAAAGAGGAGCGTTGTGGCGATAATGACGGCAATAATATCCAGGTTCAGGGCGGGACTGTAGTTTATTGGCCTTATAACAGAGACTACGCCGAGGACCCAGAAAATATTAAAAATATTTGATCCAACAACGTTGCCAACGGCTATATCGGCTCGATTTCTACGGGCCGCCACGGCGGAGGTGACAATTTCGGGTAGTGAGGTCCCCACGGCTACTACTGTGAGCCCCATAAGGGCCTCACTCGCACCAAGGTCCCTTCCAATGGCCAGGGCACCCTCTACTACCCATGCCCCCCCGATGGCAAGGCCAACCCCGCCAGCGGCCACCATGACCAGGGACATTAGCATGGAACGTCCACTGGCTTCGCGCTCCCCGCCGTCTTGCCTGGCCTTGATTCCGAGACTGTAGACGTAATAGAGGAAGATGAGGAAAAAGGCGAGTATTACCAGCCCATCTGCCCTTGTTATGGCGGAAAATTCTCGACCGTCTATGAGGGCGTCATTTGCCAGAACGGCGAGAACAAGTACGGCAAGAAGGCTGAAGGGTATCTCCTTCCATACCGTGCTTCTCCTAACCTTGAGGTTGTGGACCAGCGCCGCCACGCCGAGACCAAGGAGTATGTTCGCAGTGTTGCTTCCGAGGATATTGCCCACGGCAAGGTCGGCGCTACCCCTGAAACTTGCCATGAGATTTACGATAAGCTCTGGCGCGGAGCTACCTATGGAGACAACGGTGAGCCCTATAACAAGGTCAGAGAGCCCGAACCTCCTTGCAAGGCCGGCGGCGCCGTCAACAAGGATATCCGCCCCCTTGAGGAGCAGGACAAAACCTATGATAAACAAAATATAGGGCAACATCGAACTCCATAATTCAGGAGAAAAAAAACAAATTTTTTAAGGTACGATTTTCAGGGCTGCAAAGCGCCTAACCGCCCACTACAGGAAACACGTGTACTGGAACACCTCGAAGGCCTTGTGCATGGCCTCGTGTCTGCCGAGGAGGATGAATACATCGCCTGTCTCTATAATAAAATCAGCGGGAGGCCCGAGCCGTGCCTTTCCCTTTCTAACTACTGCGATAATGCTTACCCCGCTTGCCTTCATGAGGTCCAGCTGTGAAAGGCCCATACCCGCAATGGCCGAGCCATCCTCGACGTAAAAGGTGTTTACCACATCTTCTCGTAAGATGGAAGTAAGCTCTGCGACCTTCTCACCTGCCATGGCCGGGTCTCTGAACATGGCGTACCCTTCTTCCCTTATTATATCTATCTGATTTTCAATAATATTTATGGGTAATTTGTAACCCTGCAACACCCTCTGGAATATCTCAATAGATGTCTCAAACTCTTCGGGGATTACATCTGTTGCGCCAAGTTTAAAAAGTTCCTCTATCTCCGGAAGATACCTGGTCCTTACCACGATTGAGGCGTTATTATTTAGCCCCCTTGCGGCCGCCACGCCGCGGCGCGTGGCTATGGGGTCGGCGATGGTAAAGACCACCATGCGTGCCCTGTTTATACCGAGCCCCTTTAGCACATCAGGGTGGCTACAGTCTCCAAAGCGCACTTTGTGCCCCTCTTTACGGGCTTTTCGCACCTGCACTGCGTTCATATCAAGAACGATATAACCTATACCCGTCTCTTTCAGGACCCGCGCGAGATTCTGGCCGCCGAGGCCAAAACCTACGATGATTACATGGTTACCAAGAGTGGTCCTGCCGGCGATTGAGGATGTCATGCCTTTTCGCCTCAGTAACCTGCCGATGTGAAAGGCGATTACAGAGGACCTGTTAAAGAGGACAGGGGTCATGGCCATGGTTAATATCGTAGAGGCAAGGAGCGTCTGATAAACAGGAGACATGAGCATGCCGTAGTCACTGCCGGTCTTCAATAATACAAAGGAGAACTCCCCTATCTGGGCAAGACATATTCCAACGGCAAGGCTGGTACGGAAGGGGCGGCGCAGCAATAGACCAACTCCTGTGATAATAATGGCCTTTACTACGAGTATGCCCAGAGAAAGACCGACAATGAGCGGAAGGTGGTGTATGAAGTAGAAAAACTCCAGGAGCATGCCGATGGAGATAAAAAAGAGGCTCTGGAAAGTATCCCTGAAGGGAAGAATCTCCGCCACGATCTGGTGGCTGTACTCGGACTCCGATATTACGATGCCTGCTATAAACGCGCCAAGGGGCAGTGAGAGGCCGAATAGTGATGTGAGCCACGCCGTACCCAGGCAGATCAGGAGGATGGTAAGGATGAAGAGCTCCCTGCTCTCAAGCCTGACTATCTGATAGAGAATTTTTGGGACGATGTATGAGGCGGCTACGATAATGACGATGATAGCCCCTATAGCGACAAGAAGGCTCCTGGCAATTGCAAAGGCCGAGGCGCCTCCCTCCATGCCGAATCCATGGACGATAAGCATCATGAGGACCATGGAGATGTCCTGAAATAGAAGTATGGCCACGGAGAGATTTCCGTAGGACGAATTCACATCTCCCTTGTCTACGAGAAGCTTGAGGACTATGGCCGAGGAGCTTAAGGATATGATAAAACCCAAAAGAAGGGCTACGGGCATGGGCTGGGCAAAGGACCTTGCCAGGAGAATAACGATGAGGGTGGTAAATACAACCTGAAGCCCCCCTCCGACAATGGCCTCCTTCTTGATCTTGAGTAGTCTGGATATAGAGAACTCAAGGCCTATGGTGAAGAGAAGAAGTACGACGCCGATCTCGGCAAGGACCTCGATGGCGTGATGGTCGGCAATAAGAGCAAATCCATAGGGCCCGATGACAACGCCGGTAATGAGAAAACCGACTATGGTGGGCAGGCCCAGTCTGTGGAAGAAAAAAGTTATGGGTACGGCGGCCACCATGAGGATTATGAGGTCTTTGACTAAAGGTATGTTTTCCACAGTGAGTGCCGCTCCTCTGCGATTTAAACCAGTAGATTTATTCTACAATAACAATATGACGGGTAATAATGCAAATATAGAGGCCTTGTTGCGAAGAGATTAAGGCAATAAATATCCGGAGTTTTAATTTATTACATAAAGAAAGGGGTAGGATAATAAAAAAAGGGCCGCGTGAAAATCACGCAACTTGTTCTTCTTAGCAGGCTACCATACAACAAATACCGCTGTCTAAATTTTGGGGAGTATTATAACGCGTGATTATACGTTCATCCTTCACCCGTTACCATAAAATAAGCCGCAATCGACCAATGGTATACGAAAGAAGCGGCCCTGAAAATATGGCGGCTCCCCTCCCCTTTTACTTCACCACCCTTACGAAAATCTCCCTCGCGATATCCCTGTCAATGGCAACGGTGGTCTCGCCGATTACAAGGACAAAGGCCGGTCTTTTTTGATGGACCTTTACGGTGGCCCCGGGTAGTATCCCGATGGCCGAGAGCTTATCGAGCCTTGAGTGGGCAGATGGGATTATGAAGACAATGCGCGCCCTGTCCCCGGCCTTTATCTCCGTAAGGGATTTCACCAGTGGCGTTAGCTCCATGCGCGTCTTCAGGCAGCACTCGCCCCGTGGTATGGGGTGGCCGTGGGGACATGCCGGGGGGTGGCCGAGAAGGGTGCAGATGCTGTCTGTAACGCCCTTTGAGAGGATATGCTCGAAGTTGCACGCCTCGTCCTCAAGGTTAGTCTCCTTCACGTCAAGGACCTCGGTAAGGAGCCTCTCTGCAAGGCGGTGCCGCCTTATGGCCAACTTGCCAAGGACCTCGCCTTTATCGGATAAGGTCACTTCGTCTCCCCTGACAAATATAAGCCCCTGCTTCTGCATCCTGGAAATAATCTCCATATCCACGCCTGCGGTACGGATCTCTTTTATCTCGAGTAGTTTTGCTAAGGAGGAAAAACCAACCTCCCTCTCGGCCCAGATAAACTCCAGGGTCTCTTCTATTACAGCCTTTTCCTGA
>CAZSAY010000047.1:0-14764 GCA_964605225.1 uncultured Thermodesulfobacteriota bacterium | reverse complement strand
CCATAACGCAGTACACAAGGTATCTTACCGTGGCGCTCTGCGTTGTGCAGGGTTTTATGCTTGGAGTTGGCCTTGAGAAGATGACAGGTCCTGCGGGGCAGGCCATTGTCCTTCATCCGGGCTGGGCCTTCAGGCTTACTACCATGGTTACGCTTACATCGGGCTCGGTCTTTTTGATGTGGCTCGGCGAGCAGATTACAGAGAGGGGGATAGGCAACGGAATATCCCTCATAATATTCGTAGGTATCATCGCGAGGATGCCGGCGGCCGTTTATAACACCATCTCCCTTGTAGGCGTCGGTGAGCTTAGTGTAGTATTTATCTTCTTCCTTGTCTTCCTAATGATAGGCATAATCGCCTTCATAGTCTTCATGGAGACGGGGCAGAGGCGTATCCCCATACAGTATCCAAAGAGGGTTGTTGGCAGAAAGATAATGGGCGGCGGGACTCAGTACCTGCCCCTCAAGGTGAACTCGGCCGGTGTAATACCGCCCATATTCGCCTCATCTATTATAATCTTTCCGGCCACTATCGTAAACTTCGTGAATGTTCCATTCTTGAAGTCCATATCCTCGAGCCTCACCCCGGGGGGTGCGTTATATAGCGTTCTTTATGTCATCTTTATAGTGTTTTTTACCTTCTTTTATACAGCCGTGCAGTTTAATCCCAAGGACGTGGCTGAGAACTTAAAAAAACACGGCGGCTTTGTTCCCGGCATCAGGCCCGGCGCCAATACCGCCGAGTATATAGACCGTCTGCTTACGAGGCTTACGCTCTGGGGGGCCATATATCTCTCTGCAGTCTGTGTCCTGCCGTCTATCCTCATAAGAGAGTTCAACGTGCCATTCTATTTTGGAGGTACGGCGCTCCTTATCGTCGTTGGTGTTGCCATGGATACGGCCCAGCAGATTGAATCTCATATGCTTGCGAGAAATTACGATGGTCTTCTTAAAAAAGGTAAGATAAAGGGCAGGTCCAAGTGAAAAAAAATCTAATACTTCTCGGCGCACCGGGCGCCGGAAAAGGCACACAGAGCAAGAATCTTACGGAGCACTTGGACATACCACAGATATCAACAGGTGATATACTCCGCGAGAATGTGAGAACAAAGACAGACCTTGGTGTAAAGGCCCGCGAGTTTATGGATGGCGGCCTACTCGTTCCAGATGATGTGGTTGTGAATATGATGGCCGAGAGGGTTCGTCAATCTGACTGTGAAAGGGGTTTTATCCTTGATGGCTTTCCAAGAAATATCTCACAGGCCGATGCCCTTGCCGGGATACTCAATGATATCGGCAAGGAAATTAACTTCGTTATCGGAGTTGAGGTAGAGACAAAAGAGCTTATACGCCGCCTTGGCGGCAGGAGGGTCTGCAGGGGTTGCGGCCTTAGCTATCATGAGATATTCAACCCGACCATGAACACCGGCGTATGTGATGAGTGCGGCGCAGAGACATATCAGAGAGAGGATGACAGCGAAGAGACCATAAGGGCAAGGATAGAGGTCTATGAAAACGAGACCCGCCCTCTTATCGATTATTACAGCAGGCTTCAAAAATATTACGGCGTTGATGGTATCGGACCGGTTGACGGTATTACTGAGAAGATACTGAAGATTATAGAGCAGGGTTGTGGTAACCCTTAAGACCCACAAAGAAATAGAGCTCATGCGGGGCGCTAACCTCATGGTGGCAGAGGTCCTTGAGATACTACGGGGCCTTGTAAAGCCGGGCATTACCACTATGGACCTTGAGAAAAGGGCGCTGAAGGAGACGCGGAGACTTGGCGTCAAACCTGCCTTCAAAGGGTATTACGGTTATCCGGCATGCCTCTGCGCCTCAGTTAATAATGTAGTTGTCCACGGGATACCTTCTAAAAAGACGGTCCTTAACGAAGGTGATATAATCGGCATGGACTTCGGGGTTCTCTACAAAGGCTTTTTCGGAGACTCGGCGATAACGGTCCCCGTGGGAGAGATATCAGATAAGGCCCGGCGTCTCCTTGATGTAACGGCCGCTTCTCTTGAGAAGGCTATCGACGCGGCGCGCCCCGGCAACTGCCTTGGCGATCTCGCATATGCCGTACAGAACTATGTAGAGGCCGAAGGATTTTCCGTTGTAAGAGATTTCGTAGGTCATGGCATCGGACGCAAACTCCATGAACCACCGCAGGTTCCAAATTTTGGTAAACCTGACAGAGGTCTTAAACTGGAGTCCGGTATGGTCATTGCCATTGAGCCTATGATAAATGAGGGCGCATATAATACACGTGTACTTGAGGACGGATGGACGGCCGTAACCGTGGATGGCAGTCTCTCGGCGCATTTTGAGCACAGCGTCGCTATTACGGAATCAGGTCCCTATGTTCTCAGTAGGCCTTAACGCATAGTCACATGTAACTTTGGAGTAAAGCCGGCCATGGCCAAAGAAGAAGCCATACAGGTAGAGGGAACAGTGGTAGAGACATTGCCTAACGCGATGTTCAGGGTTGAGCTGGAAAATGGCCACAAGATTCTCGCCCATGTCTCCGGCAAGATGAGGATGCATTTTATCAAGATACTCCCCGGCGATAAGGTAACCGTCGAACTCTCACCCTACGATCTCACAAGGGGCAGAATCACCTACCGCGGCAGATAAGGGGCCAGAAGGGGGCGCGGGTTTAAGGGCAGACAAGGAGCCACGGTCTAAGGGCGGATAAGAAGGGTAGGAAGGGGCGGAGTAAGGCAGGTAATGGGGTGAGGGGAATTGGGGATATTCGGGAAATGTGGGGGTGCCGGGGTGAACGGGGCTTAAAGGGGTAGGGGGGAAAGGGGGTAAGCGTGGTAAAAGAGGTAAGAGGGGATTTTTAAGGGTTTAAGGGGTAACGGGGGCCAGGGAGATGTCTGGCAGGGAGGCAATGCATGGGGTATTTTTCGAAAGTACTCCGTCATGGCAGAAATTTTTAGTAATAAAGGGCCTGATACCCCATAACAAAAAAGATTTAGAGGATATCATGAAGGTAAGAAGCTCGGTTAAAAAAATATGCCCGAAGTGTAAGATAGTCAAGCGTCACGGCGTTATCAGGGTTGTCTGCGAGAACCCCAAGCACAAGCAGAGGCAGGGTTAAGTGACCTGCTAAGAGGCAGGATTTGGGTGTTGCGTTAAGCGGCCTCATCGGGGGCATGGTTAAAAGTCTGATTAAGGGCGCGTAAGCTGGGGAGAATTAAGGGCGAAATGGCTATGCACCGGGTCCTGGTAGAGTTACAAAATAATTAATAGTAAAGAACGGCGACCTCCTTCAAGGGCGTCTCACATTAAAAATACCCCTTTTGCAGGCAGGGGCTTATAAGTTATTTATAAAGAGAGTCTCTCCGCGAGTCGCGGGGGATTAAAACCAGAGAGACAAAGGAGCTGAAGTTGGCAAGGATAGCCGGGGTTGATCTCCCCAAAAACAAGCGGATAGATATAGCCCTTACGCGGATATTCGGTATAGGCAGAAGCTCTGCCGTGAAGATACTTGATGTATCCGGCGTAGAACCTTCTATCAGAACGGCAGATCTCAACGAATCGCAGGTAGCCGCCATAAGAAGCGCCATAGACGGTGGTTACAAGGTGGAGGGAGATCTTCGAAAAGAAGTATCCATGAACATAAAGATGCTCATGGATATAGGCTGTTACAGGGGACTGAGGCACAGAAAAGGCCTTCCCGTAAGAGGGCAGAGGTCCAGCACTAATGCACGGACAAGAAAGGGGCCGCGTAAAGGCGCCGTCTCCGTAAAGAGGGCTAAATAGGCCCGGAGGTCATAAATGGCAAAGGTAAAAAAGACAAAAAGGGTAGTAAGCAAGGGTGTGGTTCATATAAAATCCACATTTAACAACACCATAATAACCATTACCGACCCTTCGGGCAATGTCATAGCATGGTCGAGTTGCGGTGCTCACGGCTTTAAAGGCTCGAGAAAAGGCACGCCCTTTGCCGCGCAGATAGCGGCCACGGCCGTTGCAAAAGAGGCGATGAACTGTGGCATGAAGTCCGTGGACGTATATATAAACGGTCCCGGCTCAGGCAGAGAGGCCGCTTTAAGGGCGTTGCAGGCCGCGGGTTTTTCCGTATCCCTCATAAGGGATGTTACGCCTCTGCCACATAACGGGTGCAGGCCTCCAAAGAGGCGCAGGGTTTAGTACCGTGTGTCCTTGATTAACGGCACTGTATCGAATGAATAGCGTTTACTGATAAGGTTTAAACAAGGGAGGATCTACAAATTGGCTAGATACATCGGCTCCATGTGCAAGCGTTGCCGACGCGAAGGAATGAAGCTCTTCTTGAAATCCGAGAGGTGCTACACAGATAAGTGTTCCTTTGAGAGGCGTAACTACCCACCCGGCCAACATGGCCAGGGACGCGGCAAGGTCTCCGAGTATGCCCTGCAGCTAAGGGAAAAACAGAAGGTAAAGCGCGTTTACGGGCTTCTGGAGGGTCAGTTCAAGAGGACCTTCAAGAACGCCGAGAAGAAAAAAGGCGTTACCGGAGGCAATCTCATAACACTACTTGAGAGAAGGCTTGATAATACCGTCTTCAGGCTCGGTTTTGCCGGTAACAGGGGCGAGGCCCGCATCATGGTCACTCACGGCTGGTTCCGTGTAAACGGCCGGAAGGTCAATATTCCTTCCTATGTCCTGAGGGACGGTGATGTTGTTGAGGTGGCTGAAAAGAAGAAGAAAAACCTCAAGATGGAAGTGAATCTCAAGACAATGGAGAGGCGGGGCCTGCCGGAATGGCTTACACTTGACGCGGCCTTGAAAAAAGGCTCCCTCTTAAGGCTTCCCACAAGAGATGACGTGACTCTACCCATAAACGAGCTACTTATCGTGGAGCTATATTCCAAGTAATTGTCTCGTACCGCGTTATCGCTATTACCAGTTGGGTCGGGCGGGATAACGTAAACTTTTTTAAAAATGCGAGGGCACAATGCAAAAAAACTGGCGCGAACTTGTTAGGCCTAAAAGGCTTGAGGTCGATAAGGAGACGCTGAGCAATACTTACGGCAAGTTTGTGGCTGAGCCCCTTGAGAGGGGTTTCGGTGTCACCCTTGGAAACTCGCTGAGAAGGATTTTGCTCTCTTCACTACACGGCGCCGCTATAACGGCAGTAAAATTCGACGGGGTGCTACATGAGTTTTCAACCATCCCCGGTGTACAGGAAGATGTCTCTGATATTATCCTGAATCTCAAAGGCGTTAAGCTCAAGATGCACGGAGAAGGCCCCAAGACCATAAGGCTCGAAGGCAGTGGTGATAAAGACCTTTGCGCCGCGGATCTTATCTGCGATGCTACAGTCGAGGTCCTTAACCCCGACCAACATATCGCCTTTGTCTCAAAAGACGGCAACCTCTCCTGTGACCTTACGGTAAAATCCGGCACAGGCTATCAGCCCTCTGAGCGCAACGACGCTACCGATGCTCCCATAGGCACGATACAGATCGACGCCATCTTTCAGCCCGTCTCGCGCGCCAACTTCATCGTGACGCAGGCCCGGGTCGGGCACAGGACGGATTACGATAAACTTACCCTTGAGGCGTGGACTACAGGCGCCCTTGAGCCTCAGGAGGCCGTGGCCATAGCGGCCAAGATATTAAAAGACCAGCTCAGCGTCTTCATAAACTTCGAGGAAGAGGACGAGGTTATTGAGGATGTGCCGGCACAAAAGCCTGTCTTCAATGAAAATCTCTTTAAGACAGTGGAAGAGCTTGAGCTCTCCGTCCGCTCCGCCAACTGCCTGAAGAACGCCGATATAAAATACATCGGTGAGATGGTTCAGAAGACCGAGCAGGAGATGCTCAAGACAAAGAACTTTGGGAGAAAATCTCTTAATGAGATAAAAGAGATATTAAGGACTATGGGACTTGATTTCGGTATGCAGATAGACGGCTTCCCTGGTCGCCAGGCGCTTGACGAGCTGCATCTGGAGCACAAGGAAACAGTTTAGGGGATATGAGATGAGACATAATAAAGACGATAAAAGGTTCTCAAGGACCTCTGGACACTTAAGATGCATGATGTCCAACATGACCAACTCGCTTATCCTCAACGGAAGGATTAAGACAACCACCCCCAAGGCAAAGCTCTTGAGGTCTTATGTGGAAAAGATGATAACCCTTGGGAAGAACGGCAGTCTTCCGGCAAGACGGCGCGCCATGGCCTTTTTGAGGGATAAAACCATGGTGACAAGGCTCTTTGCCGAGGTCGCCCCCAGATATACCGCCCGTAACGGAGGGTATACGAGGATTATGAAAACAGGGTTCAGGGCCGGTGATTGCGCACCCATCTCCATAATAGAGCTTGTTGAGGCCGATGCCGAGAAGGACGCTACTCCGGCAAATGCACGGCGCGCAAGGGGTAACGCGAGAAGAAAGCCAGCGGCTACGAAAAAAGCGGCCCCTGCCGCTAAAAAAGCCAAGTCTGCTGTAAAGGCCGATAGCGATAAAAAGGCCCCGGCAAAGAAGGCCGCCCCTAAGAAGACAGCCGAAAAACCTGCCGCAAAGGCCAAGGCCCCTGCTAAAAAAGACGCCGAAAAAAAGGCCGATAAATAGGGCTGATAAACACTTAAATATTTTGAGTTATACGAAAAAAGACGAAGGCCGAGAGGCCTTCGTCTTTTTTCGTCTGTGGGAAGCCGGGTGCATCTTTTTACCATGGTTGGATTTAGCAAATGACATTAGACGGGTAGATTATCTATTGGTCATTTGTTAATGCCATTATAAAAGTTCCTCCCGTGTCCTTTTTTGCATGGCGGAATCTACTCCTGGGCCTCTTCCCTGAATTTATATGAGTAGACGGTCCCCTTATCTATGACTACCTCCAGCTTTCTCGTCGTGGTCCGGGCGCCGCTTTTTCTCGTAATCAGGCCGCCCATATATGTAGGGGTCTTTTTTACCTTGTAGGTGTAGACGTACTTGACCATGCCGTTTACATTCTTCTTCTGGTCAGGCTGTCCGAGAAGGGCGATTACGTCTTCCTGAGTGCTTGAGCCGGCCTTTATGCTTTTTATCTCGTCATGGGTAAATTTTGTGCCGTCTGCTGTTTTCAATACGCCGGTACACCCTATAAGTCCTGCCGAGATGATAATTAGAAGAACTTTTCCCATGATGCCTCCTATCAGTTTTTTGTTATTTTCTAAGCTATAGCTACGCCGTCGCGGGATTTTTCTTTCACCTTATACATGGCATTGTCCGCAAGGTGTAAGAGGGCGGTCCTCTCAGTTGTATCCGTGGGGTATGTGGCAATACCGAAACTGGCCGTGAGTTTGTAGTTGATGCCTTCTTTTTCAAGAAAGACGTGGTTGCGCATGGCGTCTCTCAGTTTTATGGCGACTCCCCTGGCGTTATCTTTTTCTGTTTTTGGCATGAGGATGATGAACTCATCTCCACCGTACCTGAATGCCATATCTATGGTCCTGATACTGTTTTTTAAGACAAAGGCAACCTCTTTTAGTACCTTACTACCGCAAAGGTGGCCATGTTGGTCGTTCACGTTTTTGAAGTAGTCAAGGTCTATGAATATCATGGAGAGGGGATATTTAAACCTTCTCGCCCTCTCCACCTCGTCCTCAAGGCGGGCGTGCAGGTGTCTTGAGTTATATAGATGGGTGAGGTCATCGGTTATGGTAAGTTCGTGAATCTTCTTGAAATATATTGCGTTTTCAATGGCTATGGCGCTGTATCCCGCAAGCGCCGAGAGTAGAAGCAGATCTTCCTCGGTGAATTCTTTCGTCCGAGGCCTGTTTATCAGCTCTATTACGCCAAGGCATTTGTTCTTTGCCAGAAGGGGTACGCAGATTATGGAGCGGGTCCTGTACTGTGTTATGGAGTCCAGACGATTACTGAAGCGCGGGTCTGTGCTTACATCGGTTACAAGGAGGGGTTTTTTCTCTTTGGCCACCCATCCTGCCACGCCTTCACCTGGTTTTATACTCATGCCTTTGAGCTTTTTTGAGCCCCGGCCCACGGCTATCTCGAACCTGAGTTTACCGGTCTTCTCATCGGCGAGGAGGAGCGACCAGTTGCCCGGGTGCAGAAGACGGCGTATCTTCTCCATCACGATCTTCAGGATGGCGTCCTGGTCAAGGGACGAGGTTACGGCCTTGCCGATCTCACCGAAAGTAAGGAGTTGGCTTATCCTGCGTTTATTTTCCTGATTAGTTGTCTCTATATCGTCATTCATGGCAGTGGTTTTTGTTAAGAAGTCGATTAAGGGTTTATAACTTATCATACCTCAAAAATCAACTATTTTAAGTATGTTAAGGCACGAAGAGGGCTAAATTCAAAAAAATCTTGAAGAGAGTTTTTAATCCTGTTATTATAAATCGTTAAACGTAGGACGATTCCATGACTCGGCCAAATGTGTGCCCATTTGCAAAGGGGTAATGAAAGATGGTCTACCATGACATTGAACGTCCCGTATTCATGGGCATAAGATTTTATAATGGATTTTTTATCGTATATTAACCACGTAAGGAGTTAGAAATGAAAGAAGGCATCCATCCCGTATACGAGCTGACAGATGTTCACTGCGTATGCGGCAACAAGGTAAAGACCCGCTCTACCCGCAAGGACATCTCTGTGGAGATATGTTCATCGTGCCATCCCTTTTATACGGGTACGCAGAAACTCGTTGATACGGCAGGTAAGGTTGAGAAATTTATGAGAAGATACAGGAAAAAAGACTCATAAGAGGGAGGGAGCTTCTTGAAAGTTACCTTGCTCACCTCTACCCCGGAGCCGGAAAAGACGGTTGTGCTGGCGGCCCGGCTCTGTTATTCACCTTCTGCCATAGCGGAGCTTGAGGATAAGATAAAGGACCTGTCCATGGAAAAATTCCTTGGCAGGATCCTTAACATGGGGCATCTCTCTGTCCTGGAGCACGCCTCCTTTACCTTTGGCGTTGACGGTATCTCAAGGGTTACTTCTCACCAGCTGGTGCGTCATCGTATCGCATCGTACTCTCAGCAGAGCCAGCGTTACGTGAAATTCACGACGCCCGAGTATGTAGTCCCCGAGACTATCGCCGGTGACGAGAAACTTCGCGGGCCATATACGGCGGCGATAGATGGTGTTTTCAAGCTCTATAAAGACCTCGTGGATTCCGGCGTTCCGGCCGAGGACGCCCGCTTTGTCCTTCCAAACGCCGCGTGTACGAGGATTATCATTACCATGAACGCCCGTGTTCTCCTTCATTTTTTCAAGCTTCGCTGTTGCGAGAGGGCGCAGTGGGAGATAAGGGCCATGGCTACGGAGATGCTTGAGCTCGCTAAACAAAAGGCCCCCTTTATCTTCAGGGACTCCGGGCCTGCCTGCGTTACGGGGCCCTGTAGCGAGGGAAAGATGACCTGCGCGAGACCTGCCGAGATAAGGGAGAAGTTCCGGGCCCTTTGACTGCGTGGACGCCGTCGCCCGGGTTTGTCCCGTGGGCAAATAACGTTGAGGTTTTGGGGATAGGGACAATGGGAAGGTATGGCGCGCACCGAACTTGAATCCCATAAAATATGACCTCCATCTTTTTTTTGCTGGTTTTTCTGGGCGAATGGAGCAGTTTCAGAGGCAAAAAGCTTCATCCCATATTGGTTTTCTTTGCTTACGTTCTTTTTCCAAAAGAAAGTAAGAGAAGGTCTTTTCAAAGGTCCAATCCATGATATTCAGAAAGCGTCTTGACGATATCGCGAAGCGCTACGACGAGCTTGCCGGTCTTCTCGCCTCTCCAGAGGTGGTATCCAACCATGAGGTTTACCAGAAATACGCCAAGGAGCACTCAGACCTTGGTTTATTGGTAGAGACATATAGAACTCTCAGGGCCGTTGATGCCGAGATAGAGGAGTATAGGAGTGCCCTCACCGGTAAAGACGCAGATCTACGTGAACTTGCCCATGAGGAGTTGCCCGCCCTTGAAGAGAAAAGGGATGAGCTCATAAGTTCACTTAAGATAATGCTCCTTCCAGAGGACCCCAATGACGAGAAGAACGTAATCCTTGAGATAAGGGCCGGGGCCGGGGGAGACGAGTCGGCCATTTTCGTGGCCGAGCTCTTCAGGATGTACTCCCGTTACGCCGAGCGTGCCCGTTGGAAGGTAGATGTCCTCTCATCGAGCCCCACGGGATTGAACGGCTTCAAGGAAATAATCGCCATGATAGAGGGCAAGGGCGCTTATTCGAGGCTCAAATACGAGAGTGGCGTCCACAGGGTTCAGCGTGTTCCCGAGACAGAGGCGCAGGGCAGAAGGCATACCTCTACCGTTACCGTGGCGGTAATGCCCGAGGCGGAACAGGTAGAGGTGGAGATAAATAACGATGATATCCGTATCGATACCTTTCGTGCCGGCGGACACGGCGGACAGAACGTAAACAAGGTGGAGACGGCCGTAAGGATAACCCATTTTCCAACCAATACAGTCGTTAACTGCCAGGACGAGAAGAGTCAGCATAAGAACCGTCAGAAGGCCATGAAGATACTGCTTGCGAGGATACTGGACAAGAAGACGCAGGAATATAACGCCCAGCTGGCCCTTGAGAGAAAGGCCCAGGTTGGCACCGGTGACAGGAGCGAGAAGATAAGGACCTATAACTACCCGCAGAACAGGGTGACGGACCACAGGATAGGGCTTACACTCTACAGGCTCACGGAGATAATGGACGGCGACCTTACGGAGATAATGGACTCGCTTAGTACCTATTATCAGGCCCTGGCCCTGAAGGGAAGCGACGCGACGGCGCCCTCTTGATATCCTTATTTAATTATCAGATAATAGTGAAATGGATAGACTTATAATAGAAGGCGGCAACAGGCTCGTAGGCGAGGTCTCTATCTCAGGGGCCAAGAATGCCGTATTGCCTCTTATGGCCGGAGGGCTTCTCCTTGAGAAGGAGCTTACCATTACTAACGTGCCGGCTCTGCGGGATATTCGTACCTTTACGGGGCTCCTGCGCCATACCGGTTCCGAGGTTTGTAGTGATGACGAGGCCGGCACTCTTAAGATAAAGACAGCTGTGGTTAAGGAGCCTGTAGCTCCCTATGAGATGGTAAAGACCATGCGTGCCTCCATACTTGCCCTTGGCCCTTTACTCGGCAGGTTCAGGAAGGCAAAGGTCTCTTTGCCAGGCGGCTGCGCCATAGGCGCGCGCCCCGTTAACCTCCATATAGAGGGGCTAAGGCGCATGGGCGCTACGGTGGAGATAGAGGGGGGGTACATTGTGGCAGAGGCGAAAAAAGGCCTCGTGGGAGAGAGAATATACCTTGAGGTGCCCTCTGTTACAGGTACGGAAAACCTTATGTTAGCCGCCGTCTACGCAGATGGTGAGACAGTTATAGAAAATGCCGCCCTTGAGCCCGAGGTTGTTTTTCTTGCCGAGTCGCTTAACGCAATGGGGGCCAGAGTAGCAGGGGCCGGCACGGAACGTATTGTTATTGAGGGCGTCACCTCCTTAAGGTCCGCTACCATAGAGGTCATCGCCGACAGGGTAGAGGCGGGGACCTTCATGATAGCCTCGGCCATGACAGGTGGAAATATTTTAATAAAAAATTGCCCCATGGATTGCCTTGAGGCCCTTGTCGCAAAGCTCCGAGAGGCTGGCACTGTTATTGAGCCGGAGACCGGGGGTGTACGGGTGATTGGCAAGTGGCCCATAAAGAGCGTTGACGTAAAGACCCTGCCGTACCCGGGTTTTCCAACGGATATGCAGGCTCAGATAATGGCCATGATGACCATCTCCGGTGGGCTCAGCGTTATCCGTGAGACGGTCTTTGAAAATAGGTTCATGCACGTGGGAGAGCTTCGGCGCATGGGCGCCGATATCTCCGTAGACGGCAGGTGCGCTATTATACGCGGCGTCGAGCACCTTGGCGGTGCGCCTCTAATGGCCACGGACCTTCGGGCGAGCGCCTCGCTTGTTTTGGCCGGGCTTGTCGCCGCGGGGAAGACGGAGATTTCGAGGATATATCACCTTGACAGGGGCTATGACGGCCTTGAAAAAAAACTCGCCGCTCTTGGTGCGGTTATAAAGAGGGTTCATGATAAGAAAAAATAAGGCCATGGCAAAGGCCAGTAAAGACATGCTCACAGTGGCGCTCCCAAAGGGGCGCATCATGAAATCCGCCCTTGGGTTATTTAAGGCCGCGGGGCTGGATTTTAGCGCCATATTAAAAAATGACAGAAGGCTCATCGTGGAGAATAAGGCCGAGGGCCTGAGGTTCATGGTCATAAGAAGCCAGGATGTGCCTACCTATGTTGAGTACGGCGCCGCCGATATCGGCATCGCGGGGCGCGATGTTCTTATGGAGCAAGAGAGGGACCTCTATGAACCCCTTGACCTTGGTATAGGGGCCTGCAGAATGGTCGTGGCCGAGCCGTCAAAATTATCAGAACATGACAACCCCGCGAATTGGACCCGTATAAGGGTGGCAACAAAGTACCCGAATATCACCTTGAGGCATTTTCTTGCCAAGGGCATAGAGGTGGATATAATAAAGCTCTACGGCTCCATTGAGCTTGCGCCGCTCCTCGGTCTATGCGAGAGGATAGTGGACCTTGTGGAGACAGGGGAGACCCTCAAAAAAAACGGCCTTGTTGAGGTTGAAGACATTATGACAGTATCCTCAAAACTTATCTGCAACCGCGCGAGCCTTAAGACAAAGCCTGTTAGAATAAAGGGCCTTATAGAGAGGTTTACCGCGGCAATTGACGCCGCCGGGACCTGAAAAGGGGCTTATTAGGCGAACGCCCGTGGCGGGTTTTCGGGTGTGATGATGTGGTTTTGGATGGGGCGGGGCGAAAAGAGGCTATCGCCGACGATTCATTGAAATAAAGGTTTTTTCGTTATGCGTATAATCAGTTCAGGCAACAGCGGTTTTGCCGGGCTCCTCCTCAGTTTCAGAAAAAGGGGCGAGTCTGATAGCGGCCCCGTGGAGTCTGTTGTAAGAGAGATACTCACTGATGTGAGGGTGAGGGGCGACAGGGCCGTCGCTGAATATACCCTTAAATTTGACGGTGTAAAGATAAAGAGAGGCGGCCGCGTAAGCGCGAAAGAGTTTAATGAGGCCATAAAGCGTGTATCCAAAAAAGACATGACCTTACTTGAGGCCGCGGCGGGCAGGATTGAAGAGTTTCACGCGCGCCAGCTCTCCCATACGGATATATACGAAGATAATCTTGGTAATACCCTTGGCGCGAGGGTTACGCCCCTTGGGCGTGTCTCCATATATGTACCCGGCGGCAAGGCCAGTTATCCATCAACTGTCCTCATGAACGCCATACCTGCCCACGTGGCCGGTGTAGGTGAAATAATCATGACGACGCCCTCAGGCAAATCCGGGATAAACCCACATGTGCTTGCGGCGGCAAAGGTTGCCGGCGTGGACCGTGTCTACGGCATAGGTGGAGCGCAGGCCATAGGGGCGGCGGCTTACGGCACAACGGTCATAGCCCCTGTTGATAAGATAACGGGACCGGGCAATATTTACGTTGCCACGGCAAAACGCATGGTATACGGCGCCGTGGATATTGATATGATAGCCGGGCCAAGCGAGATACTGGTTATAAACGACGGCACTGGAGAGGCCTCTTGGATAGCCGCCGATATGCTCAGTCAGGCCGAGCACGATGAGCTTGCTTCAAGCATACTCATTACTACATCAAAAGGCATGGCCAAGAAGGTGGCCGCCGAGGTGAAGGCACAGCTCTCAAGCCTTCGACCCATGAAGAGACGAAAGGTAGCCGAAAAATCCATAGCCTCCTTCGGGCTGATTGTAGTAGTAAAAAATCTAAGCGAAGCGGCAGATATATCAAATGAGATCGCCCCCGAGCATCTTGAGCTCTTTGTAGATAAACCCCTTGAGCTTATTGATAAAATAAAAAACGCAGGGGCCGTATTTTTGGGAAAGAACACCCCCGAGGCCACGGGAGACTATCTGGCGGGGCCCAACCACACGCTTCCCACGGGAGGCACGGCCCGCTTTTCATCGCCTCTCGGTGTATATGATTTTCAGAAGAGAACGAGCCTCATAGGTTTTTCCCCTGAGGGCATTAAGGCCCTTGGCCGGGACATAAGAAGATTCGCAACAATAGAGGGCCTTACCGCCCATGCGGAGAGTGTAAAGAAAAGGCTCTGATACTTGAAACGGAGTAGAAGATGGAACGAAAGGCCGAGGTAAAAAGAAAGACCACAGAGACGGATATTAGCCTTAAGCTCAACCTTGACGGGCAGGGCGATGGTGATATAAAAACGCCTATCCCATTTTTTACCCATATGCTAACGAACATGGCGAGGCATGGGCTTCTTGACGTACAGCTGGACGTTACGGGGGACGTTGAGGTAGATCTACATCACACGGTGGAAGATACGGGACTTGTCCTGGGGCAGGCCGTAAAAGAGGCCCTCGGCGATAAGGCCGGTATCACCCGGTGCGCGGATTCCACTGTGCCCATGATGGATTCCCTCTCGACGGTTGTCATGGACATCTGCGGGAGGCCCTACTACAAATTCAACGCCGATGATAAGGCCATGAGCGTAACGGGTAGTGTTATCGCCCGCGCCGAAGACGGGGGCGTAGCCGAGGCCTTTGATATGGGGCTTTTGCAGGAATTCCTTACGGCCTTTGCAAATGCCTCTGGCTCTGATATCCATGTAACGCTCCACTACGGACGGGACATTCACCACTCCATCGAATCCATCTTCAAGGCCCTTGGCAGGGCCCTTAAAGGGGCCGTCACAAGGGAGGAGAGGATAAAAGGGGTCTTGTCAA
>CAZSAY010000046.1:0-14805 GCA_964605225.1 uncultured Thermodesulfobacteriota bacterium | reverse complement strand
GAGTATATAGCCGATGTCCAGCCATCGGAGCGCGTCCTTGTGGAGAGGGGCTGGGATACGAGTTTCGGTTCTCACCGTTTTGAAGGTATACTCATGGCCTATGGCGATGATATTCGCGCAGGCACTGTAAGCGGCGCGAGGCTCGTGGATATAGCCCCTACCCTTCTTAATGTTATAGGTCTTCCCATAAATGACGATATGGATGGAGTGGTATTGAAGGATATCTTTAATAAGGGGTTTTTAAAAGACAACAGTCCTTCTTATACGAGCCCCTCGGGCGGCAAGGACCTCAAAGGCTCGGGGTATGACAGTGATGAGGCGGCCGAACTTGAGTCACAGCTAAAGGGCCTCGGTTACCTGTAATATAATGGGTGCATATGGCTGAAAAGGATACAAAACTTGAGCTGAGAAGGCTTCGGAAGGGCGATGAGGATAAGCTTGTCGAGATATACCGTGAGGTCTTCGGCGTTGAGCTCGGAGTGCCGTACTGGCAATGGAAGTACCTTGAAAACCCTTACGGTGAGCCGATCATGTATGTGGCCCTTGATGGAGCCAGGATTGTCGGTGAGATAGGCGGTATTCTCTGCCAGGTCAAGGTGGGCGGACGCGAGGCCCTGGCGCTACAGATAGTGGATATAGTAATATTGGCCGAGTACCAGAAGGGCGGCCCTTTTTTCAAACTGGAGAAGCTTGCAAGGCAGGCCGAGCGCGATGAGGGTGTTTTATTAAGCTACGCCATATCCATAAAGAGAACCTACAAGATAAGTACGAGGATACTTAAATTCAGAGGCGTCTCCCCTATAAAGAGGTTTATAAAGGTGCTGGACCCCTCGCCCTATCTCAAGAAAAAGATGGGACCCATGGGAGGTATTGTGGGAGGGGCCGGAAAGTTGGGGCTAAGTGTCCTGCGGCCGGGGCGCCTCTCTGTTGACAGGGAATTGAAGGTGATTGAGATAACGGGCTTTGACAAGAGGTTTGACGATTTATGGGATAGGGTGGGGCCGGGCTACAATATCGCCGTGGTAAGAAGTAGCGAGTACCTTGAGTGGCGTTACTCCAGGTGCCCCATTAATGACTACAAGGTCTTTGCCGCCGTAGCCGGTGAGAGGCTCGACGGGTATATCATCTGCGCCTCTTACATGCAAGAGGGGATAAAAAAGGGCAGGATAGTGGATATATTCGTAGAAAAGGGTAATATGGGCTCGGTGGGTCTCCTTATAAACAGGTCGATTGATTTCTTCAGGGAAGAGGGGTGCGCCGTGGCTGTTACATGGGGTTTTGAGAGTGGCTGGCTCTCTTCCATTTTCCAGAAGGCAAACTTTGCCGTCA
This sequence comes from uncultured Thermodesulfobacteriota bacterium, assembly GCA_964605225.1. Taxonomy (GTDB): domain Bacteria; phylum Desulfobacterota; class GWC2-55-46; order GWC2-55-46; family JADFVP01; genus JAJRZX01. The sequence goes on along the minus strand of CAZSAY010000046.1, from coordinate 13,476 downwards.
AGGATACACCTCATGACCTTATCGCCCGTGTTGAGAGCGATCTCATGGATATTGATTATCTCACAGATGCCGATAACTGGCATATTAACATGGGAGACAGCGATTACTTCTGAGGCGCCTGAAGTTAATGCGAAAATGCGTCTCTTCAATAGATTTTCAGGGTTCAGGAGGGGCCGGCCGCGGGTGCGGCTTATGGCGGGCACGAGATGCCGGTCTTTTACGAACCGCTTTTACATAAAGCAATAGAGAGGTGATGAGCGAGAGGATAGAAAAGGATAATGTGAGGAAGATAGTCCTTGTAATGCCGTCCATCGGCATGGGCGAGGTGGTCTTTATCTCCATGGTGGTTGGCGTTTTAAGGGCTAACATGCCGGGGGCCTCTATCACATTTATAAGCGGGGAGTACTCCTGCGCTTTTTTGCGTTTTATCCCCGGGGTAAAGGAGTGTCTGGCCCTTGAGTCCATGGGCTTTTGCGCAGGCCGGTCCCTTAAGGAGAGGGGGCTCTTAAGTAAACTCAGATACCTCAGGCTCTTTCCCCGTTTTTATCTTTTCTTCCGGCGCCGTGCCTATGATCTGGCCGTTATCTCCGGAAGGGGCAGGCTCTTTACCTCATGGCTAAACCTCATACTTCGCCTCTCGGGCTCAGGGCAGGTTGTTGTGCTTGGAAAAATTCTGCAGAGGCACCTCAACCCCCGCACCCATGTACTGGATAGCTACAGGGCCATATTAAAGGAGATGGGCTTCGTAGTAGATGAAAACATAGGCCCCACGCTTTCCGTCTCGGATGGGGCCGTTGCCGGGGCCGGTGAATTTTTGCAAAGGAGCGGCATTGTGCCGGGCCGCCATAAGGTGATAGGCATATGCCCGCTTAGCACAAGGGCAATAAAGAACTGGGCTCCAGGAAAATTTCTTGAGCTTATGGAGCGGCTCGGCACGGACCCTGATGTGAGAATCGTAGTCTTTGCCCATGGTGGCGAGGATGCGGTCAAGCCCTTCAGGGACGGCGATGCCGGGAGGGTTGTTGTGGGGGACGTTTCCCTTGAAAGACTCGTGGCCCTCATCAGGCACTGTGACCTTTTTATCAGCGTTGATACGGGGCCCATGCACATAGCGAGCGCCCTGGGCGTTCCAACGGTGGGTATATTCGGCCCTACCTCGGCCACGATGTACGGTCCCTATGGAAAGGGTAATATCTCCCTCGCCGCCGATGTCTCTGGGTGCAGGTACTTTGATCCGACCTTCATGGGCAGTGATAAAGCGCAGTTATGTTATAGTGAGGACAGGTGCCTTGTTGATAAGGAGAGCTGTGTAAACAGAGTTAGTGTGAGTGAGGTGCTGGGGGCGGCCGCGAAGCTACTTCCCCTCGGGGGCCTTTCTTAAAAATCTATGGAGGAATAAGGGACAATGAAAAAGAAAGTTCTTATGATAGGCCTTGACGGCGGGACCATGTCGGTGATAAAGCCGCTCGCCCGGGAGGGGCTACTTCCAAACCTCGCTTCTCTTATGAAAAGAGGCGTCAGCGGCGATCTTGAGTCAACCGTACCCTTTATAACGCCCCCTGCGTGGGCCACTTTTTTTACTGCAAAACACCCCGGCAGACACGGGCTCTATGATTTTACCAAGACCAACCCCGAAACAGGGGATAAAGAATTTGTAAACTTCAGCGACGTGCACTCCGACACCCTGTGGTCTGTTCTGACGAAGAGCGGCAAAAAGGTCTGTTCAATAAACGTTCCCCTAACATATCCCATGCCCAAGATAGACGGGTATCTCATCTCCGGGCTCATGAGCCCTCCCGAACAGCTCATTACCTACCCCGAGTCTCTCGCAAAGGAGATTACAGATGCATGCGGGTATATTGAAGATATTATTTTTATAAGGGACTGGCACAAGGATGTGGAGAAGATTCCGGAGCTACTGCGGGGATGTACGGAAAAAAGGACGGATAGTTCCATATATCTCATGAAAAAATTTGACTGGGATTTTTTCATGACAGTCTATACAGAGACAGACAGGATGCAGCACATACTCTGGGATTATATCCTTGATGATCACCCGGGCTCGGCTCTAAGAGAGAAGGTGCGCGCTTATTATACCTTTCTTGACGCCTCCATCGGCAGGCTTATAGACGAAGTGGATGAGGATACTACCGTCATGGTCATGTCCGATCACGGTTTTGGCCCTGTGGACAAGAAGGTCTATATCAACAAGTGGCTCCGGGATTCGGGTTTTTTGTCTGTGCAGGAGGGTAAGACAAAGTCCGTGAATCGGCGGCGCAACTTGAAGGGCAAGGCATACAGGCTACTTACAAAATCAGATAAGCTCTCGAAGATGCTTTTTGGCGACCGCAGGGCCCCGAGGTCCGTTGCGGGATACAAGAAGGTCTTTGAGTGCATGGACTGGGGAAATACCAGGGCCTATGCCGCCTCGAATACAGACCACGGCATTACTATCAATCTGAAGGGAAGAAACCCCAACGGCATCGTGGAACCGGGTAAGGAGTATGAAGAACTCCGAACCAGTATCATGGACGAGTTGAGGAAATTGAAAGACCCTGATACGGGTAAACTCCTCGCAAGTGATATCCACAGGAGAGAGGACGTGTATAGCGGGCCATTTCTCGATATGGCCCCTGATATCCTTTTTGTCCTTGCCCATGGTGAGCATATCGCGAGCACACAGCACGCCGATCACCTCGTTGAAGTCCCCGATAGGGACACGGGTTCGCATCGTATAAACGGCATGTTCATAGCCTGCGGCAAGGATATAACGAGTGATAGCGAGATAGACGACGCAAGGATTATTGATGTAATGCCCACCATACTTTATGAGATGGGTCTTGCCATACCGGAAGACGTGGACGGCAGGATTATGACGAAGATTTTCAAGCAGGGTTTTCTTGATGAAAACGTCGCGCAGTATGCAAAGCCGGATTTTGTGGATAAGGGCGCAGAGGATGGCCTTACGGCCGAGGAAAAGGGAGAGATGGAGGACCGTCTCAAAAGCCTTGGATATATGGATTGATATGAGGGTTATGCATGTATTCAGCGGAAGGGAAAGGGGCGGTATCGCCTCGGTGGTCCTGCCGCTCCTTAAGGAGTTGACGGGAGAGGGTCTTGAGGTGCGCACAGTCTGCCTCTCCGATGGCCCAATGGTATCCATGGCCCGCGCGCTCGGTCTTGACCCTCTGGTAATCCGGCGCGGCCATTTCATGGATTGCACGCTCATCGTAAGGCTTGCGGCCCTGATACGGAGAGAGCGGGTTGATATCGTGCATACCCATAGCGTAAGCGGGAATTTTTACGGCCGCCTCGCCTCTTTTTTAGCGCGTTGCTCTATCACCATCACCTCGGTGCACGCCGATACCCTGGGGGAACTCAAAGACGCAAAGGGCTCTGTAGTTAAGGCGAGGGTCTGGCATGGAATTGATCTGTATATGGAGAGGTTCTCAAAATTGATTATCGCCAACTCCGGGGCAACGGGAGAGCTTCTGGGGCGAAAGGGCGTCAGGGCGGGAAAGCTGAGGGTTGTATATAACGGCATAGATTGTACCCGGGAGACGCCCCCGGATAGGAAAACTCTGACTGAAGAGCTTGGGATAGAAGACGGCGCGAGGATTGTAGGTAGCGTGGGCAGGCTCACGGGTACGAAGAACTACAGGCTGTTTTTAAGGTCCGCGCGGCGTATCATGGAAAAAAATGCCAGGGCCTTTTTTCTCATTGTGGGCGACGGGCCGGAGAGGCCAGCGCTTCGTGCCCTTGCACGCGAGATGGGCATGGAAGACAGGGTTATTATTACGGGCTGGAGAGAAGATGTGGAGAGGTATTTTGGTATTATGGACGTCTTTGTGCTTAGTTCGCTAAAGGAGGGTTTCGGCCTTGTTATACTTGAGGCCATGAAACACTCCCTCCCTGTTGTGGCTACGCGCGTCGGCGGAGTTCCCGAGGTGGTAGTGGATGGTAAGACGGGGTTTCTGGTGCCTTCGGGCGACGAGGCCGGGCTTGCCGACAAGGTAACGGAACTTTTGGCCGACCCCCTTCTTTGCCGGAGGCTCGGTAAGAGCGGAAGAAAGAGGCTCGAAGAGAAGTTCAGTATAAAAAAAATGGCCATGGAAACGAGAGAGATATATATTGAGGCATCATGAGCAGTGCCGATAAACAAAGAAAGGTTATAATAATAGGTCTTGACGGGGCCACCCTCGATATCATAAGGCCCATGGCCGAAAAGGGAGAGCTCCCGAACCTTGGCGCGCTTATGGAAAAGGGCGCAAGCGGCCCGCTCGCCTCCACTATTCAACCCATTACTCCGCAGGCCTGGAGCACCTTCATGACGGGGTGCAACGCGGCGAAGCACGGCATCTTCGACTTCATAGAGCGAGTCCCCTCCTCCCATGACGTGCGCTTTGTCAACGGAAGTTTCAAACGCGTAAAGAGCCTCTGGGGGATACTCTCCGAGAGGGGGCTTAAGGTGGGTGTGGTAAATGTGCCCTTCACCTATCCGCCCGAAGAGGTGAACGGCACCATGATATCTGGTTTTGACGCCCCGGGGCTAAATAGCGGTTTTGTCTATCCTCCTGAATTTTACTCCGAGCTTGTGGAAAAAGTGGGCCCTTACGAGCTTCGGGGGACCTTCCCCATTGGAAAGAAAAAGGCCGATTACAGGGCCGGGGATATAGACAGGGTAGTTGATAACAGGACGGCTGTAAGTAAATATATCATGTCCACGCGGCCATGGGATGTCTTCATGGTGGTATACGGAAGCACGGACCATGTTCAGCATGTTTTCTGGCGCCAGATGATGGACCGGGCCAGGGGAGTTAAGAGCGATGACGTGGAGGCTTTCGGTGATATCATCGCCCATACTTACAGAAAGGTTGACGAGGCCCTTGGCGAGCTTGTGGACTCTTGCCCTGAGGGGACCGCTGTTGTTATCATGTCAGACCACGGCGGCGGGGAGCTTAAAAAGGTCGTTAACCTCAATAACTGGCTCTCTGACGAGGGTCTGCTCTCCTACAGAAAGAAGCAGATTAAGAAAACCCTCATTGAGGGCGGAAAGACCTTTACCAAGAGGTGCCTCTCAAAGGGTTCAAGAGACTGGATAAAGTCGAGACTTCCGGGGTTAAAAGACAGGACCGAATCCCTGGCCTATTTTGCCGGTATAGACTGGGCCGGCACAAGGGCCTATTCGTGGGGCATGTACGGCAATATTTCCGTTAATCTCAGGGGCAGGGAATATGAGGGCACGGTCCGGGCAGAGGATTATGATAAGGTCCGCGGGGATATCGGCGATAGGCTCATGAAGTTTAAAGACCCTGATACGGGCGAATTGCTTGTGGAAAAAGTCTGGAAGAGGGAAGACCTTTACAAAGGGCCGCTTTTCGATGCGGCCCCGGACATCGTCGTAGGGTGGCGCGATTACGCCTATTACACGCAGGGCAACCTGAAGCGCGGCGACGGGAGCGTCTTTCTTGAGAGGCTCACCATTGATTCGTCTGATTTCGAGCATACGGGCACGCATCGCCTTAACGGCACGCTTGTCCTGACGGGCCATGGTATAATCAAAAAAGGCATCTCTGTTGAAGGCGCCGGCCTTGCCGATATAGCCCCTACGGTGCTTCATATAATGGGTCAGCCCGTGCCCGATAATATGGACGGACGGGTCCTTACCGAGGTCTTTGAGGAGGAGTTCATGGCCGCTCACCCTACCGTTATTGAAGGGGCTGACGGCCTCCGGGATGGCGCGGTAAAGGTGGGGTACTCAGCTGATGATAAAAAAGAGATGGAAGAGAAACTAAAGGGGTTGGGCTATCTCTGAGATTTTTTAGAAAGATTGAGGCAGTGATGGAGACTTTATCGTAGATAAGCACGCCTCACACTTAAGGCCCGGGAGACATTCGATAAATCTGTATATTCCCACACATTCGCCGCCGACGGGGTCTATACGATATTTTATAATCGCGCGCGGGCGCTTGCCCCTGAGACAGCGGGATACGGCGAGCATGGATTCCAAGACGGCCGGTTTCAAGGGCCGCTAAATGGGAGGACTATCATATTGAACAGATACTCGAAGTGGATACCCTGGATAGGCGGCGGGACTATCTGGTTTTTTATCGTAATGATGCTCACCTATATTGTCTTTAAGACAATACATTTTTAAGGGCACCGGCCTGGCGCGAAAGGTACTATGGCCAGGGTGTTCCCCTTGGCGGGATTTGCACGTTCCTAAAGGGCGCGGCTCTGCCGTGGAAAGTCCTCTCAGCTTTGTCTTACTCAACGGTTCTTAATGTCTTTAAGGGAGAAAGGAATGCGGCTATTTTCGGGTTTATCCAGGTTGTCCGGCCTCGTGGTCTTATGCGCCGTCGTACTCTCGGCGCCGTGGTGTTCGGCAGGTGAGGTAAGGCTTGAGCACTCTCCTTTTGGTTTATTTTATGTGGGCAGAAAATACGTTGGCCGTGCCGCGGAGCTTAACGCCTCTTATGTGCGCGGCATCATAGACTGGGGCAGGATGGAGCCTGAGAAAGGCGTATATAATTTCAAAAAACTCGACAGGGCCGTAAAGGCGGTGGGCAGAGAGAACCTTCACGCCGTCCTCCTTGTGAGGGCCTTGAGTTCATGGGGTGGTACGGGTTCGAAGGCCGGTTGGAACAAACACGGAAAGCATACGGTGAGAAAGGCCGGCGTGCCAGGGGATATGGAGGGGTGGAAGGATTTTCTCCGTACCCTCGTGGACCGCTATGACGGCGATGGCCGAAACGATATGCCGGGGCTCAATCAGCCGGTAAAGTACTGGCAGATTGAGAACGAATGGCTGCAACAGTGGAAAGGCACACCGCAGGAGTATATGGGGTTTTTGAAGGCATCATATGATGTCATAAAAAAAGAGGACCCCTCGGCCTCTGTCATAAGCGGCGGCCTGACCTTGACGGAGAACGCCGCCATGGTAGACGGTTTTATAAAAGGCTCCATGGAGGTGGGCGGCGCGAGGGGGCAAAGGACCGTTACGAGAGAGAAGATATTACGTGGCGGCCGTTATGAAAAAAATGTAAAGGCAAAGTTCGATGTCTTTTTTGATAAGGGGGCTGATAGCTTCGATATCGTGGACTTCCACTCCTATACCGCCGACCCTTATCTTGTCAGGGGACAGGCCGAGTGGGTAAGGTCAATGATGAAGAAGAGGGGTTATGATAAACCCATATGGTCTCTGGAGCATGCCGGGCCCTACCTTGATTACAGCGAGTCCGCACACTCCGCGCAGGTGGTGCAGAGGTACATGATAGCCCTTGAGAGCGGAGTTGAGACCATATGCTGGAGCTCTCTTGTGCCTGCCGGCAACGCGCATTTCGTCCGCCTCGCCTTGCAGGACAGGAAAGGCAACAAAAAACCGGCCTATTTTACCTATGCCTTGATGACAGGTAAATTAAAGGATGCCACTGCCTTTGTGCGCATGGACATGGGGGACAAAAATATTTACCTCTATCGTTTTACGGGGCAGGGCAAGGCCGTCTACGTTGGATGGGTAAGGTCGGGCTCTAAGACCATATCGCTTCCCTGGGACGCTCCGGCGGGTAAGGTGACGCATATAATAGTTAGAGGCGAGAACGCGAAGAGCGAACGTATATCCGCGGCAAAGCATACCCTGAAGGTCCCCCTTACGGAGTTACCTGTTTTTTTTGAGTAGAGGCGCGATGAGATTGGATATTTTGCATAAGAGCAATGCCGGGCTCCTGACCATGGCCGGTTACGCGGTGATCGTTCTCGGCGCTCTATTATACGGGATTGTCTCTGGAGCCGCCCCCCTTACAGGTGTTGTCCTTGTCTTGCTGGTCTCCTTTGCCATGCTTGTGGCCTATAATATCAATGTTGGGATACTCCTTGCCCTCGTGGCCATACCCATGGACAGGATGGCAAAGCTAACCCCTGATGGGACATTGACGGTGGCAAAGGTAGTTATATTGATTACCCTTGCAACGTGGCTTGTAAAGGCCCTTCTTTACAAGGATGATAAACTTGTGAGCGTGCCCCTGCAGAGTCTCATAGGCATATTGGGTATCCTACTCCTTGTCTTCACCCTTACCTCCATCGTCAACGCCCAGGGCAAGGCGGTTGTAATCGGCCAGCTCTTCAGGAGGACGAATTTATTATTCCTATATTTGATGCTTGTGGCCTTGATAAGGGACAGGGATTTGTTTATAAAGGCCTTATGGTTCCTCCTGGCGGCCCTCATCGTTGTTAGCTTCATGGGCCTGTATGAGCTTGTCACGGAGGTGCCTATCCTCAGATATGCGGGTATAGAGGCAAATATAGCCGATACCGCCGCGGAAGGATTCAGGATAATAGGGCCCACGGGGGATCCTGATTTTCATACCGTTGCCATGAATATGGGAGCAGGTCTATCGCTTATGTACCTCTATGCCTACAGGTCCATATGGTTGCGTGTCCTGCTCGTCTTCTTTTTTTTATTATTCGTCGCCAATATATTAGGCAGTGGTTCGAGGGGCGGTCTTGTGGCCCTTATCTCCATTATTATGACCTACTGGTTTTTTATAAAGCTTAGACACAAATGGCTGCTCGCCATAGGCGGTCTCGCTCTTATGTCCCTTATCTTCATGGCGCTTCTTACGTACCAGTCAGGCGGCGTCGGCAGATATACGGGAAAGACAGGGGGAAAGACCATAGGCTGGAGGGTGGGCTGGAGTGAGATGGGAATGGCGATGTACAAGGACCACCCCATACTGGGAATAGGTACGGGTAACTTCATGGTTCAATATCACAGGCATTCGGTCCCTGTTGTTCCGAAAGAGCCGAAATTAGTCCATAACAGTTTTGTTCAGGTCCTCACTGAGAACGGTATCTTTGGTTTTGCCGCCTATCTGGGGCTCTATCTGGTAAGCCTCTGGAACTGCTGGCGCATAATGAGGTCTTCCGATGACAGGTGGCTACACGCCATCTCTGTGTCTTTTTTTGCCATTACCATAGGTTTGGGGCTTTTTGCCCTTACCTCCAATGTCATGGAAAATGAAGATTACTGGATACTCTTTGCCTTCAGCGTTATCGCCCTTTACGTCTTCAGGAAAGAGGGGGGTACGGACAAGTCCGGGGCCCCGGGCGCCATAATAGACGGGGCGTAGCATGAAAGGCCTGGTATGCAAGATATGCGGGTCCCGCGAGCTCGTGAGGCGATACGCCACAGGTAGTTTCGATGTAGTAAAGTGTCCGCATTGCGGCACCGTATGCCTTGACGTGAAAGGTGCCGGCGATGAGGCAAAAGACCTTTATTCCTCGGATTATTATGAAGAGCGCGGGGAGTATTTTTTTGCCAACTCCGTTGTGGACCCCGAGACGGGTGAAGAGTCTTCGAGTATAGCGGATTTTAAAAAGGGCCTTGACCTTATCGAGGGCATGAAAAAACCCGGCAGGCTCCTTGATATAGGGTGCGCCATGGGAGTCTTCCTTTCCCTTGCCAGAGACAGGGGGTGGGATGTGCGGGGTACGGATGTCTCGGGTTTTGCCGTGAAGTTCGCGGCCGAGCACTTTGGCATGGATTGCAGGGAAGGCTCCCTTGGGTCTGCCGCTTTTCCGGATAAATACTTTGACGTTATCACCATGTGGGACGTATTGGAGCATTTTGACGACCCCCTCAAGGAGCTCAAGGAGGTGCGAAGGGTGCTCGCCGATGACGGCATCCTCATATTCGATACCCCGAACGAGGAGTCCCTTATACGGCTTTTGGCGCACACGGCCTATGTGGGCACAGGGGGGATGCTGAGCTACCCTGTAAAAAAACTATACCACGAGTTTCACCTTTATTATTACTCGCCGCGCACAGTCCGTATGCTTTTTGAGAAGGCCGGTTTTCAGATAGTGGAGCTACGCAAAAAAACCATCCCCATTACAAAGGCGCGGGGGAACAGGGCGGAGAAGATGATAGTCAGATTCCTCAGCCGCTTCGAGCGGGCCACGCACAGAGAGTTCGAGCTTCTGGGCATAGTTAAAAAAGCGGGGCTTGAATAATGGCAGGGAAAAAGAGAAGGGTTTTTTGCATAGGCATTGACGGGGCTACCTTTGACGTCATCAAGCCCATGGTCGTAGCGGGGGAGCTCCCCACCTTCGCGCGGCTTATGGAGCACGGCGCTTTTGGGCCGCTACTCTCTACGCCAAACCTCATAAGTCCCTCGGCGTGGACGTCTTTTCTTACAGGTGTTAATCCCGGTAAACACGGTATCTTCGAGTTCTACGAAAAAAAAAGGGATTGCTACGGAGTGCGTTTCATAAACGCCTCGGACAGAAAGGCCGCCTCGCTCTGGAGTATCCTCTCCGAGAAGGGGGCCACAGTGGGCGTGGTGAACGTGCCCATGACCTACCCCGCAGAGAAGCTCAATGGCTTTCTTATCGCGGGGCTTGAGTCCCCGGGGCCCGAGGCAAAGGGCTTTTGTAGCCCATCCGGGCTTTATGAAGAGCTCAAGGGGGCCCTTGGCCGCTACATCATGGAGCCCGGCATAACAAGCCATGTTATGGCCGGTGACCTTGGTAGCGCGGAGGCCCTGCTCTATGAGTCCATTGAGAACAGAAAGGCCTCTACGCTCTACCTGATGAAAAAATATCCCTGGGATTTTTTCAACGTAGTCTTTCGCGATACAGACCCCGCCCAGCATTGCTTCTGGAAGTACTACGATAAAGGTTCCCCTGATTACGTGAACTCCCCATATGGCTGTGTTATACCGGAGGTCTACAGGAGAATCGATGCCGCTATAGGGGAGATTTTAGATGCCCTGCCCGGGGACGTTACGGTAATAGTCCTCTCTGACCACGGCTTCGGGTTCAGACAATACGGTAATCTGTGCCTTAACGGCTGGCTTGAGGGAGGCCGGCACCTGAGTTTCAGGGAAGGCGATAAGCCCGCGCTTACGGGGCGGCTCTACCGTCAGGTGGAGAAGAGGTTTAAGAGAAAGACAAAAGAGAGGCTTGTGCGCCTCTTCCCCAGATTACGAGACAGGGTGCAGTCTGGGGTCTTTTTTTCAAGCATTGATTGGTCACATACAAGGGCCTTTGCCGATGGTATAAGGGAGGGTATTTATATAAACCTCGCGGGCAGGGAGCCCGAGGGAATAGTGGAAAAGGGCGCAGAGTACGAGTCCCTTCGAGATGAGATTATAGCGGGGCTTATGGAGACAACGGACCCGGAGAGCGGCGAACCCGTAGTGGACAAGGTCCTTAAGAGAGAAGAGGTCTATGACGGGGATATGACGGAGATGAGCCCCGACCTTATCGTAAGGTGGCGCCCCGATGTAGGTATTAACGGCCTTAAGGCGGCCGATGGGAGGGCCTTTACCCCGCGTTTTCTTACAGAGGAACACAGGACCATAAGCGGAGACCACAGGGAGAGCGGCGTGCTTTTTTTAACGGGTCCCGCGGTGAGAAGCGGTGAGATAAAAGACGCCTCTATTATGGACCTGGCCCCTACCATACTACATGTAATGGGCCATGGCGTACCCGAGGATATGGATGGCGTTGTCCTTAAGGGAGCGCTGAAAACCAAAAAAAAGGTTGTTTTATCGGAGCCTTCCGGTAAAGACGGCCCTGATATCGAAGGCGGATACGCCCCTGATGAGGAAGAGGCCGTACGAAAGAGGCTTCGTGACCTCGGTTATGTGGAATAGGATTTTGTTGGGGTTGAGTTAATAGACCCCTTCGATTAAATATTAATTTTTGAGGATATGGCCAGGATAGTAAAGATATTATCGCAGAGTTATCTGCCGAATCAGGGACGCTATCCCCGGATTACGAGCGAGGCCAGGACCCTTGTTGAGGAGGGGCACAGGGTCCTTATCCTGGGCTGGGACAGGAGGTGCGATTCGCCCGTTGAGCAGAGCGACGGCGGCATTGAGATAAGGCGGATCAGGGTACGCTCCGGGGAGATGCGAGGGCCGGTTCAGGTCTTTTTCCTCCTTGCTTTCTGGATAAAGGCCTTTTTCAGGCTCTGGAAAGAGGACGTTGATATAGTACATTGTCATAATCTTGATGTAATGCCACTGGGTTTTATGATACAATTACTCCGGAGGTGTAAACTCGTTTATGATGCCCATGAGCCGAATTATTACGCCCTCTGGCCGAAGAAGTGGAATTTCCTCCGCTTTTTCGTTAATAACCTTGAGTTTTTTTTGGCGCGCCGCGCCGATGCTGTCATAGTGAGCAATACCTTTCAGGTGAACAAATTCCTCGCAAGGGGGATAAGCTCCGTAAAGGAGATAGGCAACTGGCCGATAAAGGAGATAATAGTTGACGCGCCCCATAGAAAAAAAGGGCGTGGTCTTGTATTTGGCAGGATAGGCACCATATATCCTGATATAGGGCTTGATGCGGCCCTTGGGGCAATGCGGGAGATAGTGAAAAAACACCCGGCCACAAGATTATTTCTTGCCGGACGGGTGGTGGGGTCATACAGGGCCGAGTTTGAGAGGATAATAGAGAAAATGGGCCCCATGGTGGAGTATTACGGGTCATACGGGGCGCCCGATATAAAGGCGCTATATGAGAATATAGACGTATCGCTTCTTCTTTACAGAAGAAATGACTGGTTTGCCCATATTACGCCCACCAAGTTCTACGATACGTTGGCAAACGGAGTGCCCGTGGTGATGTCGGATATAGGGGGGCTCGGTGATGTAATAAGAGAGAAGGGATGCGGTCTCGTAGTTGACGAGGATGAGACCGCATCCATAGTTTCGGCCATGGAGAGGTTTATTACAGACAATCGTTTCAGGCGCGGGGCCTCTAAGAAGGGGTTAACCCTTATAAAGGAAGAGCTTAACTGGGAGAGGGCCGCATCGGAGCTTAAAGCAATATACGCAACGCTTTAGAGTCAACAGAGAGCTTGGTAATGAGCGGAAAAAAGAAGATAACATTCATAATGCCACCGCCCCTTGACGGCAATCAGCCCGTTGAGAGGGTCTTTGGCTGTAATTACGGCATATATCCCATACCCAATATCTTTGCCCTTACCTCGGCCGCCGTCCTTGAGGAGGCCGGGTATGAGGTGCGTTATATCGATGGTCCCATGGAGGGGTGGAAAAAAGAAGATTTTCTTAAATTCCTTGGCTCCGATGATAGCGATATGTACTGCTTTTACACCGTAAACCTCGCCACGGAGTCGGACTGTATCGCCCACGGCATGATAAGGAAGTTGCGGGGAACCGTGCCCGTGGCCTTTGTCGGGCCGGCGCCCACCTATACAACGGATGTATTTGTTATTGATGAGGCTTCCTTTGCCATACGCGGAGAGATGGACCTTACGCTAAAGGAGCTTGCCGACGCCCTTTTCAGGGGGGGGGATATGTCCTCCATACAAGGGCTCTCTTATATGAAGGGCGGCTCCATCCTTAACAACGACTCAAGGCCTCCCCTTCATGACCTTGACTCATTGCCATTTCCGGCGCGTCATCTTATTGATAGGAGCAGGTACTATAACCCCAAGTTCGG
>CAZSAY010000045.1:0-14845 GCA_964605225.1 uncultured Thermodesulfobacteriota bacterium | reverse complement strand
AAAGCAGGGACGGAACCGCCGCTTTCAGGCCATACTTCCCATAAAAGGCAAGATTTTAAACGTGGAGAAGGCGCGCTTCGACAAGGTCCTCTCCAACGAGGAGATAAAGACCATCATAACGGCCCTTGGATGCGGCATAGGCACAACTGACTTTAATGCAGAGAAACTTCGCTATCACAGGATAATAATAATGACAGACGCCGATGTTGACGGCTCCCATATACGGACCCTGCTCCTCACCTTCTTTTTCCGGCAGATGAGGACCCTTGCCGAGAACGGCAACCTCTACATCGCACAGCCCCCTCTTTTCAAGGTTAAGAAAGGCAGAAAAGAGCAGTACCTGAAAGACGAGGCGGCCCTGCAGAACTATATCTTCGAGTCCGCGCGTACGGGCATAAGCGTATCGGCAAAGGGGAGAAAGACCGCATTGCAGGGCGATGGCCTTATCAAACTCCTCAAAAGGGGCGCGGCCTTTAAGGAAATCAGGACCCGTATGGAGCAAAGAGGTAAAGACGCAGGCCTGATGACGATACTTGCCTTTGAGGAAGGCTTTGATAACGGAGTTATCTCCGATGAGGCTTCGGCTCACGCGCTGGCCGAGAGACTAAGGCAAAAATTCGTTGCGGTCGAAGCCGCAAACAACTCCGGTCTTGAGACGTCCATCAAATATTCCGTAGAGCCCGATGGTGAGAGCGGAGCCTTCTCCATGGTCTTCGCCATAAGACGGGACGGCCTTACAAAAGAGACGGCTATCGACCCCGCGCTCCTTAACTCGCAGGAGCTTCGGGAGTTAAGACGCCTCGCAAAGGCCATTTACGGAGCGGGAGAGCCTCCATTTGTCATCTCCGGCGAGTCCCTTAACACGACGGCCGCCTCGTTTACGGAGCTTACGGAGAGGATTACGGAGTACGGGAAAAAAGGCCTCTCCATACAGAGGTACAAGGGGCTTGGTGAGATGAACCCCGAGCAACTCTGGGAGACCACCATGGACCCGGAACAGAGGGTTCTTCTCAGGATAAAGATAGAGGACGATGTGGAGGCCGACACCATCTTTACACGCCTCATGGGCGACAGCGTGGAGCCGCGCCGCGCCTTCATTCAGAAACACGCACTTGACACCACGAATCTCGACATTTAATCCCCCCCCGTGTAGCCATATACAGACAACTGTGCTTTACTTAAAGATAACCTGTAAAAACCGGTTTGTTTTTCCGGTATATTATTTTTTTAGGAGCAAAAAAAATGACTATTGATACAAGCAGACGTGTTGGTCTTTACGTAGACCTTGCCAATATCACTCGTAACGGCGGCTACGGCATGCGTTTTGACGTGCTTCGTGACTTTTGTTGCCGCGCCCAGGGCGAACCCGTAAGGCTTAACGCCTATGTGGTATATGACGCGGAACGGGCCAAGACCGATTTTGATTACAAGCAGAGGACCTTTAACTTCCATTCCACACTTCGCGACTACGGCTTCAAGGTCATCGAGAAGGTCGTGGCATGGTATGTGGACGAGGCGGGCAACCGCTTCGGCAAGGCCAACGCCGACCTTGACATGGCCGTGGACTCGCTCCTGCAGTCAGAGAAACTCGATAAGGTAATCATGGCCACGGGCGACGGAGACTTCATACAGGTGGTTCGGGCGTTGCAAAACAAGGGCTGCAGGGTAGAGGTGGTTGCCTTTCATAATGTCTCATCTAATCTAAAAAGAGAGGTAGACCTCTTCATGTCCGGCTACCTCATCCCCAACCTCCTGCCCATAGAGGGCGGCAGCCATAATAAAAACTGGGGAGAAGAAGGCTCTCGCGTAAGGGGCATCTGCTACACCTACAACCACGGCAAGAACTTTGGTTTCATGCGCTACCTCGGGCACATTGCCCCGGGGCTCTGGATAACAGACACAAGGCGGGGCGACTCGCCCTATGCCACGGCCTTTGCCCACGAGTCCGCCTTCAACCCGTCCATCGACATAAGCAAGATGCCAAGCAGAGACCTTATATTCGAGTTTGACCTGACAAAGGGCGAAAAAGGCATGCAGGCGACTAACATCACGCAGGTATACCCCTGAAGTGGTTTTCCTGAAGAGGTTTTGAAGTAAGAGGATTTAATATCAACGCAATTTAGGGGGACAAAATATGAGAAAAAAAAGCAGTATCTTAACGGCGAGAGCCTTATCTTATGCGGCCGTTTTGCTAAGCCTTGCCGTTTTCACGGCCGCCTCTGCCATGGCAGGAGGCCCTGTTGACGTAACGGTAGATCTTAGCCCGAAGTTAAAGGCAGGGACAAGCCCCGGGCAGGTTGTATTTATCTTCGCCAAGGCGGTGCGCGGCCCCAAGGCCCCCCTTGCCGTAGTGAGGGCAAAGGTATCTCAGTTGCCTCTCAGCGTAAGGCTTGACGACTCCAAGTCCGTAGTGCCTTTCCTTAGAATCTCCAACTTTGACGAGGTTCGCATTGAAGCGAGAATTTCAAAGAGCGGCGGCGTAAAAAAAACTAGTGGAGACCTTGAGGGCGTAAGCCCTGCGATAAAAACCGATAACGCGGATAAACCCCTTCATCTTCTTATAGACCATATCGTAAAGTAAATTCAACGAGGTCGCGCGCCGCTATCACGCCTGCCTTAGAGCGGCGCGCGCGGCCTTCTCCATCTCCCTGTCATATAAGGGGGCCATATTATCCCAGCCGTAGCGGGCCACCCCGGCCCCCGCGTTGCATCCACGGGCCTCGTCAATATTTATTATCGTCCACTCAAGAAAAGCGAGAAATTCATCGAAGTTTTCGTAAAAACATTTTTCATATTCAGGGCAAGTCTCAGCCCCCTTTTTGGAATTTTCGCCAAGGTGCTCCGGGTACGCGAGCCTTCGGGGAAGTATGGGAAAGGCCCCGCAATAAATGGCCTCTACAACGGAACAGCCGAAAAAATCGTGTCTTGATGTTACGGGAACTATATCCGCCCTCTTTAGCCACCGGGCATATTGCGCGTAGTCCTTTACAAAACCAAAATGCAAGATTCTTTTCCCAAGCCTCTCGTGGGCCTCGTCAAAGACGGCAGGGCTCTTTTGAAAATTCTCGCCAAGGATGGCTACCTCAAAGTCTAGACCCTTCTCCATAAGGATATAAAGGGCACGGAAAAAATCCTCTGGATTTTTGTCGTGCTCCCAACGATGGTTCCAGAGTATGAGGGGAGGGGTTTCGTCCGTTGTCTTAACGGTAGACTCATCGGCGGCCGCCGCGGCGGTATCAAGGGACCTGAAATCCATACCCACATAAAGGACAGCGGACTTTTTTTCTATCTCCTCTATGGATGAAGAGACATTGAAATCAGGAAATGCCTTCAGGTATCTCTCCAGGGCTTGCAGAAAGGAGTCCTTATGAAAAGAGGAGTTGAAAAACACCCTATCCGCCGTGAGGGCGGATGCGAAGTTTATAAAGGCGTAATGACCGTCACGGCCCTTTGCCCTGTCTCTGTCATCCTCTGCCCATGGGTAGGTAATCTGATTCTCATGAAAATAAATTGCCGTTGGAACACCGTTGGAGAGAGGCCTTGTAAGGGCGCAAAAGGTGGTAAGGTCCAGCATATCGGTGGCGAGTATGAGCTCGGGGGCAGATCCCCGGGCAAGAAAGGCTTTTGCAAGGGTTACGGCGCCGCCGTGCATACGCCACTTCCAGTAACGGCCCGGCATGGAGAGGATCTGCACGTCATGGCGGCTGTTTTTTTTGTAACCCTCTGCCCAGGCGGCGTGTGACCCCGTATAATAGGGCTCCACAATGAGGATATTCACGCTCTAATTTACACCCCATCCATTAATAAAAGACCGCCTAAAGGGGTTATGGCGGTCTTCATGGGGCTCGAAGCCCTCACCACCACGCACCCCTTCGGCGGTTCACAACAGCATTATATCTATAAGAAAAGGGGTTCACCCCTCTCCGGCTCTACCCCTACTACCCCCTTCAACTCAGCCGCTCGGGGAGACATCCATCTGCACGGTAAACTCTTCCATCACCCATCCATATTTACCGCTCGGCAGTTCCACGTATAGCCAATCTCTATCCCTGCCGTGTACACGCAACGTAGTATTCTCCCTCACCTGATAGAGTATGGGGTTGGACAGAGACGGACCGGTCCTTACGTTCAGCCTCGCGGCTATGACGGAGACCCTTCCCGAGGCGGACTGGGCCGGCTCTACAACGGAAGGCTCAGTAAGGACAACGGTGCTGGTTGTAGGCGGCTCTACCACCACATACCCTGACGGAACACGGCGATAGAAGATATTGCCGTAATAGTAATAGAAAAGTCCGCCCACCCAAACCGTGTTAAATCCGATGGCAAGGTGCGGCACAAGAGTACCGATGGGAGGAGCTACTACGACATAGCCTCTTGGACGCCTGTAGTAATAGGACCCGCTACCATAGTAGTAAGGCCTTCCCCTGACAATTACCCTTGAATGCCTGTGTGGAAGATTGGCTACAATCTTGCCGGGGCGGTGCCTCGGTCTCGTTACAATCACCCTGTTGTGCCTTATGGGCGCACGGTGTCTTACAACGCGCCCTATGGAGCTGTGCTTCACGGACCTGTGCCCTATGGAGCTGTGTCTTCCTGAGCTGTGCCTGCTTCCACCCCTTCTATGGGCGAAGACATCCTCTGTAGTAAAGGTAAAAGAGGCCACAAGCAGGCCCACCAGAATAATGGTAAAGGAGCGAAGGTTTGACCTTGAGACAATAGACATGAACTCTCCTTTGTTTATTGATTGATTTACGGGTTAGGCGGCATCGCACTAACCCCTGACTCTATATCAAGATAACTTCTATATTCAGCATACATCTTCTGGAATAAATTGGCAAGAGCGATGGAAGAACAACGGAGTGCTGAATTATGAGGCAAGAGATAACCGGAGCCGTTAAAAACCGTGCGCAGGCATGACGGAAGCTCTCATCCACCACTATCCGACGAGGCTGTTACTCTACGATATCGGCCTTTGTGCTCTCGATAAAGGCGATAACCTCGCCCCTTTCGGTATCGGGCAGGTCAAACTCATCGAGGGTTGCGTTAAGGTGGCCCATGAATGCCGTCCAGTCGTCCTCTGTAATGCCCATGCCCCGGTGAGAGGTGGCCATGTCGCGGCCCGTATAAAGAAGCGGGCCGCCGGCGCTTGAGCAGAGAAAATCTATGAGGAGCTGTTTCTCTCTCTCAAGACCGTCCGTACCCCTGTTCTCCCAGAATCTGGCGAGTAGCGGATCTGACATAAGGCGGGGCAAGAGGTTGTTGGCAACGGCGCTGATAGCGTCATAGCCGCCGAGGCGTTCATATAGCGTAGTCTCTGTCATGAGATACTCCTCCGGGGTTTATGGGCAAGTAAGACCTGCTCTTTTAAAATTAAAATATCTTGTGTTTTAAGGATAGCGGAAGAAAAATGGAAAATCAATAGTGAAGGGCAACGGGGGGTATTGCTTAACCCGGCTTTATTTTGGAGGAGCGTGCCGGGGAGGCTAAAAACGGCTCCTCTTTGTCCTCGAAAACTGTCCCACCAGCCATCCAAAGAAAAAGACAAAGCCTCCGGCAAGAAACCAGAAGATTACATTTTTTTTAAAAAGATGTTCGTTTTTCGCTGTAAGGACCTTATTTTCCGCGCCGAGCCTGGTATTTAGCTTTTTTAATTTGTCACGCTCGTTTACGACCTTTACGACCGCACTGGAATTTTTAGCAAGGTTCGTATATTTTTCCTTCATCTGCTTAAGTTCTTTGTTTATGGTGTATATCCGGTAGTTCTTATCCTTCACATCCTTCTCAAGTTTTCTCTTATCTTTTTTAAGAAGGGTTTTGTCGGCTTTAATGCCCTTATTAAGGTCAAGGCTTTCTCTCTTGGCCCTGGCAAGATCAGCCTTTGCTTTCTCAATCCTTCTCTTCAGCCCGGATATGAGTATTCCCTTAGGAGTCTCGCTGGTAATGTAGCGCTTAAGGACCCAGCCTTCCTGACCGCCCGTGGTCTTAACCTTAAAATAATCTCCGCTCTCTTCAAGTATCTCAAGGGGGGTGCCGGTTTTAAGGGCCTTTATTATCTTATAATCACCGCCCGCACCGCTCCTCATCATAATGATGAGATTATCAGAGACGTACTGAGTGCCGGCATGCACGGCAATGGGTGTGAGTATAAAAATAAGACCAATAAAGAGGAGAGAAAGGATAGGCTTTTTGATTTTTATTATCTTCAAACCAAAACCTCCAGAGGATAATGATTTCATTTAATAAAAGATAACATTAAAAAAGGGAAAAGATAATATTTTTTAAAACAGGGACAACTGTCCCTGTTTTATCCTAAAGGCGTTTCATACACTTCTCAACGGCGTAGAGGGTTTTTTCTATGTCCTCTTTTGTATGGGCGAGGCCGAAGAAGTTTGCCTCGAACTGCGATGGGGGGAGCATAATGCCGGCTTTTAGCATGCGTGTAAAGTATCTTGAGAATCTCTTGAGGTCGCAGGCCGAGGCCCCGGCGTAATCCACGGGCCGGTTTGCGTTAAAAAACAGGGTAAACATGGAGCCCGCGGCCGTAATGGTGCAGTCCACGCCGGCCCTTTTGGCCACCTCTTTAATCCCATCCGTAAGGGTCTTTGCCTTTTTAAGGAGTCTTGGGTAGGAGCCCTTTCTCTTAAGTATCTTAAGCGTCTCTATGCCCGCCGTCATGGCGATAGGGTTACCCGAGAGCGTCCCCGCCTGATATACGGGGCCGATAGGGGCGAGTTTTTCCATGATCTCGCGTTTTCCTCCAAAGGCCCCTACGGGGAGCCCCCCTCCTATTACCTTTCCAAGGCACGTGATATCGGGGTCAACCATGAAGATCTGCTGAGCCCCGCCGTAGCAGAGCCTGAACCCGCTCATAACCTCGTCCATTATAAGAAGGGCGCCATATTTTTCACAGAGGCCCTTCAGCGCCGCCAAAAAGCCCTCTTTCGGGAGCACCACGCCCATGTTGCCGGGCACGCCCTCTACGATGACACAGGCGATGTCTTCGGGGGCCTTCTTAAAGAGCCGTTCCACCGAGGCGATATCGTTATATCTGGCGTTAAGGGTATTTTTGGCGAGGCCTTTGGGCACTCCCGGGCTTGATGGGATGCCGAGGGTGGCGGCGCCGCTACCGGCCTTTACAAGGAGGCTGTCACCGTGTCCGTGGTAGCATCCCTCGAATTTTAGTATCTTGTCTCTTCCCGTATATGCGCGTGCGAGCCTCAGGGCGCTCATGGTGGCCTCTGTGCCGGAGCTTACAAAACGGACCATGTCCATGGAGGGAAAGGCCTCGATGGTCATCTGTGCAAGCGTTACCTCAAGCTCCGTTGGGGCGCCAAAACTCGTCCCCCGGCCAATGGCCCTTGTAAGGGCCTTTACTACGGCGGGGTGCGCGTGTCCCACTATCATGGGGCCCCATGAGCCTATGTAGTCTATGTAAGAGTTACCGTCGGCGTCAGTGACATGCGAGCCGCTGGCTTTTTTGATGAAGAGGGGTTTTCCCCCTACGGCGCTAAAGGCCCTGACGGGGCTGTTTACACCGCCGGGGATGAGTTTTTTAGCTTTTTTTAATAGAGAGGAAGATTTTTTTGTAGATTGTTTCGTGGCCATGCCGGGGGCCTCCTTGTGATTTTTTTTAATGATTTCAAAGATATCCTAACTTATCAGGCCGCATTATGTCAATCGTAATTTCTCTTCGAAGCTTTTGTCACAGCGACTTAACACTCCTGTCATAATTCTGTAACAAAGGGGGTGTAGGGTAGTAAAAAAACAAAGAGACAACTATAAAACAGGAGGAAGAGAGAGAGATGGAATGTCCATATCTTAAGGGTAGTAAGACTCACAGGCTTTGCAAGGCCTCGCCGGCCCTATACACTCCCGTAGTGGAAGATCTCAATGAATACTGCTCTAAAGAAGAATTTACGGATTGTCCCATCTTTCTCGCACATACATTGAGGTGGACTTTTACTGAAGGCGTAGCCATAACGGCCCTGTAACATCACTGGAAAAAGTCAAAAAGGAGAGGAAGAGAAAAGATGAAAAGAGTAGAGATGAGAAGTAGAAAATTTCTTGCGGGTTTTTCGGTGTTTTTGATGGCCCTGGCCATCCTCTTTACCGGCGCTCTGCAGAGCGCCCATGCATCGGGCATCACCGTTTTTCATGACGGCGACAAATACGTAAAGATAGGCGGCAGGATTCAGCTTCAGTATCACTTTAAGAACATGCAGACCGCAAAGACAGACCCCGCGGGAACGGACAAGATTTTCTTCAGGCGTCTTCGTCCCTTTATCGAGGGCTCTGTGATAAAGGGCTGGAAGGGCAAGTTTCAGTGGGACATGGGCGAGTCCGAGGACGGCAACGAGATAGCCATCAAGGACGCCTTTATAGGGTACGCAGGTCCCTATGACATACATATAGAGTTCGGCAACGCCTATTTTAGATTTTCTCAGGAAGACCTTACCTCCTCGAAGAAACAACAGCTCGTTGAGAGGACCTTTGCAGGTGACCACAACTACGGCTCTCCCGAGAGGAACGCAGGAATACATCTGACAGGCTCTTTACTTGAGAAAAAGCTGACCTACGGCGCATCCCTGGCCATAGCCAGCATCGACCCTGATTCCAACAAACTGGATTTTGATACCCCCATTAACAGGAATTCAGACTTCAATCAGGGGTACATGGCCGGCGCCCGTGTGAGTTTCCATCCCTTTGGTCATCTCTCCATGAGTCAGGGCGACCTCGCCAAGGGTCCCTTAAAGGCCGTTGTTAACGTTGCCGGTTATGGCTGGCAGAACGATGACGACAACAATACTAATACCAACCTCAAGGGTAAGGATACAAGCAAAGGCAAGAAGTTCGACGTGGATAACGTCGAAGGCCTTGAGGTAAGCGGCGCCGTACGTTTCAAGGGTATCTCCGTAGACGCCGAGTACAACAGGTTCCGTGCCGAGACAGCTGACAACAGGGCCACGGGGGGTATATACAAAGACGGCGCCACAACCCTTGAGAACTATGTCTTTGAGGGTGGTTACATGGTGCTGGCAAACAGGCTTGAGCTTGTAGCCGCCTTCCAGAGCCAGGACGCCAACAACTACGCCAAGAAGTGGAGACGGACCTCCGTGGGCGCCAACCTCTTTTTAAAGGGTCATCACTTGAAGGGACAGGTCACCTACAGGATAGGCGAAAACCTTAACGGCGTAGACGGCAAAGATGAGAACGAGATATTTGTTCAGACCCAGATCGTATTCTAAGAGGGTCTACCAAGAGTTTACGGGGAAGCCCCGATCCTTCCCCGTAAATGCCGACCGGGATTCATTACCCCCTCCCGGCGGGCTCTTCCTCCAGAGGGGGGGCTATCCCCCCCCTCCCTTCTACAAAAACCGCTTGATAAATAGGCGGATGACGGATAGATTGATTTAGCGGATAGTAAGGATAGTCCTTTAAAAACCACTTGAAGTTCAACTAAAGTAAGGAGAGAAAATGAAACGTTTTCTATCAATAGGATTATCTCTTTTAGCGGCAGGCCTTTTTACCGCAACAGGGGCGCATGCCAGTGAGATGCTAAACGGCGCCGGGGCCTCTTTCCCCTATCCCGTGTACTCTGCCTGGGGATATAACTACAACAAGGATACGGGTATAAAACTCAATTACCAGTCCATAGGCTCAGGCGGCGGCCAGAGGCAGATAATGGCCAGGACCGTAGAGTTCGGCGCCTCTGACGCGCCCCTGAAACCGGCCAAGCTTAAGAAAAACAAGCTCCTCCAGTTCCCGGCCGTCATAGGCGGAGTTGTGCCTGTCATACATGTTAATGGGGTAAAAACAGGCGCTCTGAAACTTGATTCCGAAGCGCTCTGCAAGATATTTCTTGGTGACATCACATACTGGAACGATGACAAGATAAGGGCGCTCAACAAGGGCACCAAGTTAAGGCATAAGAAGATAACCGTTGTTAGGCGCTCCGACGGTTCAGGCACAACGGCCATATACACCTCCTACCTCGCCGGCGTATGTCAGGAGTGGAAGGACAAGGTAGGGGCCGGAAAGGCCGTTAAATGGCCCGTAGGCATCGGCGGCAAGGGCAACGAGGGCGTGGCCAACTATGTAAAGAGGGTCGCCGGCTCCATAGGCTACGTTGAGTTTGCCTACGCCAAGCAGAACAACCTTAACTACGTACAGCTCAAGAACGCCGCGGGCCGGTTCGTTGCCCCCAAGTTCAGTTCCTTCAAGGACGCCGCGGCTTCCGGCAACTTTGACGCCTCAAAGGACTTTTACCTCTGGCTCGTAAACGCGCCTGGAAAGAACGCATGGCCAATAGCCGGCGCTACCTTCATACTGCTCGCAAAGGAGAAGAAGGATACGAACAGAAAGGTCGTGAAGTTCTACGATTGGGCCTTTAATAACGGCGACGATACGGCCACAAACCTTATCTATGTGCCCCTTCCAAAGTCCCTGAAGAGTAAGATAAGGGCATACTGGAAGAGCGAGGGTCTCTACTGAGTAAGGCCCTTCGGGGTTACAAAGACATATTTTTTGTTGAATAAGGGGACGGTTATGTAATAATCTAAGCCGTCCCCTTATTTTTATATTTAAGGCAGGGCGGCTTGAGACTGTCATGCGCTTTATATCGCCGCGAGGGTAGAATTGGCATTTAAAAATAATAAAGATACGATCGGGACCTTTGTATACTTTTTGACCGGAGCGGCGTCTTTTTCGATAATCGCTTTGATTATCGGTATCTTTTATACCCTCTACTCGGAGTCTTCTCTTGCCATCGGCAGGTTTGGATTCTTTGGTTTTTTATTTTCAACGGATTGGGACCCCGTAAGGGAGTTGTTCGGAGGGGCCACGGCCCTTTTCGGCACCGTGCTTATTACAACCCTTGCCATGCTCATGGCCGTGCCCGTGGCCATAGGCATCGCAATATTTATCTCGGAGTTATCGCCCAAGTTTTTTAAAGGCCCGGCAGGGGCCGCCATAGAGCTCCTTGCCGCCATACCGAGCATAGTATACGGCATGTGGGGGCTCTTTACCCTTACACCCCTAATGGCCGGGTATGTGGAGCCTGCCCTGCAGGCTACCTTCGGCCGGCTACCCCTCTTTAATATACTCTTTGCCGGCACCCCACTTGGCATTGATATACTTACGGCCTCTATAATACTTGCTATCATGATTATCCCCTTTACGGCCAGCATATCAAGGGACGCCTTTAACCTTACACCCGCCGTGGTAAAGGAGTCGGCCTACGGACTTGGCGCAACAAAGTGGGAGGTCATAAAAAACGTTGTCATACCCAACTCAAAGACGAGCGTTCTCGGCGGCATCATCCTATCTCTTGGAAGGGCCGTGGGAGAGACCATGGCGGTTGCCTTTGTCCTGGGCGGCGACCATAAGATAACGTGGTCCCTTCTTGATACTGTCTCCACCATTACCGTTACCCTTGCAAATGAGTTTACAGAGGCCGATACGGATATATACCTGTCTTCACTATACCTTCTTGCCCTTATACTCTTTATCTTCAGCTTCATCATGCTCGCCGGGGCAAGGCTTTTTGTAATGCGCAAAGAGGGGAAGGTCTGAGATGAATATAATCCAGGCACGCAAGATGAAGAGCTTTCTCATACTTTCCCTTGCCGTGGCGGCAACGCTCCTGGGTTTTTTCTGGCTAATCTTTATACTTTTGGATGTAATCATAAACGGGATAAGCGCCATTGGACCGGCGTTCTTTTTTAACGATCCCGCGCCTGTTGGCATGGCCGGAGGCGGACTGAGGAACGCCCTGGTCGGCCAGTTCCTCATAGTCCTTGCGGCAACCCTTATAGGCGTGCCCATGGGGCTTCTCGGCGGTACCTTCATAGCCGAGTACACAAGGGGAAAACCCTACGCGCGTATTATAAGCGTGCTATCCGACACCATGGTGAGCGTTCCGTCCATAGTGGTGGGCACCTTTATCTACGCCCTCCTTGTAAAACCCTTTGGACACTTTAGCGGCTGGGCAGGAGCCGTGGCCCTGGCGGTGATAATGATCCCCGTTGTCCTCAGGACTACCGAAGACATGTTGAAGCTCGTGCCGTGGTCACAGCGCGAGGCGGCCTTTGCCCTGGGAGCCCCTACGTATAAGGTTATCTTCAAGGTTACGTACAGAGGGGCCTCGGCGGGAATACTCACGGGTGTCCTCCTTGCCATCTCAAGGATAGTGGGCGAGACAGCGCCCCTTTTATTCACATCTTTCAACAGTCCATATTTTTCCACCAATATGAACGATTCCATGGCATCCCTTACGGTCACCATATTCCAGTACGCCATGGGACCATACGCGGAATGGCACGCCCAGGCCTGGGCCGCATCCCTTGTCATAGCCCTTGCCATATTAGCACTTACACTCACAGGCAGGTTCATTATAAGATGGAAGTATGGAGAGCGATGAAGAGTAGTAAGCTGAAGATAGAGGTAAAGGGACTTAATTTTTACTACTCAGGCGGTGTCCATGCCCTGAAGGGGATAACCCTGCCTATACACCAAAACTCGGTTACGGCCTTTATCGGCCCATCGGGGTGCGGAAAGACCACATTTCTGCGCTGTTTTAACAGGATGCACGATCTCTACCACGGTAACCGTTACGAGGGTGAGATTATCATGGACGGCAAAGACATCCTCTCCGCCGAGACAGACCTTATGACGCTTCGCAGTATGATAGGCATGGTCTTTCAAAAGCCTACGCCATTTCCCATGTCCATTTTTGATAACATCGCCTTTGGGCTTCGCCTGAAGGGCATCAAGAACAAGACCGAGCTTCTTGGAAGGGTAGAAAAAGCGCTAAAGGACACCTCGCTCTGGGAGGAGACAAAGGACAGGGTATTCAAATCCTCGCAGGCCCTCTCGGGCGGGCAACAGCAGAGGCTCTGCATAGCGCGGGCCATCGCCGTGGAGCCGGAGACCATACTTTTTGACGAGCCCTGCTCGGCCCTTGACCCCATCTCCACGGGAAGCATCGAGGACCTCATAGCGGAACTCAAGGAGAACTACACCATAGTCATGGTGACTCATAATATGCAACAGGCGGCAAGGGTCTCCGAGTATACGGGGTTTTTCATGCTCGGCGAGCTGATAGAGTTCAATAAGACGAATACAATTTTCACGGCCCCGGAAAAGAAGATGACTGAGAGCTACATAACGGGGCGCTTTGGTTAATGAATAAGAGAAGGGGAGGGGTAAGATGACAAGGGTTGTTTACAGGAACGCGCTAAAAGAGGTTAAGGCCAATGTCGTGGAGATGTCCGAGATGGTGGCATCGGCCATAGAGAAATCTGTTACCTCCCTCAAAGAGAGGGATTTGAAGGCCTCGGAGAAGGTCATTAAGGGCGATAAACTTATCAACAAAAAGCGCTTTGCCATTGAAAAAAAATGCATGATGCTTATCGCCACACAGCAGCCCATGGCAAAGGACCTTCGTATGCTCGGGGCGGTGATAAACATAATAACCGACCTTGAGAGGATAGGGGACCATGCCGAGGGAATTGCCAAGATAAGTATCTCCATAGGCAAGGACCCCATGGTTAAGCCCCTTATTGATATTCCCAGGATGGCGCAAAAGAGCGTGGATATGCTCCGAAGGAGTATCAAGGCCTTTGAGGACAAGGATGAAGAGACCGCAAAGAAGATATGCGACGAGGACGACGAGGTGGACGCCCTTTATGATCAGATTTATAGAGAACTTCTTCTTTTAATGATAGAGAAGCCCTCAATAATCAAGGATGCTACATACCTTATATGGGTGGCTCACAACCTTGAGAGGATGGCTGACAGGGTTACCAACATAGCCGAGCGGGTAGTCTATATGGTTACGGGAAAGATGGAGGAGCTGAACGTATCAATTTACTGAGTGCGGCCTGATGGATCTGTGGTGATAGGGGAGATAGAGCGGTATTAGACTAAGGGCTTGTGGGCCGAAGGGGTAACTTCGCAGACGTCAATGGGGAAGATGAGATTTTTATCTTTACGATGGCCGCCTCTCAATTCACATTGCCACCACAGCCTGATATCCATACCCCATATACCCCTACATACCCCCCCCCGTAACACCCCCCTATATCCCTCTCTTTATACCCCCCCCCGGGTATTTATCTGAAGACGCCTGCCATGGAGACGAGGTGGCGGTCAAGGCCCATCTGCTTCGACCCAAGTCCAAGGGCGAGGCCCACGAGCTGTGGCAGGTGAAATACGGGAAGGCCTATGGTCTTTTCAGTCTTTTTTTCTGCCATGCCCTGATAATTATCAAGGTTAATGTGACAGAAGGGGCAGGGCGTTACCATGCAACGCGCGCCATTATCCTTTGCGTTCAATAACCTCTTACCTGTCATCTCAACGGCCATATCCTCTGCCACAAGGTCCACCTGAAAGCCGCAGCATTTGGTCTTGTCTCTGAAATCCACTACATCGGCGCCAAGGATTTTTATAATATCCTCAAGGGTCTGCGGGTTCTCCGGGTCGTCTACGCCGAGGGCGTCCGAGGGGCGCAGGGTGTGACAGCCGTAGAAGGGCGCCACTTTCAGCCAGTTGAGCGGCTTGACAACTTTTTTTCTAAGGTTTTCAAGGCCGTAGTCACGGGCCAGCACCCATAGAAGCTGTGTTACCTCTACATTACCGCTGTAATGGAGACCGGCTTGTTCAAGGGTCTTGTTTATATTTTCGAGTAGCTTCGGGTCATTTTTGAGGTCCCGGTTAGCCGTTCTCATCACCATGAGGCAGGTGGAGCATATGGTCATGATATCAAGTTCCATGGTCTCTGCCTCGGCAAAAATCCTGGCGTTCAGGGTTATGGCCAGCTCGTAGTCATAGTCATACATAAGCCCCG
>CAZSAY010000044.1:0-15105 GCA_964605225.1 uncultured Thermodesulfobacteriota bacterium | reverse complement strand
TAAACTCTACTCCCTTGGCATGCGCCTGTAAGCCCACCATGTCAGCCACGTTTTCGAGGGTATCCCGAAGATCAAAGTCCAGGGTCTCAAAGACGAGTTTTCCGGCTTCTATCTTGGAAAAATCCAGTATGTCGTTTATGATGCTCATCAGTCCGTCTGCGCTGTTTCTTACGGCCTCGGCGTACTCGCGTTGCTCCTTGGAAAGATCCGTATCAAGAAGGAGTCCTGTCATGCCCATCACTCCGTTCATGGGGGTGCGTATCTCGTGGCTCATGTTGGCGAGGAACTCGCTTTTTGTACGGCTTGCTTCCTCTGCCTCACTTACCGCCTTTTTCAGTTTCATCTCCGCGTCTTTTCGCTCTGTGATGTCGCGGATGGTGCCGGTAAGGAATGTCTTGCCGTCTGTCACGAAGTGGTTCACCGCAAGTTCAATGGGGAAAACAGTGCCATTTTTTCTCAGTCCCTCCGCCTCCACGGCTGAACCCTGTATACTCGCCTCTCCGGTGGAGACAAACCTCTCAAAGCCTTCTCTGTGTCTTTCTCTGTACTCCTCGGGGATAATGTCTATTAGCTCCTTCCCTATAAGCTCTCCCTTATCGTAGCCGAATATATTCTCCGTCGCGCCGTTGCACTCGATTATGCCGCCGGTGCTGTTGCTGAGGATTATGGCGTCAAAAGACGTCGAGTGTATCAGGCGGTACTTGGCCTCATTCTCCTTGATAATGTTACTGCTCTTCCTTCTCAAGATAAAGTCTCTTATGACGACTACCGTCACGAAGATGGATATTACGAAGATGATTGCCATGCGCAGAAGTGTTCGTCTGAAGGCGCTGTAGGCTGCGCCAGAGAGGTGGTCCGCTCTCGCGTAAAGCTCTCTATTGAGTGCTTCATTAACATCCTGTAGAAGGTTCACCTTCCATGTGGCGGCGTTAAACCATGCCTCGGGCGTCAAACCCTTGATGGCAGTCCCTATGTCGTTTGAGAGGAACACCCGGCGCATGCTCCAGTAATCATCAAGTACGGGAGCGGCCATTTTTCTTGTCAGGAGTTCTTTTTCTCCCGCTCCGGCAGTATGAAGGAAAAACTCCTTTAGGATGTCCTCTTTCCCAAGTATGGCCCTGTACCTGCTAAAAGTAGTCTCGTTAAAGGTGCCTTTTACGATCGCTATGCCTCCAAGGGCGCGTTCCGTGCCTGCGACGTCCTTTAGATGCATGAGACTTACATAGGTGGAAATAAAGTTTGCAAGACCCGGCTCCGGGCTCTCAAGACCCATATCAACAACCACATCGAAGAAACGGTTGATCATAGCCGTGTAGTAAGCTAGCATCTCTTCCTGGGGCATCTCAAGGGAATCAACGCGGGCGCGCACGGCACCTATTTCATCGAGAGTCTTCAGGGAATCAATGATGGATTCTCTTATAACTGCATTCTTTATGTCCCCATCTCTCGCTTTCCATTTGTCCTTGATGACGGCTATTTCTCTGTTAAGTTCCATCCTGTGGATACGGTTTAGACCGTCCATCTTTTTTCCAGCCGAGGCGAGAAATATGGCTGACATTCCCCTCTCTTCTTCCAGTTCGAAGACCACTTTGCTTGCCTCGGAGACAAGCTCCGTGAGTTTTCTGAGATTGTCCATTTCCAGGGTCATCCGTTGCTCCTGCATGGCGTCGCGGACCGAGTACCAGATGAGCCCCCCAAGGGGGAGAACCACGGCAAGGACGATGGCAAGGTATGTCCTGAGTACGTTGTGTTTTTTCATTACCAGTTACTCCATGACTTCCAATGAATAATAGATAATCCCTGCTCGGTCCGGAGTAGGACCACCCAAGCGGGGTCGCCGTGGCCTGGAAAGACGGATATCCTCCCAGGCAGAGCCAGATTATATGTTTATCGGAGAAATCCAAAAAAAATTTAATATAAAAGTGTGCGTCATCTATACCGGTCTCTCTTTGCGGAGTGGTAATTTAAATATCAGAGATTTATGCCCTCGATTTCCCGGATGGTCTTCCTTGTGTCTGGATTAACGTCTTGTTTTATGGATGTGGTTATCATTTTTTTACTAATTCCGCAAAGATAGTTACGCTGACAATTAGGGAATCTCTGATTCATTCTCTCTACGCCCCATGGTATAGTTCACCGCATCACGCCGCAAGGATGAAGCCCTGATGCGTCAAAAGACCTTTCCCGTTAAGTTATCCTTAAGACTTCCGATAATAAAGAAAGAGTTGTCTAACTTACTCCCCGGACTAAAGCCCGGGGTTTCCTGGTCATTTTGAGAGTTCTGAAAATATTTACCGAGAGAGCAAAAAATATGTCAACTATAACAAAGAAGAGCAATATTCTATTCGTAGACGATGAGGTGAATATCCTGGAAGGGATACATCGCACCCTTCGACACAAGAGGAGTGTGTGGGAGATGAATTATGCGAGGAGCGTCAATGAAGCGCTCCATCTATTAAATAATAAGAATATAGATGCCGTGGTATCAGACGTTTCCATGCCGGGCAAGGATGGTTTTGCGTTATTGAGCGCTGTTCGCAGCACAGAGCATATTCGTGACATACCTGTAACCATTCTGACGGGGCTGAGCGATAGGGGTATTAAGAGGCGCGCCCTCGATATGGGCGCTACAGACCTTCTCAGTAAACCCGTGGACCCCGATGAATTCGTTGCGCGCATAAACAATATGCTGCGCCTGAAGTCCTATCAGGATGAGATAAAGGCCCATCAGGCATTACTTGAACAGAAAGTCAGGGTACGAACCGCTGAACTTGAGGCGGCACACATAGAACTTATCTGGCAGCTTGGCAAGGCGGCTGAATACAGGGATACCGATACAGGGAATCATGTTGTGCGAGTAGGATATTACAGCCATGTATTGGCGGAAACGCTGGGCATGGCAGAAAGGTTTTCCGAGATGGTCTTTCTTACCGCCCCTCTTCACGATGTGGGAAAGATAGGCATCCCGGATCATATCCTTCTTAAACAAGGTAAGCTGAATGCCGACGAATGGCAGGTTATGAGACAGCACTGTGAGATTGGCGTAAAGATATTAAGACAGGAGATGTATACAATAAAGGATTTCAAGCTGCTGCTCGGCCTTAAGAGTCTTATGAATTCCGTAAAAAGGGACAACCCCTTCCTGAGAATGGCCTCTTCCATTGCTCTCAACCACCACGAAAGGTGGGATGGAACAGGGTATCCAAGGGGTTTGAAAGGAGAAGATATACCACTTGAGGCCCGTATCACTGCCATATCCGATGTCTATGACGCCCTC
Organism: uncultured Thermodesulfobacteriota bacterium; assembly: GCA_964605225.1. Classification (GTDB taxonomy): domain Bacteria; phylum Desulfobacterota; class GWC2-55-46; order GWC2-55-46; family JADFVP01; genus JAJRZX01. Next base: position 11,828 of record CAZSAY010000044.1, on the reverse strand, counting down.
TTTTCCAAACGGCCCTACAAACCAATATTTTCTGAAGAGAAGGCCTTCTCTGAAATACGTTCAGGTATTGGCGCCCATTTTGATCCGGAGATTTTCAATGCCTTTGAAAAGGCCACGGACATTTTCCGAGATATACGCCGCCAGTTCGCCGATGACGATACAGCGGCGCAGGGGAAGGACAAGCCATATCATATAGTACCGTTAAGAGGCTGAGATTATGCGGGACCTAAAACATGTTAGAAACGTTTTTCTCCTATCCTTCGTTATAGCGATACTCTTTCCTCTGATTAATATTTACATTATCTATCCCTCCTTTGCCAGACTGATAGTTAAAAATATTGAGATAGAGGCAGAACGCGCATCCACGTATTTATTGCAGGAACTCCTTCCGGGAGATATTGCAATGAACCATGATCTGGTAACAGTTGACTTCCAGAAAAAAGTACAGCGTTTGCAGGAAGATTTTAAGTTTATAAAGCTGAAGATTTTCTCAAAAACAGGCGCGATATACTACTCAACAGACCCCGATGAAGTAGGAAGCCTTAATAAAAAGGATTATTTCCATAATATAGTTGTCCGGGGGGAAAGGTACACTAAGACCGTTAAAAAGAATGGCAAGTCCGCTGAAGGCAGGGTCTATAGTATTGATGTTGTTGAAACTTATGTGCCAATCATGCGTAATGGTGTTTTCAAAGGCGCATTTGAAATATATTATGATATTACAGCCAACAATCAAAATCTTACCGCCACACTCTTCAGGTCCAGTATTATTGTCTTAAGCCTGATGTTCATTGCCATCGTGACAATGATCATATTTTTAGTAAGTGCTGATAAAAAAAACCTTGATATGCAGGAGAGTGAGTCTTCGAGTATCTACTTTTCGCCTTATTACTCTCTGTTGATCCTAGCCATTACGGTTTTTGGTAGTGAAGCATTGGTAATGATATTTATTGGCAAATATTTGCATATTTCTCCGCTGGCGGCAACGCTTTTTGATTCATCCGTTTTGGTTACTTTGACCTCCCCTACCATCTACTTCCTTTTACTCCGGCCTTTAGTGGGACAAATAAAGAAGCGTAAAGATGCTGAAGAGGCCCTTACAGCCGAGAAAGAGCGACTTCACATGACACTCCAGAGCATTGGTGACGGGGTAATCTCGACAGATGTTGAAGGGAAGGTTATTTTAGTAAATAAGGTCGCCGAGGAACTCACCGGTTGGACTTTAGAAGAGGCTTTAGGGAGACCTCTTACAGAGGTATTCAGTCTTATCAATGGAAAAACAAAAGAGCCGTATAAAAAACTTTTAAACAGGGCGCTGAAAGCAGGTAAGGCTGTTGGACTTTTTCAAAATTCGGCTATCGTATCGAAGGATGGCAGAGAGCATTTCATCTCTGCCAGTACTGCTCCTATCTATGATCAAAAGAGGAATCTAATAGGTGTTATTATAGTATTTCGCGACCTTACCAGGCGTATTGAAGGAGAGCGGGAAAAATCCAGACTCGAAACACAGCTCCTCCATGCTCAGAAGTTAGAAGCTATAGGAATCCTCGCCGCCGGTATCGCTCATGAGATAAATACCCCCATCCAGTTCATCGGTGACAACACCCATTTTCTTCAGGACAGTTTTAAAGACATCATAGAGATTATTGAAAAATTTCGGGCCTTCCATCAGGCGGCAGAGGAGGATAGAAGGGCGGGCAAATTGGCGGAAGAACTGGCCGTGGCCGAGGAGAGGGCTGACATTGAGTATCTTACCGAGGAAATACCAAAATCCATCAAACAGATACTTGACGGTGTTGAACGTGTTTCTACCATAGTCAAGTCCATGAAGGCCTTCTCCCATCCCGATACGAAAAAGATGATCCCCGCCGATCTGAACAAGGCCATCCAGGACACCCTCACCATCTCGCGGAACGAGTACAAGTACGTTGCCGAAGTTGAGACATCTTTTGATAATAATCTTCCCCTTGTCCCCTGTTATCTCGGCGAACTCAACCAGGTCTTTCTAAATCTCATCGTCAATGCGGCACATGCCATCAATGATGCCAACGGCAATGGAAATGACTCCGGGGAGCCAGGTCTCATCACGATTAGGACACGGAAAGAGGCAAATGAGGTGGTGGTTGAATTCTCAGACACTGGAACAGGTATCCCCGAGGATGTGGCTCCTCATATTTTCGAACACTTTTTCACCACCAAGGATGTGAATAAGGGTAGTGGTCAGGGGCTCTCCATATCCCATTCGGTCATAACGAGAAAACATCACGGCACGATCTCCTTTGAGACAGAAGTGGGGAGAGGCACGACCTTTTTTATCCGACTGCCGCTGGAGGTGCAGCAGTCAGTAAATGCGTAACAACCGCTTTTATGTATACACTAACAGAAAGGGAGTGGCACACAAATGGATGAGAAAATTCTCTTTGTCGATGACGATAAAAATATACTGGATGCATATAAGCGGTACTTTAGAAAACAATTTGCAATAGAAACCGCGCCTGGAGGTGAGGCCGGGATTGAGGCAATAAAAACCAGGGGGCCATTTGCCGTAGTTGTCTCCGACATGCGCATGCCAGGCATGGATGGAGTAGAGTTTCTCACCAGAGTGCGCGAGAAGGAGCCGGATACTATCCGTATTATGCTCACCGGTCAGGCGGATATGGAAGATACTATCGCCGTTGTTAATGAGGGGAACATCTTTCGGTTTCTTACCAAGCCCTGTGGGCCGGAGAGGATGGCCAGCGCCCTCAATGCTTCGCTTGAACAGTATCGCCTTGTCATAGCCGAACGTGAGTTATTGGAAAAAACACTTATGGGCAGCATAAAGGTGCTCACGGAAGTTCTGAGCCTCGTTAATCCAGCCGCATTTGGCCGCGCTTCCCGCATCAAAAGATATGTAAGACACATGGCAACGCAGCTTAAGTTGCCCAAGGCATGGCGTTTTGAGATGGCCGCGATGCTCTCACAAATCGGATGTGTCACACTCCTTCCCGATACCCTTTTAAAGGTCTATGCGGGACAGCCATTGTCCGATGATGAAAAGAGGATGTACTCCTCCCACCCATCAGTAGCCTCCAAAATACTCTCTAACATCCCCCGCCTCGAACCGATAGCGCATATGATCAAGGACCAGCAGTTATCATTTGCAGAATATCCTACCACTCAAAACAGCTTAAAAGACGGTCTGGATATTGAAATAGGCGCACAGATGCTCAAGGCGGCTCTCGACCTGGACCAACTGATAACGAAAGATATGCAACTAAAAGGAGCTCTGGCGGAGATGGGCAAGAGGGATATTTATAACCCCGCGGTACTATATGCCTTAAACAGCATTGAGATCGGCGATAGCAGCCTGGAAGTGAGGTTAGTAAAAATAGATCAATTGACCACACGTATGGTTGTTGACGAGGATGTCAAGGCCAAAAATGGCATGTTGCTCCTCACCAGAGGTACGGATGTAACCTTTCCTGTGGTAATACGCCTCAGGGGTATTGCTAATAATATGGGAATAGTGGAGCCCTTCCGTGTACTTGTAGAGTGTTAGACTTCCCGGACAAACTCTAGTAAGGAAGATTTACAGGTTGACATTCTTTATTGGCGCTTCACCAATGCTCAAGAAGGAAGCTTTTATGAAAAAACGGATCCTTTTTGTTGATGACGAACCGAATCTCCTCCATGGGCTCAGGAGGATGCTGAGGGGCATGCGTCGTGAATGGAAAGTAGCCTTTGCCCTGGGCGGACGGGAGGCCCTGGATATCCTGGCCAAAGAGCCTTACGACGTTATTGTCTCAGATATGCGTATGCCGATAATGGCTGGGGATCAACTGTTTACTGAGATTAAGAAAGAATATCCTCATATGGTACGCATCATCCTCTCCGGCCATTCTGACATGGAGAAGAGCCTGAAATCCGTCAAGGTGGCCCATCAGTACCTCTCGAAGCCGTGCAATGCCGAAAAATTGAAGGCAACAATTAATCACGCCTGTGAGCTACGTAAGATATTAAACAATGAGCGGTTACTGAATATTGTAAGCGGGATAGAAAATATACCAAGTCTACCGGCCCTCTATCTGGAGATTGTAGAAGAATTGAATTCTCCTTATACCTCAATGAAAGTGATAGGGGAGATCATATCCAAGGACATGGGGATGACAGCGAAGATACTTCAGGTCATCAACTCCGCCTTCTTTGGGCTGCCGCAACATATTTCCGACCCGAGAAATGCTGTTGTTTTTCTCGGTACGGACGCTATCAAGGGGCTCGTCCTCGTCACGGGAGTATTCTCAATTTTAGACCAAAACAGTACAGGGGGATTATCTATTGACCGTCTCTGGAGCCATAGCATGACTGTAGGGTCTTTGGCGAGGAAGATAGCTCAGGCAGAGAGGTGCGAACAGCAGGTGGTGGACGACTCTCTTGTGGCAGGCATGCTTCACGATGTTGGCAGACTGCTCATTGCCGCCAATCTCACTGAGCAGTACAGTGAGACGTTAGCAGTGGCCCATGAAAATGGTTGTACCCTTTGGGAAGCGGAGAGACAGATCCTTGGCACTACACACAGTGAGATAGGGGCCTATCTCCTTGGCCTCTGGGGTCTTCCTGATTCCATAATCGAGGTCCTTGCCTTCCACCATTATCCGGAAAAGGGGCACATAAAAACGTTCAGCCCATTAACGGCAGTCCACGTAGCTGATGCTCTTGAGCATGAAACTTCAGAGGATAATAAGGCAGAAGATGGATTTACAGTTATTAATGAAACCTATCTCTCTGAACTCGGTTTGATGGACAGGCTTCCCCAATGGCGAATTATCTGTGATGAGTAATCCGAAAATAAGCCGATGCAATCTAAGGCATCAGTAGAAATTATGCCAATGAAAATCCGGATTCAACCTCGAAGAGCAACGAAAAGGGGTGATAAGGCATCACTGGTCACCAGGGTTCAAGAACATTTTAGAAGGATCAGAGCTTGTATCTGATATACGCAAGCGGTGGCCTGCATGCATCACGCTCTACCTTAAGTTTTCAGATAAGATCTTCAAGGTAATGACTAACAGTTCCATTCTATACGAGGAGCTCCGGGAATACTTCTCGGATTTTGTGGCAGATAAGGCCCCCGCCATGTACTTACAATTACCGCGCCTGAGGCACCGGAGCCGGATTTCTCCAGAGACTTCATGCAAAAAAAGCCTGATCCCGGTAAGAGCAAGATTAAAGAGGAGTATGCCGAGATCGAAGGCGGGCGTATTGTACGAAAACGATTTGCTGGAATGCACTTTATTTTTGGCGGCGAACTCCACGTGGCCATAGGGCCCTGCCTTGAGAACCCGAACCGGATTGTAGCCTTTATCAACAATCGCTTCATCGCTCTTAAACTTAACGAGGGTTGCCTCCTTGGGCATGCCGCGGGTCTGGCGCCTGGCGGATTTTTTGGTGCGGGAAAATCAACTCTCGCCCTGCATCTCATGAGCCGTGGTGTAACATTCATAAGCAGTGACCCGTTGATTGTCACACAAAATTGCGCTGGCGGACTTAAGATGTTCGGCGTGGCAAAGTTGCCTCGCGTCAAACCCGTGGTCTTCCTTGATTTTATAGTTATGGAGAGCGATGACGCGCGGTATCGTGAAAGGCTTAATTCAGAGCGCCTGATAAAACTGGCTATGCTGGTCATCCTGCGCCCCTTTCCAAAACCCTTCTATCTCTTCTCTGAGCGATAAGCCGGCTTTATTTTATTCTGCCTTTGATTATCCTACTTTTAAAATACAAAAAAGATACAATCCAACCTTTGAGGCATTAGCCGCAACCTCCACGGGTCTCTGTATCTTAACCTTCCCCCTCCCCCCTCCCCCCTCTCCACTGTAAGCCGCCTTACCGCAGGCAAAGTCCTTTTATGGCAGAGTGATTTAAGCGCCCCGGCAAATTGGGCACATAAAACCATGAGCCCCTGAGGATAACCCCTCACCCGGGTATTTGCGATTTTTGTCAAAGTGCAGTATATTTCGGTGATAATCGTGCAAAGGCAGAGTTGTCCCCTTTTATGGTCACGCTAAAGGGTTTTATCTATAACCATGGACTCCAAAATAAAAGAGAGAGTGGCCCCGCAGGCGGGTTCCCCTGACAGATGCAGGCTAGTCTTCGAGCAACCCTCAGGTGATACGCTTTTATTGCACCTACGAGGGCCGTGGACGATTAAGGGAGAGCTACCCTCACCGCGCTCTGTTCTTGAGCGTATGAAATCCTTGCCCAATCTCAAGGTGGTAAAATTCAAGACCACGGAACTTACGGATTGGGACAGCAGGCTCCTGACATTTTTACTCAAGATTATGGAGCGTGGCGAGGGTGCGGGGGGTGATATCGAAGTAAATAAAGAGGGTCTCCCCGAGGGCGTATTAAAGCTCCTCGGGCTTGCCACGGCAGTGCCGGAGAGGGGGGGAGAGAAAAGAGGCGTCGCTTCCACTCCTTTTTTCGCGCGTATCGGCAGTGCCACCGTAGAGCTTGGCGCCTCTATTATCGCTCTTCTTACCTTTATCGGCGAGGCCCTGCCCGCCTTTTTACGCATGCTAAGCGGACGTGCCCGCTTCCGGCGCAATGATTTTTTCCGAACCGTTCAGGAAGTTGGCGTTAACGCCCTTCCCATCGTGAGCCTCATCAGCCTTCTGCTCGGTCTGATACTTGCCTTTGTGGGGGCCATACAGTTAAAGACCTTTGGCGCCGAGACCTACGTGGCCGACCTTGTGGCCGTGGCCATGGTCCGTGAGATGGCCGCCATAATGACGGGTATAGTCATCGCCGGACGCACGGGCGCGGCCTTTGCGGCAGAGCTCGGCACCATGGAGGTAAATGAGGAGATTGACGCGCTACGCACCCTTGGGATCTCTCCCATGGAGTTTCTCGTAATGCCGCGCATGCTCGCCCTTACCCTTATGATGCCTCTCCTATGCCTCTACGCCAATATCATGGGCATCATCGGCGGGCTCATTGTGGGAGTAGGGGCCCTGGGACTTAACCCCACGGAGTACTTTAACAGGACACGGGCCGCCGTGGGGCTAAACGACCTCTTTATCGGGATTTTCATGGGTATTGTCTTCGGGGTGCTCGTTTCTTTATCGGGGTGCCTTAAGGGCATGCAATGCGGCAAGAGCTCGGCGGCTGTGGGGCTTGCCACGACATCGGCTGTTGTCACCGGTATCGTGAGCATCATCGTAGCAACGGCGCTCATCACCGTACTAACCAATGTACTCGGTATATGAGAGAGGTTTATCGGATATAATGGCAACAGACGCGCATATTATTGTAAGCGACCTTACCATGGCCTATGGTAAGGTCGTGATACAACAGAACCTTGATTTTACGATTAAGCGCGGTGATATCTTCATCATCATGGGCGGAAGCGGTTGCGGCAAGAGCACGCTTCTTCGCCACCTCATCGGTCTGAAGGCGCCGGCAAAGGGTAAGATTATATTTGATGGCATAAGTTTCTGGGAGGCGAGCCACTCGAAACGCGCCAGGCAGATGAGGCGATTTGGCGTGCTTTATCAGAGCGGCGCCCTCTGGAGCAGTATGACCCTGGCCGAGAACGTGGCCTTGCCGCTGGAGCAATACACGGCCCTTGACGCCAGAGACATAAAGGAGCTTGCGGCCCTTAAGCTTGCCCTTGTAGGGCTTGCCGGTTTTGAGGAATACTATCCATCGGAGATAAGCGGGGGCATGAAAAAACGCGCCGGCCTTGCCCGCGCCATGGCCCTGGACCCGGAGATACTCTTTTTTGATGAGCCCTCGGCCGGACTCGACCCCTTGAGCGCGCGCCTTCTTGACGAGTTGATACTGGAGATTAGCGCGAGCCTCGGCGCCACGATCGTAGTCGTTACGCATGAGCTTGCGAGCATCTTCGCCATAGGCACGGATTCGGTCTTTCTTGACCCTGAATCAAAGACTATGATAGCGCAGGGAAACCCCAATGAGCTGCTTACCAATTCCACTGACCCGAGAGTGCGAAATTTTTTAACACGAGGTCTGTCATGAGTGAAAAACCAAAGGCCACACTGATAGGTATATTCGTCGTAGGGGCCCTGGCCCTCGCCGTAGCCGCGATCCTGCTCTTTGGAAGCGGCAGGTTCCTGAGATCCCAGGTGACTTACGTTGCCTACTTTAACGGCTCCATAAAGGGACTTGGCGTCGGGTCCCCGGTGCTCTTCAGGGGCGTAAAGGTCGGCGAGGTCTCGAAGATAAAGATGGAGTTCAATCTCAAGGATCTATCTGTGCGCATCCCTGTATTTTTGAACTGCAACACGAGTCTTCTTACAAAGGTGAGCGGAAGGCAGGACCCCCATGATTTTTTCGATAAGATGGTAAAGAGCGGCCTTAAGGCACAGCTTCAGATGCAGAGCATCGTTACGGGCCAATCCATTGTGGCCCTTGATTTTCATCCCGATAAACCCGTTGTACTCGTTGGCGTGGATAATACGGTACCCGAGATACCCACAATCCCCACAACCGTTCAGGAGTTATCGAAAACCTTCGAGGATATTCCCCTTAAAGAGCTTGTGGCCAAATTGCTATCGGCCGTTGACGGGCTGAACCGCCTTGTGCGCTCGCCGGAGATTATCTCAAGCGTGCGTTCCATAAATGAGACCATGGTTGATGTCAGGACCTTATTAGCTAATGTGAATAAAGAGATCGTACCCTTAAAAACGGGGATTAACGATACGGCTGAGAAGGCAACTGATACGATGAAAAAGGTTGATAAGGTACTGACCACGGTGGAAGGCATACTTGCCGATGATTCGGCGCCTCGATATGAACTTGATAATACCCTTAAGGAGTTATCGGCGGCGGCCCATTCCATGCGAGTCCTGGCCGAGTACCTTGAACAGCATCCCGAGGCCCTGGTCCATGGCAAGGGGTCTTATAATAAAGTTCAATAAGGGGGTTTCTAATGGGAGAGCGTTTGTTCGGCAGATTTTCACTTCCTGCACTCTGTATCCTTGCGATTTTGCTACTTGGATGCGCTGTTACAGCACCTTCAAGGTTTTATATCCTGGAGCCCTTTGCAGGGGCTGATTCAGCGGCAGAGGTCCAGGGCGCAGGAGAAAAGCTCACCATCGGCATAGGCCCCGTAAGCATTCCCGGGTATCTGAACCGGCCGCAGATCGTGAGACGGGCAGGTGAGAACGAGCTACTCCTGGCCGAATTTGACCGGTGGGCCGAGCCCCTGAAAGACAATATCCCTATCGTGCTTGTGGAAAACCTGCGGGCCCTCCTCGGCCCCGAGGGTATAAGCATCATCCCGTGGAGGGGTTCATCTCGTATTGATTATCGGCTCACCGTTGATATTATCCGTTTTGATATTACCGTCGCGGGCGAGGCCTCACTCGTTGCCCGCTGGAGCGTATTTGGGCGAGGGAAGAAGAAGATTAAACCCTTGAGTAAGACCATATCCCTGCACGCATCTTCTGGCGGTGAGGGTTTCAACGCCGGGGTCTCGGCCCTGAACCGGACGCTGGAGGAGTTCAGCCGGGAGATTGCCAGGACCCTCAAAGGACTGCCCGAGTAGCGGCCTCAACGGAAAAAAAAGGGGTAGGCGCAGTAAAGACTTGACAATGTTTTGTAAATTAAATATAATTCGATTGTTGACGAAATGAACTATGCGAGGTTAAGGGTTTGGGAGATACGGGCATTAGAGTGGCAAGCAGGGCCTTTAAGGCCCTCTCAGACAGCAATCGTATCCGCGTCATCAAGATGCTGAAGATACGTCCCCTCTGCGTATGCGAGATTACGGCCATACTGGGGCTTGCAACCTCAACGGTCTCCAAGCACCTTTCCATCCTTCGGGACGCCGGGTTTATCGTTGATGAAAAAGAAGGTAAGTGGGTGAATTACCGGCTTAATACCTCAAGTGAGGCGCACTATGCCATGCAGCTCATGTCCCTGCTAACGGAGTGGCTCCTGGATGACGAGGTTGTAAAAGGAGACATCGGTCAGGTGATGTATATAGACAGGGACGAGATCTGCGGGGGATAAATTTTTTTGGCCCACTCATTTTGTTATTTGGCAAATTATAGAATTGTATAGCTAAAATCTAATGCAAAAGATACTTATCTTATGTGCCGGTAATTCATGCAGGAGCCAGATGGCAGAGGGGCTCTAAAGAGCCTTCATAGGGGCCTGCAGATCTTTTCCGCCGACACCGCACCCGGCCAACGCGGTTAATCCCCTCGCCATGGAGGTCATGGGGGAGTTCGGTATAGACATCAGCACGGGACATCCGAAGAAGGTAGATGAGTTTAAGGGTTTGGACTTTGGATATGTGATTACTGTATGCGAGGCCGCCCGGGAGGCCTGCCCCGTCTTTATCTGCGAGGTTACGCAAAACCTGCACATGGGCTTTGCCGACCCGGCAGAGGCCACGGGGACCGATGAGGAAATCCTCACCGTCTTCAGAGGTATTAGTGAGGAGATAAGAGTAAGGTTCACGAAATTTTATGATAACCATTTAGGCCTTAAAGGTGTAGCCGATGACTGAGAACGAAAAAAAATTGCCATTTCAGGACCGATTTCTCACGCTCTGGATATTTTTGTCAATGGCCCTTGGCGTGGCCATAGGGTATATGGTTCCGGGTACGGACACCTTTATTCGCTACTTTCAGGTGGGTTCTACAAATATCCCCCTTGCCGTGGGGCTTATAGTCATGATGTATCCGCCGCTGGCGAGGGTGCGTTACGAGCTCCTTGGCGGAGTTTTTGTGGACGTCAAGGTCCTTGGACTATCCCTTATTCTTAACTGGGTTGTGGGCCCCATACTCATGTTCTCTCTTGCGATAATATTTCTCCGCGATTCACCCGGGTACATGGCGGGGCTTATAATGATAGGGCTTGCCCGATGCATCGCCATGGTAGTTGTCTGGGTTGACCTTGCCCGTGGCAGCAGGGAATACTGCGCAGGGCTCGTCGCCTTCAACAGCGTCTTTCAGATACTCTTTTACAGCATCTACGCCTGGTTTTTCATCACAGTCCTGCCGCCCTATCTCGGCCTGCAGGGGAGTATCGTTACGGTAGGCATGGGCGAGATAGCGAAAAGCGTCTTCATATACCTTGGCGTACCCTTTATCGCGGGCTTTTTGACGCGATTCATCCTCCTCAGGCTAAAGGGCAGGCAGTGGTACGAAGTAAAATTTATCCCAAAGATAAGCCCCATCACACTATGGGCCCTGCTATCTACGATTGTGGTCATGTTCAGCCTGAAGGGCGGTGTGATAGTGGAGTTACCGGGGGACGTAGTGAAGGTAGCCATACCCCTTCTCCTGTATTTTATAATAATGTTTTTTATAAGTTTCTGGCTCGGTAAAAGGGCGGGCGGCGATTATGAGAAGACCGCCACTCTGGCCTTTACGGCGGCGAGCAACAACTTCGAGCTCGCCATTGCCGTGGCCATAGCCGTATTCGGCATTGATTCGGGCGCCGCCTTTGCCGCTGTCATAGGCCCCCTTGTGGAGGTACCCGTCCTCATAGGGCTTGTGGGTATATCGCTCCGCGCGCGGGGAAAATTTGCGAGGAGGGGGAAGGTGGTGGTAGGATATTAGGAGCCATGTGGGGACGTATTGCCGTTGCATTTGGCACGCACAGAAAATTTTATTGCAATCTCTCTTGAAAGGTTGGGCAGGGGTAGGGAGGAACAGAAAAAGTGGGCTTTTTCTCTCGTCAATTAACATCTTCAAATATACAAGATTCTTAAAGGAAAAGGCGCTCCAGTCCGGGGACACAAAAAAAGGGTTACCAAAACGGTAACCCCTTAATTTTACAACGCAAATTTGGTGGAGGCGGTGGGAATCGAACCC
>CAZSAY010000043.1:10863-15489 GCA_964605225.1 uncultured Thermodesulfobacteriota bacterium | reverse complement strand
TGTAGCTAACGGATTTTTTTGTCTTCACCCTCTCAACGCCCATGGCCTCGAACTGCAGGCAGGCCATGGTGCCCGTGGCGTCCTGCGTAATGGTCTGGTCTACCTTTACGGATATCTCGTTGCCCTTACCGGCCTGCCCCGAGATGATATGGCTGTCAATGAGTTTTTGCGTTACGTTTTTACCCACTTTCCCCCTCCTTTTCATGTTCAGGCATTAGAGTAATTCATATTGTTATGTCACCTCATCTGCCGGGCCTGTTTTTAATAGGACCGCATGTGATGATAAAAAAGAATGCTTTGGATTCTTTAGGATATAAAAACCCGGGGAAAAAGTCAAATATAAAAGGACGGAGGCACTTTTAGAGTAGCGGCTGAAGAGGGCCTTCCATTCATCCGCCCATATACCCCACTCACCTCTCTATTGACTAAAATCCTCTCACTATGTTAACCTTTACCCCTTATGAAAAAACACAGATATAACCCCTCATTAGAGGATTTTCGCGATATGGCCCGCGATTTTAACGTCATCCCCCTCTTTAGAGAGATACTGGCGGACATGGAGACGCCTGTCTCCGCCTTTATGAAGATAGACACCGGCGGCGACGCCTTTTTGCTCGAAAGCGTGGAGCACGGCGAGAAGTGGGGCAGATACAGTTTTCTCGGCGTAAATCCCAGGATGGTACTGCGCTCCAAAGGAGATGACGTGGAGGTCCGGGGCCCGGGGGGTGAACTTCGCCATGAGAAGGCCCCCTTAAAGGTCTTGAAAAATATCTGCTCAGGGTTCAGGGCCGCCTCTGTTGCCGGTGTGCCGGATTTTTCCGGCGGGGCCATCGGATTTATAGGCTACGACGTGGTGCGCCATATTGAGAGGCTTCCTTCTCTTGCCGAGGACGACCTTGGCCTTGATGATATATACCTCATCTTCACCGATACCCTTCTTGTCTTTGACAATGTGGAGCACAAGATAAAGGTAGTGGCCAACGCCTTCATAGAAGATGGCGCGGATATAACCGCCCTTTACAAAGAGACCCTCGAAAAGATAGAGGCCCTTGTGGATACCCTGAGTAAAGGGACCGTAGAAGGAGGGCTTGAGAGCGCCCCGGCCGGGCCCGCCTCCGGAGGCCGCCTTGACATTACCTCAAACTTCGAGAGAGAGGCCTACTGTGAGGCCGTTGATACCATAAAGGAGTATATCCGGAGCGGAGACGTAATACAGACCGTTCTATCGCAGAGGTTTTCCACTCCACTGCCTGCCTCCCCATTTGATATCTACAGGGCCCTGCGTGTAGTCAACCCCTCGCCATATATGTTTTTTCTCCGTCTCGGCGGCATTCACATAGTAGGTTCCTCGCCGGAGATACTCGTGCGAGTAGAAGACGGGGATGTAAACGTAAAGCCCATAGCCGGGACAAGAAAGAGGGGGCGTGATGAGGCTGAAGACCTGCTACTTGAAAAAGAGCTCTTATCAGACCCCAAGGAGCTGGCCGAGCATATAATGCTTGTGGACCTTGGCCGAAATGATATCGGCAGGGTCTCGCGGCCCGGCACGGTGCGGGTATCGGAGCTTATGAGCGTTGAGCGCTACTCACACGTCATGCATATAGTAACGGACGTGCATGGCCGCATGGAAGAGGGCCTTGGCGAGCTTGACGCCTTCTCCGCCTGTTTTCCCGCGGGCACGCTTACGGGCGCACCGAAGATAAGGGCCATGGAGATAATCGAGGAGCTTGAGCCATGCAGGCGCGGCGTCTACGGCGGCTCCGTAGGGTATCTCGGTTACGCCGGAAACCTCGATATGTGCATAGCCATACGAACGATGATAATAAAAGACGATGTAGTCTACATACAGGCAGGGGCCGGCATTGTGGCCGACTCCAAAGCCGATAAAGAGTTTGAGGAGACGGAAAACAAGGCGCGCGGCCTGGTTAAGGCCGTGGAGATGGCCCGTGATTTTTAGTTTTTTAAGGTAAACTTCGTGGGAGACCGGGTGTATATTTAGTTCAAGGTATGCCGATTCCCCGGTTGCTTTTTTTGCCAGGGCAACGGCTGTCTCCAAGGGTGGCCGCAGTAGCTATAAGCGGCCATATCGACCCCCTATTGGTTTTCTTTGCCAAGCTTTCTTTTTTCCAAAAGAAAGCGGAAAGGTTTGTTTAAATATGCTCTTAATGATAGACAATTACGATTCCTTCACCTACAACCTCGTTCAGTACTTCATGGAGCTTGGCGAGGATGTGCGTGTATACAGAAACGATGCCATCACCATTGAGGATATCGAGGGGCTCTCGCCGGAGAGAATAGTCATCTCTCCGGGCCCCTGCGACCCCGTGAAGGCGGGTATCTCCGTTGAGGTAATAAGGCATTTCGGGCCGAACCTGCCCATACTCGGAGTCTGCCTCGGCCATCAGTGCCTTGGTTACGCCTTTGGCGGCGAGGTTGTAAGGGCCGAGCGCCTCATGCACGGCAAGACCTCCATGGTCTATCATGACGGTAAGACCATCTACAGCGGCATTGAAAATCCCTTTCGGGCCAACCGCTATCATTCGCTAATATTGGAACGTGAGACCTTGCCTGAAGAGTTCGAGATTAGCGCATGGACGGACCGTGATGAGATAATGGGCATACGCCACAAGACCTATCCCCTTGAAGGGATGCAGTTTCACCCCGAGTCCATCTTAACGGAGGCGGGTAAAGATATTATGAAAAATTTTCTTACGAAGTACCGCTAATCCGGGGGAAGGCATGAAGATGCACATTAAAGAGGCCATAAGACGGGTAGTATGCGGAGAAGACCTCGAAGAGCTTGAGATGGCCTCGGTCATGAACTCTATCATGGGCGGCGAGGCGGACGCGGCCGCCATAGCCTCTCTTATAACGGCCCTTGCCATGAAGGGAGAGACCGTAGCTGAGGTTACGGGCGCGGCTCGCGTAATGCGCGAGCATGCCACAAAGGTCGCGGCGCCAGAGGGTCCCGTGGTGGACACCTGCGGCACGGGCGGGGACTCGTCAGGCACATTCAATATCTCAACGGCATCGGCCTTTGTCACCGCCGCGACAGGCCTTACCGTGGCAAAACACGGCGGCAGGGCCGTTACCTCAAAGTGCGGCTCCGCTGATGTCCTGAAGGCCCTTGGCGTAAATATAGACGCCGGCCCCGAACGTATGGAGTTATGCCTTCGTGAGGCTGGCATTGGTTTTCTCTTTGCCCCCCTTCTTCACGGCGCCATGAAGCACGCGGCCCCTGTAAGGGGGGCTATCGGCATAAGGACCATTTTCAATATCCTCGGCCCACTTACAAACCCTGCGGGAGCAAAACGGCAGGTCCTTGGCGTATACGAGGCGCGGCTTACGGAGCTCATGGCAAAGGTCCTTCGCAAACTCGGAACAAAGCACGCCTTCGTGGTTCGAGGCGAGGACGGCCTTGACGAATTCACCCTCACGGAGAGGACCCGCGTAACGGAACTATCGGACGGCGAGATAAGGACTTATTACATGGGCCCCGAAGACGTTGGCCTTAACGCCTGCGGTCCGGGAGACCTCGCGGGCGGCGACGCATATGATAACGCCGGGATAATCCTCGATATCTTCAAGGGTTCAAAAGGTCCGCCAAGAGACGTGGTTGTATTTAACAGCGCCGCCGCCATAACAGCGGGAGGCAGAAGCGCCACCATAAGAGAGGCCTGCAGGGTGGCCGAAGCGGCCATAGACTCCGGCGGGGCCCTTGATAAATTAAAAAAACTCGTAGAGGTCTCGGCTCAAAATGAAGACGGTGAGAGCTGATGGCCTTACGAGAAATTTTACGGATTAAAGAGGCGGAGCTTAGCGCCCTCAGGGAGGACGGCAAATACGGCCCACGCCTTGAGTCCATGGCAACGAGAGCCCGGGCCGCAGAGGATCCAAGAGACTTTTTCGCCGCCCTCTGCGGTGACGGGCCCAGGATTATAGCCGAGGTCAAGAAGGCCTCGCCATCAAAGGGCATCATCCGCGAAGGCTTCGACGCCCTGGGCCTTGCAAGGGAATATGAAAAAAACGGCGCCTCCGCACTATCCGTACTTACGGAAGAAAAATTTTTTCTGGGAAAACTCGAGTATATAAGACTTATAAAAGACCATGTTAAATTACCTGTACTACGAAAAGATTTTATCCTTGATGAGTACCAGGTATATGAGTCACGGGCCGCCGGGGCCGACGCCCTCCTCCTGATATGCGCCATACTTGATGAGAAGCGCCTGAAGGAGCTCATAGACCTCGCCGAAGACCTCTCCATGACCCCCCTGGTGGAGGTCCATGAGCGGAGCGAGCTCGATATGGCCCTTAAGGCGGGCGCGAGGCTCATCGGCATAAACAACAGGGATCTCACGACCTTTAAGACAGATATAGAGAATACGAGAATCATGGCCCCACTTGTGCCCGAGGGCCATGTAATAATCTCGGAGTCGGGGATAAATACCGCCGCGGATATAACCGAGCTTATGGGTTACGGCGTAAAGGCCTTTCTTATCGGTGAGGCCCTTGCGCGCGAAAAAGACGCCGGGGCGAAGCTAAAGGCCTTACTTTCTTTTGGAAAAAAGAAAGTAAGCAAAGAAAACCAATAGGGGGACAGGCTGAAACTCATTAAATGTACTTCTT
>CAZSAY010000043.1:0-10763 GCA_964605225.1 uncultured Thermodesulfobacteriota bacterium | reverse complement strand
GCGTCCCACGTTACTTCGGAAAAAAGAAAGTAGGCAAAGAAAACCAATAGAGAGATAGGCTGAAACTCATTAAATGTACTTCTTGCGTCCCACATTACTTCGGAAAAAAGAAAGTAAGCAAAGAAAACCAATAGGGGGACGGGCTTAACCTCATTAAATGTACTTCTTGCGTCCCACGTTACTTCGGAAAAAAGAAAGTAGGCAAAGAAAACCAATAGAGAGACAGGCTGAAACTCATTAAATGTACATATTGCCTCCCACATTATTTTGGAAAAACGAGATTACCTTATGCACGATAAATCCCCTCTGAGGGTGAAGATATGCGGTATCACGAATCCAGAAGACGCCCTTTTTGCCGTAGAGGCCGGGGCCGATGCCCTGGGTTTTGTCTTCTACGAAAAAAGCCCCAGGTACGTAAGACCGAAAGAGGCGCGCCTAATCGCTAAGAAATTGCCGCCCTTTGTCACCACCGTGGGCGTCTTTGTAGATGAAGAGCCCGGGCGTGTTATGGATATAGCCCGTGAGGCAGGTCTTGGCGCCATACAGCTCCACGGCCATGAGACACCAGCTTATTGCACTCACATGGGTTTAAGTGTTATAAAGGCCTTGAGGATAAGGGATGAGGGGGATATTTTGGCCATGGCCTCATATGAAGTCTCGGCCTTTCTCCTTGATGCATATAAGGAAGGAGAGATGGGAGGCACAGGCGAGGTCTTTGACTGGAATTTTGCTATAAAGGCCAAAGAGGGCAAGACGCCTGTTATACTCTCAGGCGGACTTACCCCAGAAAACGTGGCCAAGGCAGTGAAAAAAGTGAGGCCCTATGCCGTTGACGTTAGCTCCGGAGTGGAGTCACGGCCCGGGGTGAAAGACAGAGATAAAGTTTCAGCTTTTATAAAAAAGGCAAAAGAATAAAACATTCCGCTTTCTTTTGGAAAAAAGAAAGCTTGGCAAAGAAAACCAATAGGGGGTCGATTGTGCAACTAACGGCTACTGTTACCGCCCTTGGATACAATCCGTGCCCTGGCAAAAAAAACAATAGGGGATGGGGCTTCACTTCATAAAATATACATCTTGCGGCCCTACCACATAAAATAAAGATAAGGTTCTTAAATATGAAAAAAATGCCTGATAACCACGGTCACTTTGGCGCTTACGGAGGTAGATACATCTCCGAGACACTCATGCCGGCTGTTCTGGAGCTTGAGGAGGCCTATAATCACTGGAAAAAAGATAGCGCCTTCAAGGAAGAACTGGCCTTTTACATGAAAGAATACGTTGGCCGCCCTACGCCTCTTTATCTTGCCCAGAGGCTCTCGGACAAGGTTGGAGGGGCGCGGATTTATCTCAAGCGCGAAGACCTCTGTCACACGGGGGCGCATAAGATAAACAACACCATCGGCCAGATACTCCTTGCCAAAAGGATGGGAAAGACAAGGATTATCGCCGAGACAGGGGCCGGTCAGCACGGCGTGGCAACGGCCACTGTGGCGGCTATGTTCGGTTTTCCCTGCGAGGTCTACATGGGCTCCGAGGATATCGAACGGCAGGCCCCGAACGTATTCAGGATGAGGCTCCTCGGCACAAAGGTCCGTAGCGTCACATCAGGCTCGCATACGCTGAAAGACGCCATGAACGAGGCCATCCGCGACTGGGTTACAAACGTCCGTGATACCTTCTACATCATCGGTAGCGTCGCCGGACCTCACCCCTATCCCATGATAGTGAGAGACTTTCAGGCCGTCATCGGCCGCGAGGCAAGACGTCAGGTAAAGGCCCTCACGGGCGGACTGCCCGATCTGCTCATCGCCTGCGTCGGCGGGGGAAGTAACGCCATGGGGCTCTTTTATCCCTTTCTAAATGATAAAAAAGTGGCCATGACGGGCGTCGAGGCCGCGGGCTCGGGTATCCGCACTGGCTTTCACGCCGCCTCTATTACGGCAGGCACCCCCGGGGTGCTTCACGGCAGCAAAACCTATCTTCTTCAGGATAAGTTCGGACAGATTCGCCATACCCATTCCGTCTCCGCGGGGCTTGATTACCCCGGCGTAGGCCCCGAGCACTCATACCTCCATGATACGGGCCGTGTAAATTATACGACGATTACCGACAAAGAGGCCCTCCGGGCCTTTCGGGAGCTTACCCTCGAAGAAGGCATCATACCGGCCCTTGAGTCATCGCACGCCGTGGCCTATGCCATGAAGGCGGCGAAAAAAATGGACAAAAAATCCACCATAATAGTAAACCTCTCCGGCAGGGGAGATAAAGACCTTGATACTGTATCCGAGTACTTTAAGACCGATATGGATAAAAATTCATGAAGAAAAAAAATACCGTTAAGGCACAGCTACCAAAAAGGGCAAATAAAAAAACAAAGAGGTGCGCAACTCTGGGGACATGCGAAGCACGGGGGGCCTTGAGGATAGAGGGCATCTACGATGAGCTTAAAAAAAAGAACGAAAAGGCCCTTATCACATTCATAACGGCCGGGGACCCTTCCATCGAGGTAACTGAAAAGCTTATCTTTAAGATGGAGGCCTCAGGCGCTGATATCATAGAGCTTGGCATCCCATTCTCAGACCCCATGGCCGATGGGCCTACCATACAGGCCTCTTCCGAGAGGGCGCTACTTAAGGGCGTGCATATCAGGGAAGTCCTTGGCCTTGTTAAAAATGTCCGCAAAAAAAGCAATATCCCCATCATCCTCTTCGGGTATTACAATCCGGTATTCGCCTATGGGCTCGGTAAATTCGCCCGTGACGCAAAACGGGCCGGTGTGGACGGTGTGCTCATAGTGGATCTACCGCCTGAAGAGGCCGGCGCCCTTCTTGCGGAGCTTCGAGGTGTGGGGCTGGCACTGGTATTTCTCCTCACGCCGGTAAGCGATGAAAAAAGGATGCGCCTTGTCGCAAAAGATGGCTCGGGTTTCATATACTTTGTAAGCCTTACCGGTGTAACAGGGGCGAGGGTGAAGATGAAGGCCCATGTGGCCGGGCATATTAAAGAGCTTCGTAAATTCACAAAACTTCCTGTTGGTGTGGGCTTTGGCGTATCGAGCCCGAAGCAGGCAAAGGACATAGGCGCACATGCCGATGGCGTCATCGTGGGTAGCGCGATTATAAACATCATGGCGAAAAAGGGCCCCGCTAAAAGCCGTGTGGCCGAGGTCGGCAGGTTTGTCGCCTCCCTCAAGGACGCGCTACGGGGCTAAGGACTTGAAGGTGTCTTATGGGATGGTTCAAGAATAGTTTTTTTTCCGTTGAGAGTAAAAGCGTGAAGGTGCCGCAGGGGCTCTGGGTCAAATGCGAGCACTGCGCCGAGATAATATACAAAAAAGAGGTAGAGCGTAACCTTGAGGTATGCCCGAAGTGCGCCTATCACTTCAGGCTCTCCGCCTTTGACAGAATAAACATGCTCTTTGACAAGGATAGCTTCGAGGAATTTGACCCGCTCATCGGGCCAAAGGACCCCCTTGTTTTTAAAGATATAAAAAAATACAAAGACAAGATAAAGACCTATCAGAAAAAGACGGGACATAAAGACGCTATTATCACAGGCCTTGCCGCCATAAACGGCATAAAGGTAATGACCGCCGTATTTGACTTTGCCTTTATGGGCGGCTCCATGGGCGCTGTTGTGGGTGAAAAGATCACGAGGGTCTTCGAGAGCGCCATAGAAAAGAGAAGCGCAGTAATTACCTTCAGCGCCTCAGGGGGAGCGAGGATGCAGGAGGGGATACTATCGCTTATGCAGATGGCTAAGACCTCCGCGGCCGTAGGCAGGCTGAAGGAGGCGGGGCTTCCCTTTATCTCCGTCCTGACAGACCCGACAATGGGCGGCGTCTCGGCAAGCTTTGCCATGCTCGGCGATATCATCGTAGCCGAACCGGGCGCCCTCATAGGCTTTGCCGGACCGCGCGTCATAGCTCAGACCTTGAAACAGACCCTGCCGGAAGGGTTTCAGCGCTCAGAGTATATCCTTGAGCACGGCATGATAGACATGATAGTTGAGAGAAAAAACTTGAAAGAGTCTCTGGGAAGGCTCCTTAAGTACCTGAGCTAAGCACACATAGCGGAGATTTAATAAAGGTAAGCCATCCCCTGTTGGTTTTCTTTGCCAGGCTTTCTTTTTTCCTGCGGGGCGAGGGAGAAACTTAAGAAGCAATACGGATGTTCCCATATTGGTTTTCTTTGCCAAGCTTTCTTTTTTCCAAAAGAAAGCGGAAGGTTTTTTGTCCTATTTTTTTCCAGGCATGTAGGTCAGTTGATGTATATTTAATAATGGCAAGTCCAATCCCTGTTGGTTTTCTTTGTCCTACCTTCTTTTTTCCAAAAGAAAGTAGGGAGAGAAATTTTTTTTAAAAAGACCTTTCCTGAAGAGTAAACTTTTGCCTCGCACCTCAACCCTTCTTTTTTTATAATAATCACTTTAGCCGGAATCCGTGTATAAGAGATGAACCCTCAATACAGAGAGACCATAGATTACCTTTACGGGCTTAAAAGGCTGGGGATAAGGCCGGGTCTTAGGACCATCAATGGCCTTCTCCGTATACTTGGTAGTCCTCTAAATGATGTTCCCGTAGTCCATGTTGCAGGAACAAACGGCAAGGGTTCCACCTCGGCGATGATTGCCTCTGTAATGAGCGAGGCGGGTTACAGAGTAGGGCTCTTTACCTCTCCCCATCTTGTGAGGTTCAACGAACGTTTCAGGGTATCCGGCGTTGATATCTCCGATGAGGCCCTTTGCCGGGTTGCGCATTCAGTACTGGCGGGCGCCAAAAAACTCGAATCAGAGTCTGCTCTTGAGGCCACCTTTTTCGAGGTAGCCACAGCCATGGCCTTAGTCTACTTCAAGGAACAAAGGGTAGACATAGCGGTTATGGAGACAGGCCTGGGCGGCCGCCTTGACGCCACTAACGCGGCTACTCCCCTTGTATCCATCATCACAAACGTGGCCTTTGATCACAGCGATTATCTTGGCGCCACCCTTGAGACAATAGCCGCCGAAAAGGCAGGTATAATTAAAACAGGCGTTCCGGTTATCTCGGGGGTCATGCAGCGGGGCCCCGCTTGCCTTATCAAAGAGAGGGCCCTTGAGATTAATAAGAGAGTTCCGCTAAGGCTTGGTCATGAGTTCAACTATGAGAGCGCGGCGCGGGAGCGCTTTGATTATTCGGGAGTTCATATCTCCATGAAAGGGATTCAGCTCGGGCTCCTTGGAGCGTACCAGCACAAAAACGCCGCTATCGCGCTGGCCGCCCTTGAGTCTCTTCGCCCATCTTACCCTGCCATAAACGAGCGGGCCATGAGAGAGGGGCTCCTCCGTGTAGATTGGCCGGGCAGGTTCGAGTATATCTCTACCACGCCGCCTGTTATACTGGACTGCGCCCATAACCCCGCCGGGGCGCGCGCCCTTGGGGCGGCCATAAGAGCATATTTTCCCTTACCCGCGAGTATCACCCTTGTAGTAGGCATCTCGAAAGATAAGGACATCAGGGGTATCTTAAATCACCTTATGCCCCTTGCAGGGAGGGTTATACTTACAAAGGCAAACATGGAGAGGGCCGCTCCCCTTGAACTGTTACAGAGGGAGGCCGGGGAATTCAAAAAAAAGTGTGAAGAAGAGCCCTCTTTGAAACAGGCCCTTAGTTCGGCCCTCTCGGATGTGCCCGCCCATGGGGTCATCGTTGTAGCAGGTTCCATCTTTGTCGTTGGCGAGGCAAGAGATTTTTTCAGTAAGCACCGTGAAGTTCTGGAAAAAGCCAGGGATCGTAAAGGGGCCGCTCTGGGCTGAGGATTTTTTCTAGACCTCATGAAGAGGTCCCTTAAATATAATGGTAAAATGAATAGATACGAAAATCTCCTTAAGCCGCTGGCCGTGTTTGTCCTTACGGCCATCCTTGTTCTCCAAACCTCCCCTTCCCGGGCCGCCGGGAAGAGAGAAGATTTCTTTAAAAAAGACGTGCCCGTTGAGATAACCGCTGATTTCCTGAGTTTTGACAAAACGGCCCAGACCTACTATGCCAACGGCAACGTAATTGTTAAGCAACAGGGCGTTACCATGGAGACAGAGGGAATCATCATGAACGTGGCCGCCGGAAAGGCGCGCACCGCCGGAAAGACCTTGATACACGACGAGGACGGCAATACCGTACGCGGCTCGGACCTCTGGATAGATCTTAAGAAAAATACAGCAGTAATAGCCAACGGCAGGATATTCTACAAGAGGGACAATATACATATTTCTGGTGACCCCCTCAAAAAAACAGGCAAGAAGAGCTACGAGGGCAAACACATATCCTACTCCACCTGCGACTGTCCGGCAAAGGGGCGTAGCCGTGCCTGGAGCTTTTCCGCCAAAGAGGCGGACCTCACGCTTGGCGGATATCTCCATGCAAAACACGCCTTTTTCAGGATCAAGGACTATCCCGTCTTATATACGCCCTACCTGAGGATAGCCGTTCAGAGAGAGCGCCAGAGCGGCTTTCTTCTGCCAAGCCCCGGATACTCTGAACTTCGCGGGCTTGTCCTGAAAAACGCCTTTTTCTGGGCCATATCAAGAAGCCAGGACGCCACATTTTATCTCGATGTGGAGACGGCGCGCGGTTTCGGAGGGGGATTTGAGTACAGGTATATCCGCACGGCCAGGAGTAGCGGCAACCTCTATTTCTACGACTACTCGGAAAGGGATATCAACAGGGTCAGGGAGTTCAGAAACGGCCTTAATAACCTTATAAGACCAAAGAGCGCTTCCAGTCAGAGATGGCAACTGAAGTTCGACCACAGGGAGTTACTATCGGCGAATTTCAACATCAGGGCCCATATTAATATCGTAAGCGATGACGAGTACTTCGTGGACTTTGGAGAATCCGAGGACAAAAGCATAGAGAGCCTTGAGAGCAATGTATCCATAAGCAAAAACTGGTCTGTCTACAGCCTCGTGGCACAGTTGAGGGTATTTGACAACCTCCTGATAGATGACGATTCCACAACGCTTAGAAAACTGCCGGAGATAAGCTTTACCGCCTCTGATAAAAAAATACCGTGGACGCCTTTTTACCGTTCCCTCTCCTCGTCCTTTATCAATTTTTCAAGGTCCGAGGGCACCACCGGGCAACGCCTGGACCTTCAGCCAAGGATATCCCTGCCCTTTAGCCCCGGCGGGTATTTTGACTTTAACACCTCTTTTACTCCCCGGGGCACGATATATCTCGTCAAGGAAAACGCCGGCGGCAGGTACGTGGACAGATACCTCTACAAGGTGGCCTCAGACCTTACAACTACCTTTGGCAGGACCTTTCACCGTAACGGAAAAAAAGTGGATGCCTTTAAACATACAATACGGCCAAAACTCAGCTACGTCTATATTCCCGAGGCCAACCAGGACACCCTCCCATCCTTTGACTCCGTTGACCTCGTAGCCGCGAGCAATACTGTCACCTATTCTCTGAACTCCATACTTACGGGGCGGCGCTCCTCTGATGGAGCGGTCTACTATCATGACTACGTGTATTTGGAGCTCCTGGAGAGTTATGATATACACGAGGCCATGAGGGACCTCGTCTCGCCCACGGACAAAAGAAGGCCCTTCTCCGATATATCCGCCGAGGCCATACTTAAACCTACCTTAAACTCAAAGATTACGGGGAAGATATTGTATAATGTCTATGACAACAAGGCCTCGAGCTACGATATTAACCTTGATCTCAATGATTCGCGAGGAGACGCACTCAGCGTCTCACACAGGTTTGTCAGAGACTCAACAAACTTTATCGAGGGCTCCCTGAAGGTGCACATCAACCAGGCCCTTGATGCCTCCTTTACGGAGAGATACTCACTGGATGAAAAACGGGCCATTGAAAATACCCTTAAGGCCTCCTATAACCACCAATGCTGGGGCGCCGAATTGACCTTTTCCGATACACTTGAGGAAAATATTGTCTTTATATCCTTCAGCCTCAAGGGCATAGGCAACGTAGGCGGCTTCAGGGCCAGATAAGTCGCGATCTTATTCAATAAAACCATCATATTGACAATCTACGCCTTATTACGTTACAGTATGTGCTGAGTTCACACCACGGTCATATTCCCCTCTTAAAGATTCAGGCATTCTAACCTAATCCGGGATTATACCAACGTCATGGAAGAAAAAAAAGAACCCCTTATCATAGAGTGTTCCGCCTGCGAGACACGTTTCAGGCTATGGATACCCCTTAAAGACGCTTCTGAATGGGAAAAGGGCATCTCCATCAAATGCATAAAGTGCGGCCGCACATATCTTGTAAAAAAAGTGGCCAAGGGCTTTGACGTAGAGGCCGTGGCCGAAGCGCCCCCGCAATTTGAGACAGGCGCTTTCGCCATTGATACAAACAACGATCTCAGTCTCCTTGATCACGATGTGCCTGAGGCCGGGGCCGGCTCCACGGAGAAGGCCGAGACAAAGGCCTCCGTCTCTACCATACTCGTAGTGGAAGACGACGCCCTCTCACGAAAAATGGTGGAAAACAGCCTTGAAGACGAGACAAATAGGCTGATTATAGTAAAAAACGGCGAAGAGGCCATGGCGGCCCTTGGTAAAGAGAAGATAGACCTCCTTGTTGTTGACCTGTACCTTAGAAGTCCCAACGACCCGCCTTCCGTTATGGACGGCGAGGAGGTCCTGAAAAAGGCCTCCGCCATGGTGAATATACCTGCCATAGTGGTTACGGGAAAGGAACTTGTAGATGATATCGCCCTTGACCCCAAGTGGTTTGAGATGCATGTAAAGGATTTTATCCAGAAAGGCAACCCCTTCTGGGTAGATGAGCTCAAGGTAAAGGTAAAAGACATCATCGCCAAGCGCTAAAGGGCCCATAAAGGGGGCATAATAAGGGGGGGGTATACTACGGGGGCGATATACTACGGGGTATAATATACAAGAGGGGCGATATAAACAGATGGCATGATGGGGTAATAAGGGGGGCGTAATGGAGAAAGGGGCGTGATAGGGACAAAAAGGGGCAAGTGGTGCGAGAGGCATGATAAGGGTAAAAAAGGGTCAAGGGATGTAAGGGGGCAATATTAGGGGATAGGGAAGTTGGCAGTTAGTCTTGCGGTATGGATATCTCAAGTGGCCTGGAAGGGAGATTTAGCCCCCTGCCAGGTTTTTTTATGAAATGAGGGCGGGCTCATGTAAGGGCCCTGAGCTTACAGCTTCCTCTCTAAAAAGGCGTAGGCGCTGTGGTTGTGTATAGACTCCATGTTCTCCGCCTCTATCCTGAACCACGTTATCTCTTTTACGCTCATCAGGTTAAGGGCCGTCTCCCGGACGATATCCTCTACAAACATGGGGTTGTCATAGGCCTGCTCTGTAAGGCGCTTCTCATCCACCCTCTTCAAGAGGGAGTAAACAGGGCTTGAGGCAGATTCCTCCACCTTTTGGATAATATCCTCTATCCATACAAAATCCCTGAACCTGAAGGCCACCTTGATAAGGCCGCGCTGGTTGTGGGCGCCCCGTTCGCTTATCTCTTTTGAGCAGGGGCATAGCGTGGATACAGGCACCACTACCTGAAGGACAAGGTCACGTGAATCGCCTTCCCCCAGTGTGCCGCTATACTTGCACATATACTCCATGAGCCCCTTTGCCCCTGATACGGGGGCCGTCTTTTCTATAAAATACGGGAACTCCACCTCAAGGTGGGCCGTTGTGGCGGTGAATCTGCCGAGCATCCTCTTGAGTATCTCCGGAAAGTTTCGTACCGTTACCTCTCCTCTGTATTCGTTGAGGATTTCTACAAATCTGCTCATGTGCGTACCCTTGAAACTATGGGGCAGGTCCACGTACATGTTTATAGACGCCGTGGTGTGCTGAGTTTTGTTCTTCTTGTCAAGGACAACGATGGGGTAGCGTATGTCTTTTACCCCCACCTTGTCGATGTAAAGATTTCTCGAATCAGGCTCTGCCTGAACGTCTTTTAACAGGGCTTTTTTACTCATTATCTTTTCTATCCTCTCTGTATGAGGCCGCCGCCGTATCGGACTCCCATACGCGCACCTTCGATACCCGAACGCCATCCTTGTCCGGTAAAACCATGGAGAGCTCATCGTGTATAAATCTTGCTATGAGTTCCGCCGAGGGATTTTTCTCCGTAAAGGGCGGGGTATCATTAAGGTATCTATGATCGAGCCTCTCTACTATGGAGGCCGTGGCTTTCTTTAATTCCTTAAAGTCCATGACAAAACCCATGGGCCCCGTGGCTTCGGCCTCTACGGAGACCTCAACGCGCCAGTTATGGCCGTGAAGCCTCTCGCAGGCCCCATCGTAACCGCGAAGGTTATGTGCCGATGAGAACTCTGTCTTGATGGTAAGTTCATACATCTCTTTATCTCCCCAATAGCGGGGCTCTACCCCTTGTGACTATGGTTTTTATTTGGCCTTGAAAATAACGGATTTTTTTATTTTATCATAAATTCTTTATGACGGGCAATCTTATCGTCTTGGGACACGTAGCCCATAGGGCCGGCAGTGGAGAGGGCTTTTAAGAGAGCGCGAAAAGGGTAACGAAAGGCATATGAGGGGTGCCGTACGTGGAGGATAAGCGCGGGAAAGATACCGCCTTTTATATCCTGTATTTTCTCTTTTTCTCGGCCACAGAGCCCGGCCCCGGCAACACGGGTATGCTTGTATCCGGTCTAAGAGAAAAATCTTCTATAACGGCGAGGACGAAACTAAGGAAGCTCTGATTTATTCTCTTTAGCCCCCATGGTATAATTTTTCTATCA
>CAZSAY010000042.1:0-15753 GCA_964605225.1 uncultured Thermodesulfobacteriota bacterium | reverse complement strand
TGGACCGCATCATCTTTACTCTGATCAACAAATCTATGCTCAAAGCGGACAGCTTAGTGCGGAATAGGGACGGGGAGGGAGAGGGGGTGGGGGGCGGGAAGGACATATGGGGGCGAGAAGGGGTGGCATTTCGGGGCGGGGGCAAAAGGGCGCGTAGCATGGGTTTAAGGCGTAGCATGGGGCAAAAAGGGGCGTCCGGGGGCGCAAGGCGTGAAAGGCAGGGCGCTTACGATAGAGATTGCTGATAGATAAGTTTTTATAGATGTCATAGTTAAAAAAACCCTTTTTTCAGGGGCTGGGAGTGTGCCATGATAGATCCTGAACTCTTAAGAGAGCAACAGTTCTTTGCTGACCTCACAGATGACGAGGTAAAGGTCGTTGCCGGCGTGACGCGCAAGGCGAGTTATAACCTCGGTGATACCGTCTTTAAGGAAACAGAGGATGGCCAGTCCATATATATAATCAAAAAAGGCGAGGTCAAGGCCTGCAAGACCGCCCCTGACGGAGAGCTCTTTACGCTGACTATCATGAGAGAGGGCGAAATATTCGGCGAGATGAGTTTTCTTGACGGCCGGCCTCATACATCTACCATCGTGGCTATCTCGGACCTCAAGGTCTATGTCATAAACAGAAAAGACTTCGAGACCATCATAGAAGGACACCCGTGGATAGTTTATAAGCTAATGAAAAACATAGTCTTTACCATACACGCCATTGTCCGCGGCATGAACTCGCGGTATATGGAGATGATAAACTACATGTGGGGCAGAAAGCGGTTCAATTAAGCCGTTGTGGCCCAGTGGCGAGTTTTACGCCCCTTGTGATAATATTTTCGGACGATAGGATATGATAGATACAGCCCTTATATTGACGGTTCTTGTCCTGGTGATAAAAGTAGGAATCCTCACCATGATACTCTTTTCTCTGCCCATGCCGCTTACTTGGCTGGAGAGAAAGGTGGCCGGACATATTCACGCCCGTCTCGGTCCTTTCAGGGTTGGGCCTCACGGTATCCTGCAACCCATTGCCGATACGGTGAAACTCCTCTTGAAAGAGGATATCGTCCCCGATAAGTCAGATAAGTTTCTCTTCAAGCTCGCGCCCCTTATCGCCATGATCCCGGCCTTCGCTGTCTTTGTGGCCATACCCATTGGGGATACGTGGACAGTGCCTCTTGTCGGCTGGGAGATAAACCTCTACGTGACGGACATGAACGTGGGGCTCCTCTATGTGCTGGCAATCGGGGGGCTTGGGATATACGGCATGATATTTGGCGGCTGGGCCTCTAACAGCAAGTACGCCCTCCTTGGAGGGCTCCGTAGCGCGGCGCAGATGATTAGCTACGAGCTTGGGCTCTCTTTTGCCGCCGTAGGCGTTGTGATGATGTCAAATTCCCTTAGCCTCGTCGATATCGTCAGGAGTCAGGGCGGAGGGTTCTGGAACTGGAACTTTTTCTATCTGCCCGTTGGGCCTATCTGGTTCTTTATCTTCATCGTCGCCGGAACGGCGGAGATAAACCGCGTACCCTTTGACCTCGCCGAAGACGAGGGCACACTGGCCGCGGGTTTCCATACAGAGTACAGCGGCATGAGGTTCTCATTCTTCATGCTCGCCGAGTACATCGCCCTTGTCAGTATCTCCGTACTCTCCGTGGTGCTCTTTTTCGGCGGCTGGAATCCCCCTGTGGATATTCCCCTTGATTTTGTGCCCATAGCCTTTATCTGGCTATTCTGGTTTGTGCTGAAGACGGCCTTCTTTATCTATATTTTCATGTGGGTAAGGTTTACACTGCCAAGATACAGATATGACCAGCTTATGAATATAGGCTGGAAGATTCTCATACCAATCTCCCTTGTGAATATACTTATAACGGGGTTCATGAGGATATAGGTCTTTTCTTATAGTCTTTTGAGGTGTGTTTTTATGAGTTGCAGATGCGGCGTTGGAAAGAAGATAAAGGATTTTGCCAGGAGCGCCCTCTTTATAGATTTTATAAAGGGGCTCCACGTAACCCTTGGCTATCTCTTTTCAAAGCCTATTACCATCAGGTATCCTGATGAGGAAAAATGGATACCATACCAGCGTTTCAGGGGAAGGCATACCCTTAACCGCACCTCTGAGGGTAAGGAGCTCTGCGTGGCATGTGAGCTCTGCTCAAAGGCCTGTCCCACAGACTGCATCACCGTCATACCCATGGAGGATGATACAGGCAGGGGTATTACCGACAGGGTGGCGAAGGTCTGGAGGATTAACCTTGTAAGGTGCCTTTTTTGCGGTTACTGCGAGGACGCCTGCCCCACACGGGCCGTGCGCCTCGGCAGAGAGTACGAGCTCTCAACCTCGGACATCACGAAGACCGTTTATGAGAGAGAAGAGCTCCTCGTCCCCGAGTCCATACCTGAGCACATCACAGGCGGGGGAATCGCAAAGGCAAAGTTCATAAGGAATAAGGAAGGCATCAAGGTCGTGGCCGACCTTGGAAACCTTAAAAAAATGCACTGGTAAGGGAGCCGTCGGCAAGCTTGCCGGGACCGGCGGCTTGTGGGAGATTTATAGGGGGACCGGGGTAAAATAACGGGGAATAAGAACGGGGCGAAATACGAAAGGGGCCGGCATATTAAAAGGGCCGGTATATCAACCAGGTAGGAAACTAAAGGGGCGGTTCAGGTGAGCCCCGGCGACTTAATGAGTATGGATACTAAAGGCGGTTCAGGTTGGCCCCGGCGACTTAATGGGCCGGGATACTAAAGATGCTTGATATTTTATAAGGCCTCCGTACCGAAGAGTCTTAAGCCACAGGAAATTATGGAACAGATATTTTTTTACATATTCGCCGTTATAGCCGTCTTTGCCGCCGCCTCGGTGGTTCTGGCGCGTAACCCTATACACAGCACCCTCTTTCTCATTTTATCCCTACTGCAGGTTGCCGCGATATTTATCCTCCTGCGCTCGCCATTTCTCGCGGCTGTACAGGTCTTTGTATACGTCGGCGCGGTGATGGTCCTCTTTTTGTTCGCCATCCTTGTCCTCGGCGTGGGGAATGAAAAATTTGGCGATAAGTTCCACGGCCAGTCCATACCGGCCTTTATAGCCCTTGGCCTGCTCTTTATGGTCTCGGGGCTCCTGCTCTTTTCAGGGAAGGCCTCTACTCCGGGAGCCCCCTTTAAAGAGGCGGCCCTGGCGAAAAACACCGAGGTCATAGGACGCGCGCTCTATACAACGTACATATTTCCCTTTGAGGTAGTCTCACTGCTTC
Source organism: uncultured Thermodesulfobacteriota bacterium (assembly GCA_964605225.1). Taxonomy (GTDB): domain Bacteria; phylum Desulfobacterota; class GWC2-55-46; order GWC2-55-46; family JADFVP01; genus JAJRZX01. The sequence continues at coordinate 12,497 of CAZSAY010000042.1, read as the reverse complement.
TTCTTATCGCCCTTATCGGCACGGTGGTGCTCGTAATGAAGGACAAGGCAAAGGTTATTAAATAATGGCGCCTACACTTACACATTTTCTCGTCTTAAGTTTCCTGCTCTTTCTCATAGGCATAGCGGGCGTGCTTATAAGGCGTAATATCCTCGTCGTGCTCATGTCGCTTGAGCTGGTATTCAACTCCGTGAATATCGCCCTTGCGGCCTTCTCATATTTTACGGGCAACCTTAACGGATTCGCATTCGTTGTCTTTAATATTACCGTCGCCGCCGCCGAGGTGGCCATAGGGCTTGCCATCCTCGTCTGCGTATACAGGCGCAGACAAACGGTCTACGTCGACGAACTTGACGAACTGAAGGGTTAGTTGTTTATGATTGAATATGTCTGGCTAATACCGCTCTTTCCTCTCATAGGCGCCATTATAAATGGCATCTTATGCGGCCGTATGCCCAGAAAAACCGCCGGGGTTATCGCCTGTATATCCATAGGGCTCTCTTTCCTCGTGGCCATCTCTGTCTTCATAGGTCTTACTGCCATGGAGCCGGCGGAGCGATCCGTAGAGGTGCTGGCATTTCAATGGATTACGAGCGGGGCCTTTCATATCGACATAAGTTTCCTCGTGGACCCGCTATCCACGTTGATGATACTTGTTGTAACGGGTGTTGGTTTCTTTATCCACGTCTACTCCATAGGATATATGCATCACGAGTCCAGCTCCAACAGGTATTTTTCCTACCTGAACCTCTTTGTCTTTTTCATGCTCATGCTGGTCCTGGGCTCCAACTATCTCGTCCTGTTCCTGGGTTGGGAGGGCGTGGGGCTCTGCTCGTACCTCCTCATAGGGTTCTGGTATCATAAAAAATCCGCCAGCGACGCAGGCAAGAAGGCCTTTGTCGTAAACAGGATAGGAGACTTCGGGTTTATCCTCGGTCTCTTCGTCCTCTTCTGGAGCCTCTCGGCTCACGGCATACATTCGCTTGGCTATAAAGAGGTCTTCGCAAATATACACCACCTCAGCCACGGGACCCTTACCCTTGTGGCGGCGCTCCTCTTTGTGGGCGCCGTGGGTAAATCAGCGCAGTTCCCCCTCTATGTTTGGCTACCCGACGCCATGGAGGGCCCTACTCCCGTATCGGCCCTTATACACGCGGCAACCATGGTAACCGCCGGTGTCTACATGGTGGCCCGTAACAGCGCCATCTACTCCGCAGTCCCCTCCGTGGGCCACGCCGTGGCCATAGTGGGAATTTTTACGGCCCTTTTCGCCGCCACCATAGGGCTTGTGCAAAATGATATCAAAAAAGTTCTCGCTTACTCCACTGTGAGTCAATTAGGTTACATGTTCGCCGCCGTTGGGCTCGGCGCCTACACCGCCGGTGTCTTCCACCTCATGACGCACGCTTTTTTCAAGGGCCTCCTCTTTCTCGGCTCCGGCAGTGTCATACACGGCATGTCCGATGAGCAGGATATGAGGCAGATGGGCGGTCTGCATTCGCGTATGAAGATAACCTCAACTACATTTATTATCGGAGCGCTGGCCATTTCAGGGATACCGCCCTTGAGCGGATTCTGGAGTAAGGACGAGATACTCTGGGAGTCTTTCAGCGGCGGCCATTACGTCATCTGGGCCGTAGGGCTCTTTACGGCCTTCCTCACGGCCTTCTATATGTTCCGTCAGGTCTTTATGACCTTTTCCGGCAAGTGCCGCGCCGATGAGCATACAAAGGAGCATATCCATGAGTCGCCTTCCACAATGACTACTCCACTGATAGTACTTGCCGTATTTGCTATAGTGGGCGGTGTGGTGGGTGTGCCGTTCTTCGAAGGAGGCTCAAGGCTTCATCACTTTTTGAGCCCTGTATTCGGCCATGGAGCCGAGCACGCGGCCGCGGCAGTTACTCACGGCGCCCATGTAGCCATGGCCGCTATGTCAACGGGAGGAGCGCATATCGCCGATGTGGCGCAAGAGGCCGCCCACAGCAGTACGGAATATATCCTCATGGCCGTCTCCGTCTGCGTGGGAGTCTTCGGGATCTTCCTCGCGGCGCTCATGTACTACGCGCCCATGAGCTCCGGGGCCCCTTCATTTATGAAACCTGAAAACATCACCCGTTCCTTCAGTGGGCTTCATAAACTCCTTTACAACAAGTACTACATAGACGAAATATACGACGCCCTCATAATAAACCCAATAAAGAGGCTTTGCGCCTGGTGCTGGGCCTTTGACCTCGGTATCATCGACGGCATTGTCAACGGCGCCGCGTGGTGCACAAGGCTTGTCTCGTGGCTATCACATAAGTTCGATATCTACATCGTAGATGGCCTGATAAACTCCATGTCAACTATTGTTAGCGTAAAAAGTGGTATCTGGCGCAGGCTACAGAGCGGCTATCTACAGAACTACGCACTTGTATTCATCCTCGGCGTAATAGTCCTTATAGTACGGGCCATGATAGGCTGAGGGCCTGATGTAAGGTTGCGGTAAGGGATGATAAAGAAGCAAAAGGCAAAAGAGAAAATAGAATATGATAGATAACGTACTGCATTTCCCCATATTGAGCGTCCTTATATTTGTGCCGGCCATAGGCGCCGTGATACTCGCCCTGACCCCGGCCAGAAATAAAGACGTGCTTAGAATGGTGGCCCTCGGCGTGACCATAATCAACTTCTTTATCTCCCTTGTTCCGCTTATCGCCTTCGATACCTCCACCTACAAGATGCAGTTCGTGGAGATGGGCTCCTGGATACCGAGCATAGGCGTGAGTTATTTTCTCGGCATGGACGGCATAGGCCTTACCCTTGTGCTCCTTACCACCTTTCTCTCCATCATAGCCGTCCTCTGCTCGTGGTCGGCCGTTACGGAGAGGGTTAAGGAGTATATGATGTATATGCTCATCCTTGAGATGGGCATGGTGGGCGTATTTGTCTCCATGGACATGATACTCTTCTTCCTCTTCTGGGAGATAGGGCTTATCCCCATGTATTTTCTCATCGGTATATGGGGAGGCCCGAGAAAGCTCTACGCCAATATCAAGTTTTTCCTCTATACGCTCTTCGGCAGTGTCTTCATGCTCGTAGGCATACTGGCGTTATATTTTTCACACGGTCATATTACAGGTGAGTATACCTTCAACCTCCTGAAACTCTATGAGGTGGTCTATCCCTACAACCTGCAGTGGTGGATATTCCTTGCCTTCTTCCTCGGTTTCGCCATCAAGGTACCGGTCTTTCCCTTCCATACGTGGCTGCCCGACGCCCATGTGGAGGCGCCTACCGCAGGTAGCGTCATCCTTGCTGGCGTGCTTCTTAAGATGGGGACCTACGGTTTTCTGAGGTTCAATCTGCCGCTTATGGCCGATGCCACGGTCGCCTTTGCCCCTTATGTCATAACGCTTGCCGTAATAGGCATAATATACGGGTCGCTACTCGCCATGGCGCAGTCTGATGTGAAGAAACTCGTGGCCTATTCAAGCGTTGCCCATCTCGGTGCTGTCATGGCCGGTATCTTCGCCCTCAATCGGCAGGGAATAGACGGCGGCGTCCTGCAGATGATAAATCACGGAATTTCCACAGGCGGGCTCTTTCTCGCCATAGGCATCATATACGAGCGCAGGCATACGAGGCAGATAGCCGATTTTGGCGGTATAGCAAAGGTCATGCCGGTATACTCGGCGCTCTTTATGATAATAGTCCTCTCGTCCATAGGTCTACCCGGCACCAACGGCTTTATCGGCGAGATTCTAATACTCCTGGGTCTCTTTAAATCAAGCCCCGTGGCCGCTATCTTCGGCGCGACAGGTGTCATCCTCGGCGCCGCTTATATGCTGTGGATGTCACAGCGGGTACTCTTTGGCAAGATAACACGGGTCGAGAACAATGCGCTGAAAGACGTAAACACCCGCGAGGTAGTAATGCTCCTGGGCATAATCGTCTTTGTCTTCTGGATAGGCGTCTATCCGAAACATATCCTCAGCTACACAGAGGCAACCACCTCTCACCTTGTTGCCATGGTAGAGGCAAATCACGGGAAAACCGAGGCCATGGAGCTGGCTTTGAATCATAATGAGGACCGCGCCGCCCTTGGGGCGCAGAGCGAGAAAGGAGGGCCAAGATGACACCTGTTGAGGTGAGCACCACTACGTGGCCCATCCTTTCCATATTGACCTTTCTGCCGACCCTTGGCGCCATTATTATTCTGTTCCTGAAAAAAGAGGATAAGGTCCTCATAAGGTGGACGGCCCTTGTCTTCTCAAGCGTAGTATTTCTGCTATCGCTCTACCTGCCCTTTACCTTTGACGCCTCCAACCCGGGTCTTCAGTGGGTGGAGAAGTCCGTCTGGATAAAGTCCTTCGGCATCTCCTATTATATGGGAGTAGACGGCATAAGCCTGCTCCTCGTACTTCTTACCACCTTTATCACCATTGTCTGCGTACTCGCCTCATGGAAGGATATCAAGACCAGGCTGCGGGGCTATATGGCCCTATTCCTCTTTACGGAGACCTGCTCTCTTGGTGTCTTCATGGCCCAGGACCTCTTCCTTTTCTATTGCTTCTGGGAGGCGGTGCTCGTGCCAATGGTCTTTATAATAGGTATTTGGGGAGGGCAGAGAAAACTCTACTCCGCCATAAAGTTTTTTCTCTTTACCTTCCTTGGAAGCCTCTTCATGCTGATTGGCATGATAGCCCTCTACTATTATCACGGTAGCGCTACGGGGGTTTATACCTTTGATTCGACGATACTCTCTCTTACGCCCCTTGCCCCGGCTATTCAGTTCTGGATCTTCATTGCCTTTGCACTGGGTTTCGCCGTAAAGGTGCCCATGTTCCCCTTGCATACATGGCTACCCGACGCCCATACCGACGCGCCTACGGCGGGCAGTATCATCCTCGCGGCAGTGCTCCTGAAGCTTGGGACCTACGCCTTCGTGCGCTTCAGCCTGCCGATTCTGCCTAACGCGAGTTTCTATTTTTCACCCTTCATGATATGTATATCCCTCATCGCCATTATCTACGGGGCCCTCGTTACCATAGCGCAGAAGGATATAAAAAAGATTATCGCCTACTCCAGCGTCAGCCACATGGGTTTTGTCATGCTCGGTGTCTTTGTGCTGAATGTTGAGGGCATCAAGGGCGGACTCGTACAGATGATAAACCACGGCGTCTCCACGGGCGCGCTTTTCCTCCTTGTGGGCATGATATACGAGAGAACGCATACGAGGATGATAGGCGACTACACGGGGCTCTTTAAACGTATGCCGATATTCGGATTTTTCTTCCTTGTAGTTGCCCTCTCGTCAATGGGCATGCCCTCTACAAACGGTTTTATAGGCGAGCTCCTTGTCTTTATAGGGGCCTTCAAGGCACACTGGTTTTATGCCGTTGTAGTGGCCGTTGGAGTGCTCCTTGGCACCGTGTACATCCTCTGGCTCTTCCAGAGGGTCTTTCTCGGCGAATACTCCTATATCGGTAATCATACGATTAAGGACCTGAATTGCCGCGAGATAGTAACGGCCCTCTCATTCACAATCCTTATCTTCTGGATAGGCCTCTTTCCAAGGCCCTTCCTCCACGCCATGGACGCTTCTATTACGAAGCTTGTAGGCCAGGTGGAACATAATTATCATATCGCAGAGCAGGCTCAAGAGGCCTCGAAGACTCTGGCCATGATAAATAATAACCCTTTGAATCATCTTAAGAGAGCGAAGAGATAGAGATGGATCTATTGAACTTGAATATTAACGTGGCCTCCATAATGCCGGAGATACTCACCACCGGGCTTGCCCTGCTCGTCCTCATAGTGGACTTCTTTATAAAGCGCAGGGACAAGGCCGTCCTCGGTTATATCAGCATCTTCGGACTGCTCGCCATCCTTCCGGTGGCCATATGTACCATTGATACAACGCCTTCTTTTGGCGGAACTGTCCTTGCCGATGGATTTGCCGCGTATTTTAACGTCATATTCATACTTGCTTCTCTATTCACCATAGCCATATCCATGGATTATCTTAAAAAGAGCGGCATGGGAAGGGGAGAGTTCTATCACATAATCCTCATCGCCACCGTGGGCATGATGGTCATGGCCTCGGCCAACGACCTTATCACCCTCTATGTGGGTCTTGAGCTCATGGCCATGTCCTTTTATATCCTCGTGGCCTTCAGGACGGGAGAGAGCCGTTCCGTGGAGGGCGCGCTGAAGTACCTTGTCCTCGGAGCCCTCTCTTCAGGTGTACTCCTCTACGGCATAGCCTTTGCCTACGGGGCCACCGGTTCAACCAACCTTAACGAGATAGCAAAGGGTATACTGGCCGGGCAGGGAGGCACTTACCTCACCTTCGGTATTATCCTTATCATCGTGGGCTTCGGCTTCAAGGTAGCGGCATTTCCATTTCATCTATGGGCGCCGGATGTATACGAGGGCGCGCCGACGCCTGTTACGGCCTTACTTTCCATAGGTTCAAAGGCCGCGGCCTTTGCCGCCTTCCTGCGTGTTTTTCTCGTGGCCTTTCCCGCCATACATACCCAGTGGTCCGAGGTCTTCTGGATACTCTCGGCGGCTACGATGATATTTGGAAGCGTCGTGGCCATATCCCAGAAAAATATCATCAGGATGCTCGCCTATTCGAGTATCACGCACGCCGGCATCATCCTTATCGGTCTTCTCGTATATAACGATATCGGCATAGCCGGTATCATGTACTACTTCCTCGTATACCTCTTTATGAATATGGGCGCCTTCGTTATCGTGACCCATCTTCGTAGCGATGCAGGCGGGCGCAGGCGCGGCGAGAATATAAGCGATTATAGCGGCCTTATCTCCACACGGCCCGTGATGGCCTTTCTCATGGCCCTCTTCATGCTCTCTCTTGCGGGCATACCGCCCACAGGCGGCTTCGCGGCCAAGTTTTTCATCCTCTCCGCCGCCGTGAAAGGGCAATACTACTGGCTTGCCTCCATAGGGGTTGTGAGTACCGTCATCTCGCTTTTTTTCTACGCCAGGGTAATCTTCTACATGTTCATAAAAGAGGCCAATGCCGGGGCCGAGCACCCGGCCACAGGCGTCTGGTATAACATCGTGCTTTTCTGCACCGCCGCGGGCACTGTTTTTCTCGGACTCTATCCACAGCCATTTCTTGACCTGGCCATAAAGGCGGCAAAACCGTTTTTCATGTAAGGGACCCTCAGCCATGAGTGATAACAAAAAAGATACTGTCAATCTTGCGGAACTACATGCCAGGAGGCCAAGCTGGTGGAAGCTCCCCTTTGACCCCACCACCAACTTTTCGCTCTTTGGGCTTTTTCTCGGCGCTTTCGGTTGGGTTACCCCCAAGAAAAGAACGGACATGACCCTTAAAGATGATTAGCATCTCTGTCCTATCTCCCGCCAAGATAAACCTTATACTGAAGATACTCGGAAAAAGAGCGGATGGTTACCATGAACTTTACACCCTCATGCAACCGGTCTCACTCTTTGATAAGATTTCTATAGAGACAGATGACGGCGATGGCATCTTCCTTGAGTGCCCCAATAGTAATATTCCCTCTGACAGCTCGAACCTCGCCTTTAGGGCGGCGAGCCTTTTTCTTAAAAAAACAGATATCAAGAGCTCTATCAGCATCAAAATAGAAAAATCCATACCCGTCGGAGCGGGCCTTGGCGGCGGTAGCTCCAATGCGGCCACGGTGCTCATCTCATTAAATACACTGCTCAAGGCCGGTCTCGGCGATGAGGAGCTTAAAGACATGGCCGCGGAAATTGGCTCGGACGTGCCCTTTTTTATAATGAAGAGCGCGGCCATAGGAACGGGAAGGGGAGAGGTTTTACGGGGTCTCAAGGTGCCTTCCCTGTACTATGTTCTCATAAATCCGGGGTTTTCCGTCTCAACGAGGTGGGTTTACGATAATTTGGACTTGACAAATAGGCCTGAAAATAATATCTTATTTCATTCTGACAGGCTTTTTGAGAGCGCAAAAACCCTTGTTGACAATCTCACAAATGACCTTGAGGCCGTTACTATGAGGAAGTTTCCTGAGATTATGAGGCTGAAAGGGCTTCTCCTGGAATCAGGGGCAATGGGGGCGCTGATGTCAGGTAGCGGACCGACTGTGTTTGGTCTTTTTACGGAAGAAGAAAGGGCAAGAGGGGCCTTCAATCTCTTAAAGAAGACCCTCTCCGGGAGCGGCAACTCTATCTTCCTCGCAAAGGGCCTGTAAAGGGGCGAATTGCCGGGGGGGGCTGAGAGGTGAGGCTGGGGGCGTGAGGCGGGGAGGGGTGATTTAATGCTCTTACCGTGCAGGATGGGCTGATTAAATGCCCTTACGGCGAAGGCCCTTCTCTTAGAGTCGTTTTAACCCTGGTGGTTTTCATCGGGGGGCGGGAGGGGAGTTAAGACCCTTTATTGATAATACGCCGTTATTGTAACGGTGTTATTTTTGCTTGCGGCATACCGTTAAAGAAGTTTTGGGGCGTCGCCAAGCGGCAAGGCACGGGGTTTTGATCCCCGTTATCGGAGGTTCGAATCCTCCCGCCCCAGCCAAAATTGTTTTTTCACATTTTTCTCTTTGGTCTCTTAATTTATATGAAGAACATAAAATTCTTTTCAGGAAATTCCAATAAACCACTCGCAACGGAGATAGCCGCTCATCTCGGCGTAGAGCTCGGCAATATCAACGTCAAGTCCTTTAGCGACGGTGAGATATGTGTTGATATTAAAGATAGCGTGAGGTGCCGCGAGGTATATGTAGTTCAGTCTACCTCCTATCCTGGAAACTATAACCTCATGGAACTTCTCATTATACTCGATGCCCTGAAGAGGGCCTCGGCCCAATCCATTACCGCCGTCATACCCTATTACGGCTACGCAAGGCAGGATAGAAAGGTAGCGCCAAGGTCGCCTATAACGGCCAAGCTCGTCGCCGACCTTATAGCCACCGCCGGGGCCACGCGCGTTGTCTGCATGGACCTGCACGCAGGACAGATTCAGGGTTTTTTTGATACACCTGTTGATAACCTCTTCGCTACTCCCGTACTTCTCGACCATATCAGATCACGCTTTGATGAGAACGTTGTCATCGTCTCCCCCGATGCCGGTGGCGTTGAGAGGACGCGGGCCTTTGCCAAGAGGCTTGGCGCGAGTATAGCCATTATAGACAAGAGGCGTTCCGGCCCCAATGTCTCCGAGGTAATGCACGTTGTTGGTGATGTTGAGGGTAAAACCGCTATACTTCTTGACGATATGATAGATACGGCCGGCACAATAACGCAGGCGGCAACTGCCCTTGTGGGGTTCGGCGCTAAGGATGTCTATGCCTGTTGTACCCATCCCGTGCTATCAGGCCCGGCCATAAGCCGTCTTGAGGACTCGCCTATAAAGGAAGTGGTGGTGACGAACACTATACCCCTTAATGATGCCGGCAGGGCATGCGGCAAGTTAAAGGTAGCCTCCATAGGCCCCCTTCTTGCCGAGGCCATAAAGAGGATACATAGCGGGGGTTCCATAAGCTCGCTCTTTGTCTAATAGTTGAGATCATTTTTGTTTCAGGGAACGCAACGGTCCAACCTAACTTAATAATAATATCCACGGAGGAATTTTAATGGAACACGCAGAGGTAAGCCTGTCGGCAGGCATAAGAGATGTGACGGGTAGGGCGATGGCTCGAAAACTTAGAAGAGAAGGTCAGGCCCCGGCCGTACTTTACGGCCCGGGTATAGAAAAAACCCTGCCGCTCAGCATCAACGCAAAAGAGCTTGAGAGGGTGCTTCATCTATCGGCCGGAGCCAATGTAATTGTCTCCCTTGATATCAAGGGAGAGGAAAAAAAGACTGCCATGTTCAAGGAGGTAGTCCGACACCCTGTCAGTAATGACATCGAGCATGTTGACCTTATACATGTTATCTACGGTACGCTCATTATCGTTGAAGTGCCTATACATATAACAGGCAAGGCCAAGGGGCAGGTCCTCGGCGGCATACTTCAGCACGATGTCAGAAAGATGACTCTTGAGTGTCTGCCAAAGGGCATCCCCGATAATGTCGAAGTTGATATCACGGAGCTTGATATAGGTGATTCCATTCACTTGAAGGATTTAACCCTTCCCGAGGGCGTGAGGCTTACCGACGATGAGAACCTAACGGTGCTCTCCATCGTGGCTCCCGCGGCAGAGGAAGAGGTGGTTACCGGCGAGGAGGCCGCGGAAGAGCTGGCAAAGAGCTTCGAGGAAAAGGAAGAAGGGAGCTCCGAGGAGGAGTAGCCCGCAGGGGCTTCCCGTGGGTATCTTTGTGGGGGGGGGGCCAAATGGTGCCGTGTCCTGTTCATTTTTCACTTAGGCATATGGGGCCACAGGCCCTTAAGACATTATATACAGGAAAGGATACTTGCTACTTATCGCGGGCCTCGGAAATCCCGGCAGTGAATATGAGAATACCCGTCACAACGTGGGATTCATGTTTCTTGACAGGCTTGCGCGGCGTTACGGGATAAAGTGCACCATGCGCGGACACGGTGCGCTCTGGGGAAGAGGTTCCATTAATGGGCGCCCCGTTGCGCTAATAAAGCCTATGTCCTTTATGAATCTCAGCGGTAAGGCCGTGGGGGTTTTTTTTCGTAAGTTTTCGCTTTCTCTTGATTCTGTTCTTGTAGTGTATGACGATTGTGAACTTCCCCTGGGCTCTCTAAGGATAAGACCATCGGGCGGAAGCGGTGGACACAAGGGGCTTGCATCCGTTATAGAGACCCTTGGCGGCACGGATTTTCCAAGGCTTCGCCTCGGCATAGGCAGGCCGGAGTTCGGAGACCTTACCACTCATGTCCTTGGCGCCTTCAGGCCCGGGGAGCGTGAGGTCCTTGAAGACATGCTTGAACGCGCCCTGTCTTCCATTGATGCCTTTATAGGTGAGGGGATAGAGAGCGCGATGAACAGGTTTAATTAGGCGGTTAACGGGCGGTCTCCAGATGATACGCCCCCCTTTTATCTAAAATTTTTTACGAAAGGAGTTAAGAAAAATTATGGGATTTCTTACTACTCTCGCGCCTTTCCTTGGACTTGGCGGACTTGTGCTTGCCGGTATCATGTATTTTATCGTTATCGGCCGTCCAGATGGCGATGCAAAGATGCGTGAAATAGCGGAGCTTATTCACAACGGGGCCATGGTCTACCTGAAGAGGCAGTACAAGATACTCTTTATAGTCGTTATCTGCGCGGCCATAGCCCTTACGATCTTTATCGGTTTTTCCACTGCCATAGCCTATATCTTCGGAGCCTTCTTCTCTATGCTCGCCGGTTACTTCGGCATGAAAGGCGCCACAAAGGCGAATGTGAGTACAGCTGAGGCGGCAAAAAGGTACAAACCAAACGCAGGCAAGGCCCTTAGCGTGGCCTTTATAGGCGGCTCTGTCATGGGGCTTTCCGTAGCGAGCCTCGGTCTTGTCGGCATAGGAATATTTTTCTACTTTTACGGGTACCCGGAGACCTCTTCCGTAATAAACGGCTTTGCCATGGGGGCCTCTTCCATAGCCCTCTTTGCCAGGGTGGGCGGAGGCATTTATACGAAGACCGCCGATGTAGGCGCCGACCTTGTTGGTAAGATCGAGGCCGGTATCCCCGAGGACGACCCCCGTAACCCCGGGGTTATCGCCGATAATGTGGGAGACAACGTAGGCGACGTAGCCGGGCTCGGCGCCGATATCTTCGAGTCTTACGTGGGCTCCATCATCGCCACCATAGCACTTGGCGCCACGGTAATAGCGGGCTCGACCTCGGCAAAGCTCGGCACCAGCATGTCCCTTATGTCATATCCTCTAATCCTCGCCATGGTGGGGCTTATCGCCTCTGTTATAGGCATAGCGGCGATGAATTATCTTGAGAAGTTCAACCCCGCGGCCGCCCTCCGATACTCCACCTTTATAGCAACCGGTATATTCTTGGTCTTGGCTTTTTTCAGCACATTCCTCTCACATGTCGCCATTTCCGTATATGTGGCCGTCTTCGCGGGCTGTATCTGCGGAATCGCCATAGGGCTTATTACGGAGTATTATACCTCGGCCGGACCTGTGCACAGGATTGAGAAGGCAAGCGAGACAGGGCCCGCGACGAACATCATCAGCGGCCTTGCCGTTGGGCTTGAGAGCACGGTCCTGCCTCTTGTTGCCATCTGCGTGGCCATATTTGTAGCCAACCATTTTGCAGGGCTTTACGGCATAGGCATCGCGGCCGTTGGTATGCTCGCCACAACGGGCATCATCATGAGCGTCGACGCCTACGGCCCCATAGCCGATAACGCAGGAGGCATCTCGGAGATGAGCGGTCTCGGTGAAGACGTCCGTGAGATAACGGACAGCCTTGACGCCCTCGGTAATACGACGGCGGCCATAGGCAAGGGCTTTGCCATTGGTTCGGCGGCGCTTACGGCCCTTGCCATGTTCTCGGCCTACAATCAGGCCATTACCATGAAGCTTGGGCACAGCTTCGAGATTGTTATTACAGACCCCAAGGTCG
>CAZSAY010000041.1:0-16053 GCA_964605225.1 uncultured Thermodesulfobacteriota bacterium | reverse complement strand
AAGCAGTTTTACGCCCTGGAATCCATAAAAGACAATCTGCCGCTGGACTTCGAGATAGCCGAGGAAAAGGAGACCATTGAGGGCGAGATAAAAATTCTCCTCAAAGGCTAAAGGGATTTTAAGGGGGGGAATATGCAGGGGGGGGAGGCGGGATGTTCGCCGGTCCATGGGACCGTGGATTTATTAAAAAAATTTCTCTAAGTTAAGGGTAGGGTGAGATGGATAAGAATATTCGCATAAGGATTACAAAGGACGGCCATGTGGAGATAGACTCCACTGTCTTTTCCGACTGCAAGAGCGTTGCCGAGCAGCTTACGGCCCATCTTGGCAAGATTGAGACATTCGAGGAAAAGGACGACCTTGATACGCGGGTAAGGGTAAAGATAGAGGGTAAGGACAGGTAGAGGGAGTGGCGCGGGGTAGTATTTTTGTAAAGACTCTCTTCCATGAGTCCTCATGGAGTATTCGGATTATGCAGACTGTATTGAACCTGCACGGCCTTATCTCCTTCTCAAGGGTTAACGGGCCGGGCTTAAGATACGTTGTATTTTTTCAGGGGTGCGCCCGCGGGTGTCCCGGTTGCTTTAACCCCGAGACGCATGGGTTTGGCATGAATAAACCCACTACCGTTTCCGAGGTTATCCTGAGGCTTCCCCTGGAGGCCGAGGGCCTTACTATTAGCGGGGGAGAGCCTTTTTCTCAGCCACGGGGGCTTTTGGCTCTCCTTGAAGCCATGCAAAGGGAAAACAGGGGGCTATCGGCCATTGTCTATACGGGTTTTACCCTTGAGGAGATAAAGGCCGATAAAGATATGGCCGTAGTCTTACCCTTTATCGACGTCCTTGTGGCCGGCCCATTTGATGCCTCGAAACCGGAGAAGACAGCGCTTGCCAGAGGATCCTCAAACCAGACCTTTCATTTTCTTTCCTCCCGTTATTCCATGAATGACTTCTATATGCCTGCCCGCCTTGAGTTGACCATAGGGGCCGATGGCTCCCTTACGGGCACGGGTTTTGCCAGCCTTGGGCCCGTGGTTGATTGCCCATGAAGAGCGCGGCCATGAAAGAGACCATAAAGGGTCTCAAAGGTAGCACTGACTTTATCGGCATAGGCTCTGCCCTGAAGGAAGTCTTAACTGATTATCCGAGGGCCATAGAGAACCTTGAGGTCTTTGAACTCACCTTTGACCTTGTAAACTCCATAGAAAAACCTCGTCCCCGCGAGGAGCTTCTCATGGCGCTCTTAAAGGGCATGCCCAACACCGGGCCATTCACGCCGCTTTATACCCGGGCCATAGAGGCCACCATCGTAGCGGCCGATGCCCTTACGGAGCATAACCACAGGACAACGGAGCTACTGAAGCTGGCGAAAAAAATGCCCGCTACCGATGAGTTCGAGGCCCTGCGGATCTGGGCCTGGAGGCTTGCCGTGGGCCTGCCGGACAGGCCGAGATTTGAAGAGCCCTCTATGGAAAAACTCTCAAGGGAGCTTCCGAAGAGCAAGGACTACGCCTTTTACAGGGGCTACACCCTCCTCGGGCTGGCGGCGCAGTTGCCTCTTCACCCCCCATTTACAGATATCTACCGCGAGGCCGTATCGCTTGCCATGGACGCCTGCGCCCATACCGATGAGCCATATTACAAGAGATACGCCCTTAATTTCATAGCCAACGAATTAAAGGACAAACCGGGTTTTGAGGACCTTTTTTTCAGGGCCTTTGAGGAGTCCTTCAAGGCCGCGTTGGAGACAAAGGATGATTTCGCGAGGGAGCACGCCTTTGTAGATATCCTCGGGGATATTCCCATTACCCCGCCTTTTTATGACCTTATTATCGAGATACTGACGCTGGCCCTTGCCTTTTTCACTGTACGGCGCTGGATGGGTGACCTGGAGGTTACTGATGTGGTGGACTTTATTCTCTCCGCCGAGGAGCTAACCCTCCGGGACTCCAGGAAAAGGACCTTTGCGAGGGAGAAGTACGCCAAGAGGCTCGCCTCCATACTGAAAACGCGCGGCAAGGGGCTAAATGACCTGCGTTTTATAGATGTCTTGAGGCCATACGCCCATGTATGGATAAAACCGGCCATATTAAGAGAGGCGGTGAAGGGTACACTCACCCATATCGAGTCCCTTAAAAAGACCTTCCATGGCCGTGAGATAACGCGGCCCGTACTTATCGGGGGCGTATCGTGCACCGCCGGAGATAACCTCACCGGTGGGGTTGTAGAGACTACGGCCACAGGGTGCGTGGCCATAGACCTTGGCGCCAGCAATACCCTTGTTATGAAGAGAAAGCCCGGCCAGCCCCCGGAGTTTGTTGCCATAGATAATGTCTCCATAAATTACGGCAAGGCGGCCATCGTGCCCACAGTCATAAGCCGCGGCACCGATACCATAGGCGCCGAGGTCATTGACGATGACCCTGTTATCAATATAAAGCAGATGGTCCTTGAGGAAAAAGAGGGGGCAAAGGGACATATGGAGAGGTTTTTAAAGATATTATACAGCCATATCGAGGACTCCGTGGCAAAGCCCGGCTGGTTCAAACGCTTTTCCGCCGATAAGGGCGATATCCTGTACATAACCGTTCCTATAGGGTTTGCCTCATATAAAAACACCCTCAATGAGATTTCCCGAAGGGTCTTCAAGGGGCTGAACGTGCAGTTTATCGAGGAGCCTCTGGCCGCGGCCGTGGGGTATCAGGTGGCCGGAGAGAGTGAGAGCGTTATTATGATTATAGACTTTGGCGGATGCACGCTGGACTGCATGGTCCTGCGCCTCAGCGTTAAGGGCGTTAATGTAATAGCCAAACCCGAGAGGGCGCAGGTCCTTGGCGGCCATGATATAGACCTCTGGATAGCCGAGCTTCTCGCCCAAAAGGCGGGGATTACGGGGGATATCACCCGCGCCCTTCTCTTAAAGGCTGAAAAACTCAAGATAGCCCTCTCCGAGGCCGAGTCCGTGCCCTTTGAGTGGGGAGGTAAGAAAATAATGGACCTTACGAGGTATGACCTTGAGGAGGCCCTTGACGCCCATGATTTTTACCGCCTTGTGGACCGTACCATCGGTTATGTCTTAAGAAGAGCCGAAAATGTTGGACTGCACAAAAAATCCATAGACGCCGTCATACTGACAGGAGGCTCTTCTCTCATACCGTCCTTTAAGGATAAGGTATGTGATATATTCCCGACGCTCTGCAGTGAGAATCGTGTCTTTGACCACAGTCCCCTCACGGCCGTGGGAGAGGGGGCCGCCATGTACGGCACAAGAGACATTGTTGACAGGCACCTGGCCATGGCCTATGCCGTAAGGTACGCCACAGGCTCGAAGGAGAACCCTTTTTCTTACAGCATAGTCATGGAAAAGGGTGAGTCCCTTCCGGTATCAAAGACCTTTTCTATAAAACCTGCCGGCATGCTTGGTGAGCAGAGTGAGATACTGCTTGAGCTTTTTGAGGTCCCCGAGGCCCTTGTGGTGAGACGATGGGTTGAAGAAAATGGCGTTGAGCTTCTTAAACAGAAGATAACCGATACGAGGGAGCTTTTTTTAAACGGCCTTAAGTCCGTTAAATTGACCTTGCCTTCCGGCGATATCGAGCCCCTTACCCTGAACCTTCTTGTTGATGAGACGGGGGTCCTGACCCTTAAGTGGTCAGAGGCGGGAGAGGCCCTTGCCACGGGGGTAAGGCTACAGTAGCTCCCCTTGCCGCTTGCCCACGGATTTTTGTAAAAAATCACCTTTCGCAGTGATAAGTATCACATGCAAACTCGTCTATGACACCTATAATGAATTCCTGTGATGTTACATAGTTTTCTATGAAAAGGGAGGTGTCCATGAATTCTGAGTTTGTACCGGAAAAGGCGGTAAAGCTGGCCAGGGAAGGCCGTTATGACGAGGCTGTGAGGATATTCGAGAAAAACCTCTCAAGCTCGCTAAGCCCCAATGATATTTCCTTCTACGCCCTTAGCCTTGCCGCATCTGAAGAGGATTACGACCGTGCCGTGAATATGTGTATCCTGGCCGCTGAAAAGGAATTTTATAACCCTGAGATATACTTGAATCTCGGAAAAACTCTTCTTCTTAGCGGCAAGAAGATAAAGGCCCTAAAGGTTTTCAGGAAGGGGCTGAAGTTTGACGAGGCAAATAAGGCTATCAGGATGGAGATTAAGAAGCTCGGACTGAGACGGGCACCGATAATCTCTTTTCTCCCAAGGGGTAATGTCCTTAACAGGGTATGCGGTATCCTTGCTTACAGGACCTCCGGCAGGGGATAAATCCAGGTTAGGGTTACAAAATGTGTTGATGCCGTCCATTAGGGCGGCATTTTTTTTCGCTCCAGGAAAAATGAAAGTGGTTAAAAGAAGATAAAAAGGAGTAGAGCCCGCGCCAATTATGGCGCGGGCTCTGTGTTACGAGGAGGAAGTTAGATGAAAGGGGTCACTATGACCACTTTAGAGGAGTGTAAAGAAGAGTTGTGCCGTAATTGTTCCTTAGCACCCCTCTTCCTGGGTGAGAACTCTTATCTTGATTATAGTTATACACTTCTTGCATTTTTTTTCCTGTGACCTATGTTACAGGTAGGGGAGATGTTTTCGTAACGTAAAAATATAGCCGCGGAATGGAGTGTAAAGCTGTTATAATAAAAAAAAGCGAAAAGGTTTTTCAGGCAAAAATTATGAGTATATCACCACAGAGTATCGCCTTATGGCCCTCGGCCTCGGCGATTGATATAAGCCTTCGGCCAATTCTTTTGCCGCATTTTTCGGCCCTTAAGACGGGCATATCGGAGTTTACCTTTGCCAATATTTTTTTATTTCAGAAGGTCCATCACTACAGGATAACGGACCTTGGTGAGGGGCTCTTTATGATAATCGGCCGCGATGGCGAGGAGAGTTTTTTCATGCTCCCCTTTTCCCTTCCCGGAAGTTCAGCCATGGACAGGCTCTTCGAGGAGTTTTCTTTTATGAAGAACGCTTCGCCGGCGCAGGCGGCTACCCTTGGCTCCATGGGGTACCTCGTGAAAGAGGATAAGGATAATTTTGATTATATATATCTTCGAGAAGGGCTTGCGAGGCTCGAGGGCCGTAAATTTCACAGAAAGAGAAATCGGGTGCGCGGGTTTACCGCCAGGTACGAGTGCCTCTCAGAGCCTCTCAGCGCCCATACCCTTGACGACGCCCTGCTTGTCCTTGAGGGGTGGCGTGGGGACAATGAGGGATATGGCGACTACGGACCAGCAAAAGTTGCCCTCTCGCATATGGATGAGCTCGGTCTTATGGGTTATGTATATTATGTCGAGGGTAAGCCCGTTGCCTATGCCATGGGCGAGGCCATGCCGGGAGAGTACTTTGCCGTGCACTTCGAGAAAGGGCTACCCGGTTACGCCGGGCTCATGCAGTTTGTTAATCAGAGCTTTGCGGGGGCACTGCCGGAAGCTTGCAGGTTTATCAACAGAGAGCAGGACCTTGGCATAGAGGGGCTCCGCCGTGCGAAACTCAGCTACAGACCCGATGATTTTATTAAAAAGTATCGCATATACAAAAGGAGTGAGGCAGGTGATAGCCGTTAATATTATGGATATCAATATCCGCGTCCTTGGCTCCGGAGATAGCCTTGAACGCGCCTCTGAGGTTTTTTCCGGCTCAGGGGAAGTTGTCCTGCCCGTTCTTAACGGCGAGGGCGTTCTCATGGGGGTATTGTCAAAAAAGACGCTACCCCCGGCCCTTGATGGTGAGGCAGGTAAGGGGGCTGAGGCGGCAGGGGCGAAGCGCGCTCCGCTGAGCGCCGGGGGGGTATGCGGGAAGGCCTTCATAAGCGCAGGCCCGGGGGCCACGTTTTCAGAGCTTAAGGATAAGCTTCCCCGCGCCCGTGGCGTGATATATATCGTCGATAACTCCGGACGGCTTCTTGGCCGTGTAGGAGAGGCCGAGCTTGCCGCCCGGGCCGCTGAATATGGTGAGAACAGATGAGCCTAAAACCCCTCGGAGTCTACATACATATCCCCTTTTGCGGGAGTAAATGCCCTTACTGCGCCTTTAATTCTGTTGTAAAAAAAAGATTTTCACCTGATGAGTGGGTAAAGCTATTTGGGGATGAACTCTCATATCATCTTCGAGGCTCTGAATTTTCCCCGGGTACTCACAGGATTACCTCCATATACTTTGGCGGCGGTACGCCCTCGTTATTTCCGCCTTCTGCCGTTGGCGCCCTCGTAGCCCTCTTAAAAGAGAGTTTCAGGAGTTACGAAAACCTTGAGGTCACCCTTGAGGCAAACCCCGAGGGTCCTCCTGGTCCCGGTAAGCTGAAAGGTTTTTTAGATGCAGGCGTAAATCGGCTGAGCATAGGGGTGCAGTCACTTGAGGCCCGTGAGCTGAAGGCCATTGGTAGAAGGCACAGCGCGAAAGAGGCCCTTGAGGCCATGGAAGAGGCCCGGCATGCGGGCTTTGAAAACTTGAGCCTTGACCTCATGTACGGCCTGCCCGGTCAGACCCTGAAGAGCTGGGCCCAGACCCTTGACGTCATAGTCTCGCAATCGGCCGCCCATATATCTCTTTACAATCTATCCATTGAGGAAGGCACGCCTTTTTATAAACGTTACGGGGAATTCAAGAAAAATCCCTTTATGGACGAGGAGCTTGAGTGTGCCATGTATGAACTCGCCGCCAAGAGACTCCGGGCCTCCGGTTACCTCCATTATGAGATATCCAACTTCGCAAGGCCCGGTTTTAAGAGCGTACATAACGGGGGGTATTGGCAGGGGCGTGAGTATCTGGGGATCGGCCCGGGGGCCCATTCCTTTTCAAGGTCAGGAGAGTGGGGGCGAAGAAGCTGGAACGAGGCCTCTATAGAACCATACAAAAAGGCCCTTGGCGCGGGAACGCCCCTTGCCGGTTTTGAGCTTCTATCAAGGGAGGAGGCCCGGGTTGAGGCCATTTTTCTGGGGCTCAGGATGTTAGAGAAGGGTATGGATATGGATTCATACAGGAAGGCCTTTGGTAAAGGGGAAGTGGATAAACTTCGCGCAAGGTGCCGTGACCTTGAGGACCATGGCCTTATCCATATTGATGATAAGAGTGTCGTCCTTGATAAGAGCGCCTTTTTTACATCCAACGAGGTATGCCTGCGCCTTGTCTCATAGGGGGGTTTTTAAACCTTTAGGAAGGGCGTTAGACCTTGACATCACCTACGGCCATTGATATCTTTTTATATTAAGTCTCAGCAAGAGATTTACAACGGGATGGAACTGAAAAGGGATGAAATATCTTTGTTATGAATGACGAAAGGGATTACAGCGCCCTTATGTCTGAGCTCTCGGAGAGGGCCATGATGGTCCTCGGTGCCATTGTGAAGGACTACATAGAAAGCGCCGAACCCGTTGGTTCAAAGACCATAGCCTCAAGGTACTATCCCCGTCTATCATCGGCCACGATACGTAATATCATGGCAGGTCTTGAACGCTCAGGGCTCCTCTTTCAGCCCTATACCTCTGCGGGACGAATTCCCACGGAAAGCGCCTTTCGCCTCTACCTGGACAGGCTCCTTGAGCTTGAGGAGCCGGGTGCGGCGGAAAAAAAGCTACTTTACAGCTCCGCGGAGCGTTTTCTGGGGATAAAAGACGTATTAACGGGCACCACAAGGGCCCTCTCCCATATTACAAACTGCACGGGGCTTGCCCTCCTTACAGGCAGTTACGATTTTGTCATACGGGATATAAGGCTACTGCCCATTGAGGGCGGCTCTCTTCTCCTTGTCCTTGTGCCGGAGAAAGGCAGGGCGCGCACATGTCTTTTTCAGGCCAAGTCGGAGACCGATGGACTGGAGTTTGAGAAGGTCTCAAATTATTTACGCCATATCGGCCGCGGTCTTACCGTCAAGGGTCTCAGGGCCCGTATAGTAAAGGAGATGAAAAACGAAAAAAACCTCTACGACGAACTCCTCTCCAGGGCCCTGCGCCTTGGAGAGCTGGCCCTCACCGGTTACGATAGGGGGAATGAGGGCTCTCTTTACGTAGAGGGTCAGGCCAATATCCTCGGGTACCCGGAGTTTCGCGAGGATTTTGAGAAGATGAAACAGCTCTTTACCGCCTTTGAGGAAAAGAGCCTTCTTGTTAAGATACTTGATAAGAGTTTTGAGAGCGGGGATATTCAGGTCTATCTCGGCTCCGAGAGTAGTGTTGTGGGTTTCGAGGGCTTAAGCTTTGTTATAGCCCCTTATCATGTTGATGAGGCCATCTCAGGGACCCTCGGGCTCATAGGGCCGGTGAGGATGGATTATTCCAGAATAGTGCCCCTCTTATCATATGCCGTGGGCCTTATAGAGGGCGGTGTATAGGAGGGGAATGGGGCGAAAGGGGGAGGGGGGGGTAGACGGGGAGTGGTGTAGAGAGGTAGAGGTTTTTTAAATTGCTTTAGATGTTTATTCCTGAGGTGGTCTTTAAATCAGGGCCACGGGGCAGATGATTATATATAAAGGGGCGAGATGAAGAAAAAAAAGAGGGTAAATGAAGAAGGGGTACATGTAGTGGAGTCAGAAGAGAACGAGCCTTGCGCCGAGCCCCGGGAAGGGTCTTCGGAGGCCTCTTCTGAAGAGAAGACACTTGATCTCCTTCTTGAGGAAAAGACCGACGAGGCGGCAAGGAATTACGATATGTTTCTCCGGGCACGCGCGGATATTCAGAACCTGAAGAAGAGGCAGGAAAAGGAGAAGGCCGGGTATATAAGCTACGCCACTGAGACCGTTGTCCTTGAGATTCTTCCTGCTATTGATAACCTTGAGAGGGCCATTGAGCACGCCTCTTGCGGGGATGGTGATAACCTTAGCTCCCTTATCGATGGTGTAAAGCTCACCATCGAGCAGATGAACAAGGCCCTCTCCAAATTCGGCGTTAAGGAGATAGAGGCCGTTGGAAATAGTTTTGACCCGGCGCTCCACCACGCCATAAGTCATGAAGACTGCGCCGGAGCAGAGCCCGGTTCCGTGATTAAAGAGTTTCAGAAAGGCTATCTATTAAAAGATAAGCTCCTGAGGCCATCCATAGTTTCCGTTGCCGGAGGCGCCTCTGCAGATGATGATGAGGGGTCCTCGGATAAGGGGACTTTGCACTGAATTAGAGAGGAAGAGGGGTAATGGGAAAAGATTATTATACCATCCTTGGGGTCCCGAGGACGGCATCCGAGGACGAGATAAAAAAGGCCTATCGCAGGCTTGCCCTTGAGCACCATCCCGATAAGCAGTCCGGCGATGAGGACAGGTTCAAGGAGATAAACGAGGCCTACAGCGTCTTGAAGGACTCATCCAAGAGGATGCAGTACGATCAGTTCGGTACTGCGGGAGTAGGCGCCGGGTACAGAGAGGCGGGTTTTGGAGGCGGAGCCGGAGGGTTCGAGGACCTCTTTGGCGAGGTTTTTTCTGATTTTTTCGGCGGCGGCAGACGCGGCCCCACAGCCACGCGGGGCGCTGATCTACGCTATGACCTTGATCTTAGCTTCGATGAGGCCGCCTTTGGCACGGAGAAAGAGATTGATATTCCCGTAACCGTAGATTGCTCAAACTGCGGCGGCTCCGGAGCGAGAGACGGCACGGGCGGGGTGCAGAGTTGTTCCCGTTGCGGCGGCTCCGGTCAGGTCAACTTCAGGCAGGGTTTTCTTACCATAGCAAGGCCATGCTCTACCTGCGGAGGCAGGGGAGCGGTAATTAAAAATCCCTGTTCCTCCTGCGGTGGGGTTGGAAAAAAACGTCAGGCGACTAAGCTATCCGTCAAGGTTCCGGCAGGTGTTGACAACGGCTCAAGGCTTAGGCTTTCGGGCAAGGGCGAGGCCGGTGAGATGGGAGGTCCCCCTGGAGACCTTTATGTGGTGGTGAGCGTACGGGAACACGATATATTCAAGAGAGAGGGTGATAACATCATATGCGAGGTACCTGTTGGCATCGCGCAGGCGGCCCTTGGCTGTGAGATAGATGTGCCTACGCTTGAAGGAACGGCAAGGCTGAAGATACCGGCCGGGACACAGCCCGGAAAGGTTTTTTCTCTTAAAGCCAAGGGCATAGCCTCGCTTCAGACGGGCAGGCGCGGCGAGGAGCTCATTATAATCAAGGTCCTAATACCTAAAAAGCTTTCCAGCAGACAGACTGAACTCCTTACCGAATTTGCCGGGATCAGCGGCGATGATGTGGCGCATCCGTCAAAGAATCTTTTCTCAAGGGTAAAGGAAATCTTCGAATAATGAACCCCCTTAGTCTCATCCTTTCCATTATTTTTTTATCGCAGGCCGGCCTCCTGCTCGGTCCTGCCGTAAGTTACGCGCAGGTTTTTTCCACTGATCCCCCTGCTGTGATAGACACCGTGCCAGATGAGCCCCCTGCAGAGTCCTTTGAGAGTACTCCGCCGGCCCCTCAGCGTTCCCTTAAGGATATTGGCCCAGGCGGGCTTATTGAGCTTGCCCGGAGCCTTGCCGCGCAGGGCGAGTCAACAGAGGCCGAGAATACATACAAGCTCCTTCTCGATCGTTTTCCCGAGAGTAAGAAAGGGAACCTGGCCTATTATGAGCTTGGCCTGCTTCTTTACAAAAACGGAGGCGCCGTGGAGGCGAGGTCCTACCTCGAGCGCGTAGTCTCTTCTTGGTGGGTGGAGCCCGCGCTCCGTGAAAAAACCAGGGTGCTCCTGAGGGAGATAGATTCTCTCCTTCAGCGGGGTCTCAGGGATTCAAGGCTACCCGCCATAGGGGTTATCCTGCCCCTTAAAGGCAGGTATGCCCCCTATGGCGAGGCCGCGCTTAAGGGCGTGCTCCTTGCCGCGGGCGTCTTTGGCCCGGCGGCAGAGAGGTCCGTAAACGTAGTAGTAAGGGATGCGGGAGAGTCTTCAGCCGAGGGCGCAAAGGCCGTAACGGCACTCTCAAAAAACGAGAAGGTGGCAGGCATCGTGGGCCCCCTTCGTAGCGCCATGGCCTACCAGAGCGCGGCCAGGGCCGAGGCCCTGGGCATCAATCTCATTACCCTCTCCCGTAAAGAAGACATTAGCGATGCGGGAGGTTATGTCTTTAGAAATTCACTTGCCCCATCGGAGCAGGCAGGCGCTGTGGCCAGGTACGCCGTAAATGTACTTGGCAATATAAAATTTGCAGTTCTATATCCCGAGACACTTTCCGGGCAGATGATGTCAAGGGCCTTTATGGATACCGTTAACGGGCTCGGCGGGGAGATTACGGCCGTAAGTTCCTACAAGCGCGGCACAAAAGACTTTGGCAAGATACTGGAAAAACTCTTCAGCGTAGAGACAGATGAGGTGCGCGAAGGCAGGCGTATTATCAAGGAATACTTTCCCTCGGCCGAGGTGGACGCACTATACATACCCGATAGCTACGGGACCGTGGGGCTCATCACACCTTATATCAAGTATTATAATATCGAGGACCTTCAGCTCCTGGGTTCGAGCGGATGGAACTCGAAGCGTCTTGTGGAGCTTGCCGGCAGGGCTGTGAGTGGCGCCGTCTTTGTGGATGGCTTTTTCTCCGATAGTAAGAGAGAATCGTCCTCTATCTTTGCCCTTCACTTCCGGGAGACCTATGGCAGGAACCCCGGTGAGCTTGAGGCAGAGGCCTATGACGCGGCAAAGGTCCTTATCAAGGCTATTGATTCAGATATCCCGGTAAGAAAAGACGTCAGAGAGAGGCTCATTGAGATGAGCGGCTATGAGGGCGCCGGCGGTCCCATGTCTTTTGACAGGTATGGCGGTTCCCTGAAAAAACCTTTTATCCTTACCGTGAAGCACGGCTCTATAGTGGAGGTGGAGCAGACCGAGCCCCCACCTGTGCCCGAGACGGGGGAAATCCTTGAATGAGAGGCTGATTACATGAAACTAACGCATACCGATGAGCATGGCAAGGCGAGCATGGTTGATGTGACGGAAAAGATTGTCACTGACCGCGTGGCCGTGGCAAAGGGCAGGGTTCTTATGAAAAAGGAGACTCTTGCCCTCGTCCTTGCAAATGATATGAAAAAAGGAGATGTCCTCGGGGTTGCCAGGGTAGCTGGCATTATGGCGGCAAAGAAGACCTCGGACCTCATACCCCTCTGTCACCCGCTCTCCATTACAGGCATAGACGTAGTGTTCAGGACCATTAAGAGACCCCCGGCCATTGATATTACTGCTACGGCGCGCATCTCTTCGAAGACAGGCGTGGAGATGGAGGCCCTTACGGCCGTCTCTGTATCGGCGCTGACCGTATACGATATGTGCAAGGCCGTGGACAAGGAGATGACGCTTACCGACATTCGGCTTATGAAAAAGACGGGCGGCAAGAGCGGTGTCTTCAAAAGAAAAACACCCTCTTCTTCGGGGAGGAAGAAGCGGGGTTGAGCCCATTGCCCTTTGTTAACTCTGATCTTATCCCCGGGGAGGGTCGTAACCCCTGTTTTTTTAGTGGTAAAAATATCCTTTGCACCTGTATTTTTTTGGTTTATAATAAAAAGCTATGAAAGAAGATAGAAGAGAATACTTCAAAACAATACTTTCAGCCAAACTTGACGTTCTTCTTCACGGAGCGGGTAAGACGGTGAGCAACATGACCGAGGCCGACGGCGAGAATTTTCCCGACCCTGCGGACAGGGCAACGCAGGAGTCAGGCAATAGCGTTATCCTGCGTGTGAAGGATAGGGAACGCAAACTGATATCCAAGGTAAAGGATGCCATGGAGCGCATAGATAAGGGGACCTACGGCATATGTGATCTCTGCGGCAACGATATCTCCGTCAAGAGGCTCGAGGCAAGGCCTGTCACCACATGTTGTATCGAATGCAAGACAGAGGCTGAAGAAGAGGAAAAAAAGCACGGTTAAGCGTGGGGTAGGGCGGAGGGCGGTAACTTTATTGATATCAGCCCCTATATAATTTAAAAACAGGAAAGGCGTACTATGCCAGAGTTAAGGAAAGACCCTATTATCGGAAGATGGGTAATTATTTCCACGGAACGGGGCAAACGCCCATCAGAGTTTGATTCTCCCCGTCCCGTCATGCGACAGGGTTTTTGTCCCTTCTGTCCCGGTAACGAAGCCAAAACGCCTCATGAGATACTCGCCTACCGTGCAGGTGAGAGTAAAGCTAATTCGCCGGGCTGGCGTGTCCGCGTCGTTCCAAACAAGTATCCCGCCCTCAAGATAGAGGGTGAGATAAACAGGGAAGGCGATGGCGTATTTGACAAGATGAACGGCATAGGAGCACATGAGGTCATCATCGAGACCCCTGACCACTTGGCCTCTCTCTCGAGTATAACCCCTAAGAATTTTGAAGAGGTCCTCTGGGCATACAGGGACAGGATAGTGGATCTGAAAAAAGACGGGAGGCTCCGCTATATACTCATATTCAAGAATCACGGAGAGGCGGCAGGCGCAACACTGGAGCACAGTCATTCGCAGTTAATTGCCATGCCCATCATACCCAAGAGGGTGAGTGAGGAGCTCGACGGCGCTCTTGAGTATTATAACTTCAAGGAACGATGTATATTCTGCGATATAATCAGGCAGGAGATAGCGCAGGGTGTTAGGGTGGTGGCGGAGAATCAGGACTTTCTCGCCATAACCCCATATGCTCCCAAGTCGCCCTTTGAGGTGTGGATATTACCCAAGACCCACGGTTCGAGCTTCGAAAACTGCCAGAAGACACATTACGAAAACCTCTCGCTCATCTTCCCCGATGTTTTGCGGCGCATGGACAAGGTGCTTAACTCCCCGCCATACAACTTCATCCTCCATACATCCCCTGTAAAGAACGGTGCCGAGCAGTTCTATCACTGGCACTTTGAGATTATGCCCAAGCTCGCCAAGGTTGCGGGCTTTGAGTGGGGCTCTGGTTTTTATATTAACCCCACGCCGCCAGAGGAGGCGGCAAGGTTTCTTAAAGAAGCAAACCCCTGAGGTAACGAAGGGGATGGAGCGCCCCGCCTTTTTTTGACGGACAATTCAAGACCGCGGGGTGGCTTGGCCGACGGTTCTCATTAATCATGGGAGAACCCGTTGACAGGAGATATCCCTGTGTCATACACCCTGGCAGAAAAGATGGCCGGCCTTGTTGTTTCCGGCAAAGCCGCCGGTTTCAAGTACAAAAGAGCCCTTGAGTTTATCCTTGAGGAGTTTCCTTTTGATGACGCCGCTCTTTACCTCACCAACGAGAAGAGGGCCGGGTTTATCCTTACAGCCACCGGAGGGCATGCCGGTACAGGCGCAGAAGTCGGGGCAACGAAAGTTGGCTCGGCGCAGTCATCGTACCGTGCGGGCGAAGGGCTTGCCTATCTCGCTAAAAAAGACGGGACGCCCCTTATCGCCTATACACGGGGACTGGCCGAGACCGTATACAAGGGCGTTGAAGATAGAGGGTTATACGGGGTCAGAACCATCTACGTATTCCCATTAATGGACGTCTTGAGGTGTTACGGCGTACTCTATCTGCGGTCAGTTAAAAAAAACATCTTAAGGCCGAATAAGAGCAGGTTACTCGACCTGGGCGTTGTTCAGTTAACCTCTATCATAAAATTTTCCGAGATAATCTCCGAGTGCAGGGAACTCAGCGAAGAGACCGATGCGGCGCGCGAAAGGCTCGCCGATACCGAGAAGCTTCTTCTCCTCGGTGATATAGCGGCTTCACTGGCCCACGAGATAAAAAACCCCCTTCTCTGCCTTGGAGGTTTTGCCGCGAGGATAAAGCGCAAGGCCTCACCCTCTTCAGAGATTATGCCCGATGTCCTTGAGCTCATAAAGGCCGTTAGAAGGCTTGAAGGCGTTATTAACGCCATGGTATCGCCCTTGAAGGAAGAGCCTGATTCTATTGCAATAAACGATGTCAATGATGTTATTGACTATACCCTTGGATACTTCTCTGAAGAGATGAAGGATCACTCCGTAGTACTGGAACGTGATTTTTTCAGCGGCGAGTTGCCTGTAATGGCTGAGCGGCAGGAGTTGAAGATTGTTTTTGACAATCTTATCGCCAATGCGATACAGTGCATGGATAAGCATGATGGGGGCATTTTAAGGCTGAGTACGGCAAGGACCGAGGGTTGGGTTATAGCCGAAGTGAGCGACAACGGGGGCGGCATAGACCCCCGTAATATGGCCTCTATCTTCAGGCCCTTCTTCACCACAAAGGAAAAAGGCACAGGGTTGGGGCTTCCCATTACAAGCTCCATCATCTCGCGCCATCGTGGTGTAATAGATGTCATTAACAGGGCGGGAAAGGGCGTTACCTTCAAGGTGAAGCTTCCTACGGCCAAAAAAAAGAGCATTGATAGAGCTTAAGTCCACGCTTAATGATAGATGGTAAATATCGGAGTTTGTATGAAAAAAAAGATCCTTGTAGTTGATGATGAGGAAGGCCTCAGGCTTTTATACAAGGAAGAGCTTGAGGATGAGGGCGCCATTGTAACACTGGCGGCATCAGGGGAAGAGGCTATTGAGAGGCTTGAGGAGGGTAGTTTTGACCTTATCCTCCTGGATATCAAGATGCCCGGCATGGACGGCGTAGAGGTGCTTCGAAGGGTTAAGGAAAAGTGGAGCGATATACCCGTCATCTTATGCACGGCCTACCCTCATTACAAACATGATTTTGGCACCTGGGCATCTGATGCCTATGTGGTCAAATCCTCTGACCTCAGCGAGTTGAAAAAGACCATGAAGGATGTCCTCTCACGAAAGTAACCTCGGCAATATGGACGGTAGGGGCGTAAAGGGGTGGTTTAAGGGACAGGGGCCTAAAGGGGGCGGGCGTGCGAGGAGAGGTGAGATGGGGCGCGGTTTGCCTATGGTTCGCAGTGGGCGGATTTCTTAATGGGCACTGGGGGAAAGTTATCTAAGAGGACACCTATCCGTTTAGTTCAAAGAGTCCGGGCATGGCAACAAAAACATGGTAATTTTTTCCATGAGCTCACAAGGGAGACATGTCTGCCAAAAGCGGTCGAATTGTACTGAAGGCGCTATCTTATTCGAAAAAAAAGTTTTAACAAAAATGGACACGGGGGGGGTTAGCTCAGTTGGGAGAGCGGCTGGTTCGCAATCAGCAGGTCGTCGG
>CAZSAY010000040.1:0-16122 GCA_964605225.1 uncultured Thermodesulfobacteriota bacterium | reverse complement strand
TAATAGCAAGGGAGTCACAAGGCGACGCGATGTAGTTCATCGCCCATACACCTGGTCCCATATTGGTTTTCTTTGCCAAGCTTTCTTTTAAGAGCAAAGGAGTCACAAGGCGACGCGATGTAGTTCATCGCCCATACACCTGGTCCCATATTGGTTTTCTTTGCCAAGCTTTCTTTTAAGAGCAAAGGTGCAAAGAAGCGACGCGAAGCAGGTTCATCGCCCATACACCCCGCGCCATATCGGTTTTCTTTGCCAAGCTTTCTTTTTTCTAAAAGAAAGCGGAAGGTTCTACCTTTATTTTCCACCCCTCTTCCCTCTCCACCACAGCGCCGATAATCGAGGCGTCAAGTCCCTTTGCCTTCAGCCCGTTAAGGAGCCCCTCTGCGTCTGCCCCGGCAACGGAGACAAGGAGTCCTCCAGAGGTCTGCGGGTCGAAGAGGACGAGCTCCAGCTCTTTACCAAGTTCAGGCGAGAGGCGAAGATCATTAAGAAGGGCCTCTCTACTTGATGCGATAGTCTTTGGCCTGAGGCCTTTTTTCTTTACAAAGTCAAGGGTACGCGGAAAAATCCGTACGGCTCCGGCGTCTATAATGAAGCCGACTTTTGAGGCCTCGCACATCTCCATGGCATGACCGAGGAGCCCGTAACCCGTAATGTCGGTGCAGCCGCCCACATTGAAAGCGCTCATAGCCTCAAGAGCGGATTTATTAAGGGTTGTCATGGAGGTAATGGCCGGAGCGGCCTCGGCGAGGCTCATCTTACCTGCCTTAAGTGCGCTTGTAATGATGCCCACTCCGATGGGTTTTGTAAGGATAAGCCTATCTCCGGGACGAGCCCCCGCGTTAGTAAGAATCTTATCGGGATGGACAAAACCCGTAACAGAGAGGCCGTATTTTACCTCGCTATCCTCTACGGAATGGCCTCCCACGGTGAGTACTCCGGCCTCGGCCATCTTATCCATGCCGCCTTTTAGGATTTCACCAAGTATTGACATATCAAGGGCCTTTGGAAAGCCCACTATGTTCATGGCGAGCCGGGGCTCACCTCCCATGGCGTAAACATCTGAGAGGGAGTTTGCGGCGGCTATCTGGCCAAAGGTGTAGGGATCGTCCACTATAGGCGGAAAAAAGTCAAGGGTAGTAATAATAGCCGAGTCCGCTGATAACCTGTAGACACCGGCATCATCGGCGGTATTAAAACCAACGAGAAGATTTTCATCAGATACTCGAGGTAACTGACGCAGGACCTGCGCCAGGGCATCCTTGCCGATCTTGGCGGCTCAACCGGCGCAACTTGCCCAGTTCGTAAGTTTTATCTCCTTACCGCTCTTGAACATTTGTGGCTCCTTTATAAAAAGTTACCGCAGGGTACGGATATCACCCTTACGTATGGTAAGTCCCTGGTTATCAAAATACTCCAGGATGAGGATGGCGAGTTTTCTACCACAGCCCAGTATATCACGGCACTGGCCCGCAGTGATGCCGCCCTTTGAAGAGATATGAGCGAGGCAGGCTTCTCTCGCTTTTTGGATGGCCTCCGCACCGATAAAAAGCCCCTGCTTGAGGCCTATGAGGCTTCCTTTTTTTTTCATATATGGGATAAGGGCATCTATCTCCTTAACCGTAGGGGCAAGGGGGGTTAATTCCTCTTTTTTTGTAAGACTCAGGCCCCGGGTTTTTAGAAGGCCCTTGATTTTTTTCTCAATAAGAGACTCGGACTCGTCAGGGCCGGTGCTATGCCCTTTTATACTTAGCCTTGCGCCCTTTAATTCAACATCTGCGCTCCGGGCCAATTCTTCGGCGACTAACCTGTAAAGGGGCCTCAGCCCCTCTTCGCTCCTGTCTTTTCGAGTGGCGCCGTATTTGGCGGCAAGGTCTTCGAGGGTAAGTCCGTCCTCAAGGGGGTGTGCCTCGTGGTAACGCGCAAGGAGGCCTTTCATGGCCTCTTTTACCACATGAGCCTCATGATAACTCAATAACCATCCCTCCCTGATATAAAAAGTCCTGTCATTAAGAAGACCCATGGAATGAAGATACTCCTTGATATAATCGCCCCTTACGTTAAGAAGGAGCGCCACTGAGCGTAGATCAAGGCCCGGCCTGGAAGGGCCTAAAAGCATGGCAAGGGCCCTTCCAGGGCATTGTGAATATTGCCCGGGCTCCCCCTCCCCCGCCCCAAGGCATGCGACGAGGCGATTAAAGCGGGGGACAAGCCCCTTTGATGGATAGGATAAGATAACGCGGCCCCCACCAACGGTTGTATTCACGGAAGGGGCGCGGAGAATAAAGCGGTCGCCGGAGATCATGGGCAGGGGCCTCTTTAAAAAGAGCCGTCCAATGAGCCTCTCGCCGGAACGAGCCGATTTTTTATTAACGAACCTGATACGCGCGAGGGCCTCGCCCGTATGATGATGAACCTTTATGAGCGAGCTACCCTTTATGATTCGGGCGGTATTTTTAGCCGTCTCCCTACGCTCCATAAACTCAAAGAGGCAATCCACTACAGGGGCCATTGTGAGAAATGGGGCAAGCTCCTCTGCCATAAGACATGCCCCTCTCTTGATCCCGGAGCGCTCAAGGCCTGAGACATTTATCGCGGCCCTCTCCCCTGTAAAGACTTCTCTTACGGTGAGATGCATGGACTGGAGACCCCGGACCTTGAGTTTACTGCCCGATGGATACTGGATAAGGGTATCGCCCTTTTTAAGGGCCCCGCCGGCCACCGTGCCCGTAATAACGGTGCCAAAGCCCTTTACGGTGAAGGACCTGTCAACAGGTAGACGAAAGTAGCTCTTTACGCCGCGCTTTTTTTCCAAACCCCGGCCGGATAGGATCGTATTTGCGAGGGCCTGCCTCAAACTATCAAGGCCCTCCCCTGAGTAGACGGATACCCTGAATACAGGCGCCCCCTGTAGCGTCGTGTCTTTTAAAAGGCCTTTTATCTCCTCTTCAACGGCATCTATGGCCTTTTTGTCCACAAGGTCGCACTTTGTTATTATAAAAAAGACCTTCTCAATGCCAAGGAGCCTGATTATCTCAAGGTGCTCAATGGTCTGCGGCATTATACCGTCGTCAGCGGCAACGGTGAATAACACAAGGTCCATGCCCGTGGCCCCGGCGAGCATGTTTTTTATGAAGCGCTCATGGCCCGGCACATCGACGATAGCGGCCCTGTAGGTACGCTCCTTATCGGTAAAGTCGATATAGGCAAAACCAAGGTCTATGGTAAGGCCGCGCCTCTTTTCCTCTTTAAGCCTATCCGTATCAATAGAGGTAAGGGCCTTTATGAGTGAGGTCTTGCCGTGGTCTATGTGACCGGCGGTGCCTATGATAAGAGAGACCCTCTTGACATTGTCTTTCATGCGAGACCTCGGATGAAGATATGACCTGCCTATAAAGGGGTATACCCATGCCTGTACCGTAAGGATAAAATATCCTCTGAGCCGTATTTTGTCCAGAGAATATGAAAGTTCATCAAGAGACAGATAAGTGGATTGTATGTTGATTTTTAAAACAACGGGCGGAAGGGCGTGCACGTAAAAAACAAAAAACATCAAGGGTATTTTTTTCTTTCGAGGATTTCCTTAAGGATGCGCCTGTGGCAGAGGGCCCCATCCCTGCAGGTGCAGAGAAGAGTGACGGTAGAAGCAGAGATATCAGCTAAATGAGCGGTCTCGTCAACGGTTTTAATCATTGAGGCGGCCTTTCCGAGGGCCTCTTTTTTAGGGATGGAGTTGAACTCATCCATATAAAGGCCCACAAACTCACCCCATGTGACCTGCCCGGATTTCCATGCCCTGATAAGCGGAGGCGATGGACCGAGGTCCTTGAACCAGACGTGAGACCTTTCTTTTTTTACACCCCTTGGCCAGTAGCGCGTAACAAGCATGCGCAACCCGTCTTCAAGACCTACGGGGTCGTAGATGGATTTGGTCTTTAACATGGCCGGACCGTATCTCTAAAGGGTCATCGGGCACTCCTGGCAGGATGGGGCTTTTGCGGCCATGGGCCGCAAAAGCCCTCTACCTAATCACAATCAGATATAAAGTGTGTGATTCGAGCCCTTGACCATCTCCATGAAGGCTACAAGCCCCATGCTCGAATCCACGACATCAAGAAGCTCATCGCGGGCTATATTAAGTACAGCCATACTCGCGGTGCAGGCATAGAGCTTGATATCCCCGAACCTCTTTGCAGTTACGAGCATCTCGCTGATGCTGTCAAAGGTGCCTCGTTCGAGGTTTTTCTCGATCTCGTCCTTGAAAGGCGCTGGTTCTCCTTCTATAACCACCATGTCAGTATTGCCTTTCACAAGGCGCTTCAAGGCCCCGTAACTGAAAAAAATACGTACCTGCCCGCCCGTGGCGAGAACAACGTTGGTGATGGATAGGGCGTGATATACCCTATCATATGAGCCTGAGTGAAGAAAGATACAGAGGCTGTATATGTCCTTGTCTTTGCTCATGCGTGGGCTTCCCTTATCTTATCGGCCCATTCAAGGAGAGAGATATTCTTTTGCCTGGACTCCCAGAACTTGTCTCCAAGGACTCCGAGCTCCTCGGGGCTGAAACGCTCCGAGAGGATGGCAAGGCCGTCACAGTTACTCACATGGATAAGAAGGGCCTTGGCGGCCTTCTGTGCCTCATCGGCCTCGGCATCGGTTAGTTTCTCCTTGCAGAGTAGTCCCGCGCATCCCCTTGCAGTGTTTACTATATCGGTGTGCTCCTTTATGAGTTGCTCCACATATTCTCCGAGAAACTCCTTCATGGCAGGGTACAGGGTCTCTTCCTCATACCTGAAGTGCGGCCCTGTTAGTGCATCGAGGCGACCGAGTATCTCTCGTGCCTTTATAACATCCTTATTTTTAAGCGCGTCCGTAAGCTCAAGGACATCGTCTCTAACCTTCCTGTGGTCTTCCCTGAACTCAGCGATAGCGTCTAACTTACCTGGCATTATACTCCTCCTTCTTTGTGTTGATTATTTATTTACTATGAGATCCTTACTTTGTACTGGTTTCTCTTCAATCATATATCATTTTTTCATAGCCGTCAAATCCAGAGCGCACCCCGGGCTACGGCCTTCTGAAGTCATGGTCTAAAAGGGATATATGGGGCGGAAAAAAGCAGTGCCCAACCGTGTAAGGGGGGGGGAAGGGTAAACTATTAAGGGGAGTTTTTCAGGTAAAGACCGGGGGCGCGATTAAGGCGGAGGTCTTCGCCATGGGACCGACTCAGAGTATTAGACTATCAAAGACATCGACCATCCTGCCGGTAAAATTATCCCAGCCGAAGTTTCTGCTCATCCAGCTAAAGGCCTTTTCCGCGGCAAGGCGGCTCTTCGAGGGGTTTAAAAAGACATACTCAATGGCAGAGGCCATGTCGTCGGTTACAAGACCGAGGCGTGCGCGCCCGATAAAACCTCCCGCGGCAAATGCCTTTGAGACTACGAGTGTCACCCCCGAGGAGATAACCTCCATTGGATAGAGCCATCCACCTTCTGATTTTTCCGGGAATACGGCCACATCGCTTGCCCTGTAAAGATTCTGCGTCTCATCTTCTTTTACATATCCTGTAAAGATAACGTGCCTCTCAAGTCCATTTTTCTTTACATATGCCTCAAGGTCCCTGCTGTAACTACCACGCGAGAGTCCCGTAATTACCAACACTATATTCTTTATCTTTTTTCGAAGTATCTGAACGGTCCGGATGCTCTCCATCTGATTCTTACGCGGTGAGATTATACCTGGATGAAGGACGACAAAACGGCCTTCGAGGCCATATATAGACTTTGCCTCCTCGTGCTTTGTCGGGCAGTGGTTGCCCATATCCATGCCATAGGGTATAAGTAGGGGCTCACGGCCATATCTACGCATTACGCGCGCACGGTTGGAATCATTGCCCACGCAGATAGTATCTATATAGTTATTGATAATATACCTGTCCATCCTCACCCCGAGCCCATAGAGACTCTTCATGAGGAGCGAGCGGCGGAGGTTTTCCCGAATGTCACCGGGCTCGTTGAACATCCATACCACGGGCTTTTTTACTCCGTACGCGGCCCATGTAGAGGGAAAATTGTAGAGGTTGACTACATCAAAGTCCCGGGCGTGCCTTTTCAGCATGGCGCCAAGGCCCTTTATCTCTTTAATAAGTCTCATGGCCTCACCAGGGCCGTTACTGCGCGGCCGGGGGCCATAACCAAAACTTGCCGGGAAATAAAGGTCCGAGCCCTTGTAGTTATCCCTTTCGCCCTCGCCGCAGGGCGTAAGTGTCAATACAGAGTTGTCTATACCCCTTTTTCCGAGGCACCTTGAGAGATTTTTTACAACTCTTGCGGAGCCGCCGGAGGCAGTTAAATGGGGATGTACGATTAAGACTCTCATACTACCTCATCCATCACTTGTTCGTCTTCTCATGCCTCCTGGGGATAAAGGCAATAAAAACCAGAAAATGCCCGGTGCGGGAGAGCTCGCAGAGGAGCATCGGACCGCAGTAAAGCAAGGTGCCTGAGATGAGGCACCACTCCTGTACTATCGGTTGTTTATATGAAAATCTTGAGCTCTGATGAGGTATTCGAGATGAGGTGTTGTATCGGTGCTACAGGATCTTTCGCTAAAGAGGTCTCTATTAATAGAATCAGGCGGAAAACGCAGTATGTCAAAAAACTTTATTCAGATTCAGGATAGGGTCTTAGTGAAATAATCTATTGTCCTCTTCAGGCCTTCTTTCAAGGGGATGGTAGGGGCCCAGTTAAGTGTTTTTTTGGCGAGGCTGATATCAGGTTGCCTCTGCTGCGGGTCGTCCTCGGGAAGGGGCTTCCTTATGAGGGGCGAGCCGCTCCCTGTGAGCTCTTTTACGAGCCCGGCGAGCTCTATCATGGTGAACTCATGGGGGTTACCGAGGTTAACGGGCCCTATCTCGTCCTTATTCTCCATCATGGCGATAAGCCCGTCCACAAGGTCGTCTACGTAGCAGAAGCTCCTTGTCTGAGAACCATCTCCGTAAACGGTAATCTCCTCGCCTTTCAGGGCCTGCATGATGAAGTTACTCACCACCCTGCCGTCATGGGGTAGCATCCTCGGCCCATAGGTATTAAAAATCCTCACTACCCTGATATCCACGTTGTTCTGCCTGTGGTATGAGAACA
Organism: uncultured Thermodesulfobacteriota bacterium; assembly: GCA_964605225.1. GTDB lineage: Bacteria > Desulfobacterota > GWC2-55-46 > GWC2-55-46 > JADFVP01 > JAJRZX01. The sequence continues at coordinate 8,977 of CAZSAY010000040.1, read as the reverse complement.
TGAGGGCCTCGGCACAGCGTTTACCCTCATCGTAACATGCACGCGGACCGATGGTGTTGACGTTTCCCCAGTAACTCTCAGTCTGGGGATGCACGGTGGGGTCGCCGTAGACCTCTGATGTTGAGGCCTGGAGTACCCTGGCGTTTACACGCCGGGCAAGGCCCAACATATGAAGGGCACCCATGATGCTTGTCTTAATGGTCTTGACTGGGTTGTACTGGTAATGCACGGGTGAGGCAGGACAGGCCAGATTATATATCTCGTCTACCTCAAGGAGTATGGGCAGGGTAATATCATGCCTTATTAACTCGAAGTCGGGGTTATCAAGGAGATGGGCGATATTGGCACGCCGGCCGGTGAAAAAATTATCGAGGCAGATGACGATATAACCCTTTTTAAGGAGCCTCTCACTTAGATGTGAACCTATGAAACCCGCGCCACCTGTTACGAGAACCCTTTTTTGCATAGAGTCATTGTCCCCTGTATTATCAATATAAAATACTACTAACGGCAAAAGAAGATCTTTCTTCCAATCCCTCATGGAGCCAATAAAAGTACAGCCCGGTACGGCGTTAATATTTACCCGCCCCTATGAGGCGTAAAAGTCCGCTATAGATGAGACAACGCGTTTTAGCTCAGTCATCTTCAGGCCCTGAAATATGGGTAAGGCAAGGACCGTCTTTGAGGCTCTCTCCGAGGCAGGAAAGTCGCCTTGCTTGTAGCCGAGATATTTAAAGCACTTCTGAAGATGCATGGGACGGGGATAATAGACCTCTGTGCCTATGCCCCGGTTGCCAAGGTGCGCACGTAGCGCCTCTCTGTTTTTAACGGTAACAACAAACTGATTATAGACAGACCTGCACTCCGGTAATATGAGAGGAAGCTCCACGGACCCCTCAAGGCCGGCCTTTTTAAATAGCCCCCTGTACCTCGATGCGTTCTCCCTACGTTCATCGGACCATTTCTCAAGATACCTTAGCTTTACTTTAAGTACAGCGGCCTGAACCTCGTCAAGCCTGCTGTTAACACCGATGGCGTCGTAGAGGTAACGGCCGACCGCCCCGTAACCACGAAGTTTTTTAAGAAGCACGGCGTTCTCTTTGGACTGTACCGTTATCATGCCGCCATCGCCCATCCCACCGAGGTTTTTTGTGGGATAGAAGGAAAAACAGCCGAAGTCTCCCATGGAGCCTGCCTTCTTTTTTCCGTACATCGCCCCTATAGACTGCGCGGCGTCTTCGATGACCTTGATGCCGTACTTTCTGGCGGCCTTCATAATAGGGGTCATCCGGGCGCACTGGCCGTACAGGTGAACAGGTATGATGGCCTTTATACCACGGCCACGCCTCTTCAGGAGGGTCTCTACGGCAGAGGGGGCAATATTGAAGGTCTTTTCGTCGATGTCCACAAAAACAGGCCTTGCGCCGAGCTTTTCTATTACGCTTACAGTGGCGATAAAGGTAAATGGCGTTGTAAGGACCTTGTCTCCGGGGCCCACGCCCGAGGCCATTAGACTGAGGTAAAGCGCGTCCGTGCCCGAGGCAACTCCCACGCCGTAGCCCGCACCGCTGTAAGAGGCCACCTCTTCTTCAAGTGCGGAGACATTGTCGCCGAGTATATAACGGCCTGAATCGCATACCTTCAGGACCTCTGCCCTTAGCTCTTTTTTTATGGTCTTGTATTGTCTTCCAAGATCAAAAAAGGGTATCTTCAAAGTATTCTTCCTCTCTTGTTATAAATTTTCAGGTCGCGGGGTCTTTTTATCCGCCTGACCAGACACAACTTTCCCCCGGGCAGGACCTTATTGGCCCATATCACGCATTGATGGCCGCCGCCGCGAGAGTATCTCCGTATTTACACTGTCAATAACCCCGTTTATGAAAGAGCTGGAATTCTCCGCACCAAAACGGTTGGCAAGCTCAACGGCCTCGTCCATCACCACCTTACAGGGCACATCTCCGTGATAGAGGAGCTCGTAAACGGCTATCCTCAAGATGTTCCTGTCCACTACGGCCATCCTCGCGAGGCTCCAATTTTTTGAGGACCTGTTTATTAGACGGTCTATCTCTGTTAGATTGGAGATTACGCCATCGCTCACCGTACGGGCGTATGAGCCGGACTCTACTTTCTCTGAGGGAGAGGTTAAAGAACCCCCTTTGCTCCCCACACTTGCAGATTTACCCCCTCCCACGGCCCCTCCAACTGCGAAAATATCAAACCTGTAGAGGGTCTGCAGGGCCTTCTCCCTTTCTTTACGCCGCGAGGAACTCTTTAGCATATTATATTACTCAAGGCTTATTGACGATTTTTATGAGGTTTGCCATCTCAATGGCGGTAAGGGCGGCGTCACTGCCTTTGTTCCCGGCCTTTGTCCCGGCGCGCTCTATGGCCTGCTCAAGGGTATCGGCGGTGATGACGCCAAAGGCAAGGGGACAGCCCGTATCAAGGGCCGCTGATGCTATGCCCTTTGAGACCTCAGAGGCGATATAATCGAAATGAGGCGTTGCCCCTCTTACAACGCAACCAAGGCAGATTACGGCGTCATAGACCTTTTTTTCAGCGAGCCTCTTGGCGATAAGGGGCATCTCAAAGGCCCCGGGAACCTTTACAACATCTATCCCGCCATCATCGGCGCCATTTCTTACAAGGGTATCAAGCGCTCCATCAAGGAGTCTGCTCCCGATAAAATCGTTAAATCTGCTCACAACTATGGCAAATTTGAGACCCTCTGCGGAAAAATTACCCTCAATTATATTCGGCATACCCTCTCCTTATTATTTTGTAATAGCCTTTTTAAAAAGCCCCAGGGCGCGTTGCCCTGATTCCTTCCATTTAAGAACCCTTATTGAGGCTTTTTGATATCCCCCTTACATATCACCCGTTTTATCCACGGAGTCAAGGAGATGTCCCATCTTATCTTTTTTTGTCTTAAGGTACCTTAAGTTCTTTTTATTAGGCACCGTCTCAAGTGGCACCCGGCCCGTTATCTCAAGGCCATAGCCCTCAAGCCCCACTATCTTCTTCGGATTGTTGGTTATAATACGCATCTTTCGTATACCGAGGTCAAGAAGTATCTGAGCCCCTATGCCGTAGTCACGTAGATCAGACTTGAATCCAAGGCGCTTGTTAGCCTCTACGGTATCAAGGCCCTCGTCCTGAAGGGCATAGGCCCGAATCTTATTGGCAAGACCAATTCCGCGGCCCTCTTGATGCATATAGAGAAAGACTCCGCTACCCTCTTCATCTATCATCTTCATGGCGCCTCGAAGTTGATCGCCGCAGTCGCAACGCTCGGAACCAAGTACGTCGCCTGTAAGGCACTCGGAGTGCACCCTTACAAGGACAGGCGTGTCGCCGTCTATCTCGCCCTTTACAAGGGCGAGATGCTCGTTTGTGTCAACGTCGTTGGTGTAGGCGATGGCGGTAAAATCTCCGGCGAACTTTGTAGGCAGGCGCGCCGAGCCGGCCCGTTTCACAAGGCTATCGTAGCGAAGCCTGTACTCGATTATCTCGGCTATACTTACGATAAAAAGGCCGTGTTTTTCGGCAAAGACCTCAAGGTCGGCCATACGCGCCATGGTGCCGTCTTCCTTCATTATCTCACATATAACACCTGAAGGCTTGAGCCCGGCAAGACGGGCCAGGTCCACGGAGCCCTCGGTCTGGCCTGTCCTTACAAGGACGCCGCCCTTTCTCGCCCTGAGGGGAAAGATATGACCGGGCCGTGAGAGGTCCTCGGGTACGGCGCCCTCGGCAACTGCCGCGCGGATGGTATGGGCCCTGTCAGAGGCCGAAATCCCCGTTGTAACGCCCTCTCTGGCGTCAATGGAGATGGTAAAGGCCGTTCTAAAGGGTGATGTATTATCAGTAACCATGGGCCTCAGGGAAAGCTTGTCGGCATAATCTTCAGTAAGTGTGAGACAAATTAGCCCCCTGGCCTCTTTTGCCATGAAGTTTATGGCCTCGGGCGTGGCCAACTCGGCGGCCATGCAGAGGTCGCCCTCGTTCTCCCTGTCCTCATCGTCAACAACTATTACCATGCGTCCTGCCCTTATCTCTGCAAGGGCGTCTTCTATCTTCTTCTTCATCAACTCTACCGGTCCCCTTAAAATGATACACGTCTATATATATACAAACCCATCATGGAGTCATATTAAAAATCTCAAATCACCCCTCATCCCCCATGGTTTATATCCCCCCCCTCCCCGATCAAACAAAACATCAGCAGGCCTTTTAAGACTTGCCGCTGAAAAAACCATTTTCAATTAAAAATTCTTCCGTAACCCCGCCCTGCTTCTCCTGGACAAGAGACTTTTCCACATACTTCGCGATGATATCCGTCTCTATATTAACAAGCCCTCCGGGGAGTTTGTCAATAAGCGTCGTCTCCTTAAGGGTATGAGGTATGAGGACTACCCCCACACGCCCCTTACGCGCCATGGTTACGGTAAGGCTAATGCCGTCAATGGCTATAGAGCCCTTTAGCACTATCTGAGAGCTTAAGGCCTCGGGCACCTCAATCTCCATATCAACAAAGCCGCCCTCCCCTTTAGCGCCGCCTCCTCTGGGCGTCCTTTTTTTAATAACCCCCACGGCATCAACGTGGCCTGTTACGAGGTGACCGCCAAGGGGTTTAGAGAGGGTAAGGGGCATCTCAATATTAACGAGGCGCCCGGCTCCAAGGCCGGTCCCAAAGGTAGTGCTCCTCAGGGTCTCGGCGCTTAAATCCGCAGTAAAGAAATTTTTCCCCCTGGCCCCGCCTGTTATGGTGAGGCAGGCCCCGTCAACGGCAATGCTACTGCCCATGGGCAGTTCCGAGAGCTCAAGAGAGGATGTAACCTCTATTTTAGCAGAATCGCCAGACGATTCAACAGATTTCACTCTGCCCACGTCTTCTATAATACCGGTGAACATACCTTAAACCCTCTTATCCCCATGGCGGCGTTATCTTTACGTTCCTTAATTGTCTTAAGGCCGGGGCCCTTCCATGGCCCCCTCTACAAGTACATCACAACCGAGCCTTCTCACCCTTACATTACAGAGCCCGGGCGCCTCTGCCGGGGTTTTCACATCCAGTGTCCCGATGCCCGGTACGGCATCAGAACCAAGAAATATGGGCGCTATAAAATATGAGACCCTGTCTACAAGGCCGGCCTTAATTACAGAGGCGGCTACAAGGCCACCGCCCTCTATAAGGATGTTCGCGATGCCGCACTCGGCAAGCTTCTTTAAAACCTTTTTAATATCCACCCCGCCTGAGCGGTCCGAGGCCATGTAAAACACCTTAATCCCCCGGGCGCGGGCCTTTTGTACCTTCTCTTTATCAGCCTTTCGAGTGGTGAAGACAATCGACCCATTGGAAATTTCTTGGAAGAGCTTTGCAGATAGCGGCGTTCTGAAGGAGCTATCAAGGACCACGCGTACAGGGTTAAGACCTCGCACATGACGCACCGTCAGCGCGGGGTTGTCCTTAACAGCCGTATTGGAGCCAACGAGAACGGCATCGGCAAAGGCCCGTAGCCTGTGGGCATATCTTCTTGAGAGAGGGCCGGTTATCCACTTTGATTCACCCGTACCCGAGGCTATGCGCCCGTCGAGGCTAACAGCGAGTTTTAGCCTTACGTATGGAAGACCCGTTATAATAAATTTTTCAAACCATTCATTCAGGGTAGATGCCTCTTCTGCAAGCACCCCCTCAGTGACCTTCAGGCCATTGGCCCTTAAAAGGGCGATACCCTTGCCGGATACAAGGGGGTTGGGGTCACTGGCCCCTACTACAACTTTTTTTATACCAGATGCGAGTATGGCATCAGTGCATGGGGCCGTCCTGCCTGCATGGCAACATGGCTCAAGGGTCACATAAAGCACGCTTCCCATGAGTTCACGCCTGTCAAGTCCCTTTAATGCTACAACCTCGGCGTGTGCAAGCCCCGCCCTCTTGTGGTAGCCTCGTCCTATAATACGGCCTTTTTTGACTACTACGGCGCCGACAGCGGGGTTCGGGCTCGTATGCCCCTGCCCGCGTCTGGCGAGCCTCAGGGCCTCGGCCATGAACCGCTCATGAGACACGACTCAGTCCTTCTCCTTCTTCAGGGCCAGAAGCTCTTTAAGCTCCACCATAAACTCACTGATATCTCTAAAATCCCTGTAAACTGAGGCGAAACGCACATAGGCAACCTCATCTAAGCCCTGTATATCATTCATCACCATCTCGCCAAGGACCCTGCTCTCAATCTCTTTTTCAGGAAGGTCAAGAAGCCTTGTCTCCAGACCGTTTACAAGTTTTTCTATATCCTCAAGGGATACGGGCCGTTTCTCGCATGCCTTCATTATTCCGGCGAGTATCTTTGCCCTCTCAAATGACTCTCTGCGGCCGTCCTTCTTTACGACAAGGGGGAGCCTTTCCTCTATGCGTTCATAGGTGGTAAAGCGCTTCATGCAGGAGAGACACTCACGCCGTCGACGCGTGAGAAGACCATCCTGGATAAGCCGCGAGTCTATGACACGGTCTTCAAGATAAGAACAAAATGGACACTTCATAGAGGCAATATACTGTAAAAGGCCTGAAAAAACAAGGGATAACCTTGAGGAAGGGATCTTGGCCCCTCAGGATGGAATATTCCATGATTAGACGAAAAAACCCCAACCAAGAGGGCCGGGGTTTTTTAGCCTGAAATAATTTAACAATTAGTCTGAGATCAAAGATTAAAACTCAATCTCAGAGAGTGTTAAGAATTTAGCCTACAGCGTCCTTGCAGGCCTTTGCAACACGAAATTTCAGAACCTTTTTGGCCGGTATTTTAATGGCTTCGCCTGTCTGGGGATTCCTGCCCGTTCTGGCCTTTCTCTTAACAAGGATGAGTTTACCGATACCCGGTATGGTAAAACCATTCTTGGCCTCTTTATATGAGAGCTCCGCGAGACAACTCAGGATATCTGCCGCGGCTTTTTTTGTAAGGCCGTTATTGTCAGCGATGTGCTCGACTATCTTGGATTTCGTTAATGCTTTTCCCATCTGCTCCTCCTCTGCTCATTGTAAATTGTATTTTATGATGCACTATATTTATTTATGTGTAGATTAGTAATACAATGAATCATCCATATTTGCAAGATAAAAAAAACATTTTTTTATTTTTTTATCTATGAACTAAAACAACTCATTTCCCCGGGCCATGGCATCAATTATGAGCCTCCGCTCTCACCACTTCACAGGGCAGAGAACGTGGAAGGGAAAAAAACTTACACCTCATATTGGCAGATTTCAATTGACAATATAAAGCGCATGATGATATTAATATGGGTCTTGCCGTAAGGGGCTGTAGCTCAGTTGGGAGAGCGCAAGACTGGCAGTCTTGAGGTCAGGGGTTCGATCCCCCTCAGCTCCACCATTACAGAGATAAGGCCGCGCAAAACTGCGCGGCTATTTTTTCAACCCTTTCTACTTACCAGCAGACACATTCCCATAGACTTTTCAGACCCTTTCTGATAAACTTTTACAACTTCTGAACTTACATCATACAGTCTATAACCGCAGGGTTTCGTGGTTTTCTATCCCGGCCACAACCCAAAGGCCTTGAATCTTAAAGAATCTACTAAGGCAAAAAGCCTTAGAATACAAAGGGTTATATGATAAAGTGGATCCCCGGCATTATGGCTATTGTGCTCTTGTTTGCTTTGCCGTGCCGCAGTGCCGAGGTCTCGATAATACGAGTTCCCGGTGATTACGAGAGCATCGGGACCGCCGTGGATAAGGCCCGGCCAGGGGCGATAATAATAGTCGAACCCGGCATATACAGCGATAATATTATCATCAAAAAACCGCTATTTCTGAGGACCTCAAGGGGAGCTGAAAAAACAACTATCATAGCCAAAAATCCCGACAAACCGGCCATACATATCCTCGGCACGGAGAAGGTCACCATATTAGGTTTTACCATAAAGGATTCATTGATCGCCGGGATCCTTATGGAAAAATCCGATAGTGTGAAGATCATACTCAACAGGGTAATTAATAACGAGAACGGCCTTCTTGTCCTATCCTCCAACAAAAGCATCATACACGGCAATCTCTTCGATTCCAACAACTCCTACGGCTTGTATATTAACAAGTCAAGCGCCTGCAGAGTGAGTAATAATTCAATAAGCTATAACGGCGATAAAGGACTTTTTCTTTTTTCCTCTCATGATAACGAAATCTCAAAAAACAAGATAAACCTCAACAGATGGAACGGGATGCTTATATGGTCATCCAATCATAATATCATTAAGAACAACAGGACACTGAGAAACATGTTCGGTTTTGTCACAGGTGAGTCCACGGGGAATGTTCTCTCCGGCAACACCTCCATACCTGACCTCTTTCTCATACTACCCGTTCTGCTTATCTATATAGGTTTTATTTTCTACCTGATTCAGATGTATCTCTTTAAAACCTTCGCTAAAAGGTAATCATGAGCTCAGACTTTCTGTCACTTATCGTAGGCTCCATAGGAGTGATACTGGCCACATCAAGCTTCATAAGCGGGATGCAACTTGTGAGGACGCGAAAGAGAAGCTTTGAAGGCAGGATTCATCGCCTAAACGGCTACACATCCATCTCCCTCTTCATACTCCTCTTTTTCATCTCCTTCATAGGGAGCGGATATAGTTTAATTGTCCTCCTTTTATGGCTATCGGGATTTTCTATTATTCTGCTGAAGTTAAGGATAGTAAAAAGACGGCGGTGGGCCTTCAAATATGTATGCTGGTTCGGAGTCTCCATTATCTGTATGTGGATATATATCATCTACACACATATGCCGCTATGATTGTGAGATGAATCAATAACTCGCCGCAGGGCTTTCCGCGCGGGCTCGCAATAGTTTTACTCACCGCCCCTCCTCCCCAACGTTCTCTCATGTTTAAAAAAATTTCTACCCCTCATGTAAACCTCCCTTTTTTAGTACCAGCCTAAATTAGAGTTTTCCTGCGGTTGTTT
>CAZSAY010000039.1:0-16326 GCA_964605225.1 uncultured Thermodesulfobacteriota bacterium | reverse complement strand
GCTGAAACGGGTATGACCCCGGGGCCATGGCCGCTAAAAAAAGCATAGCAAAGATGAGAGGGCTTGTCATTAGATAATTTTGATATTTTGCAAAAGAAGGTTGTTTTTTGCGGCCCACCTCGCCCATTGGGATATGGGGCGAAAGGTCGAGCCCCTGTGGGGCCCGTCTTTATCTTGAACAGACCTGCCTCCCACCCCCTGTGTGGCCGGGGCCGGAGGCGGTAGAAGTCTTCTTTTGCCGGGACTCGGGGCCCACGCGGCAGGGAACCTCAGAGGGCCTCAAGCACCTCCTGAACGTGTCCCTTTACCTTAACGCCGTGCCAGACCTTTTGCACAAGCCCCTTTTCGTCTATGATGACGGTGGACCTTATGATGCCCATCTTTACCTTGCCGCAGACCTTTTTCTCTCCATAGGCGCCATAGGCCGTGGCCACGGCCTTCGCCGTATCAGAGAGAAGGGGAAAGGTGAGGTTTTGCTTGACCCTGAAGCCGCTGTGCGACTTTACGCTGTCGGGACTGACGCCGAGGACCACGGCCCCGGCGGATTTTAGTCTCTCGATGCTGTCTCTAAAATCGCATGCCTCTGTCGTGCAACCGGGGGTATTGTCCTTGGGGTAGAAGTAGAGCACAATCTTTTTGCCGGTAAAATCACTCAGCGAAAAATCCTTCTCCTGCCCGTCCTCGTCAATGCCGGTAAGTTGAAAGGCCGGGGCCTCCTGCTTTTCTTTCAGCACGGGTATTCCTCCATATTAATATTATTAGCCTCAGTGGTAATTTGAGTTATTATTACCTAAAAAGTACGGTTGGTCAAGCTGCGGTGGAAGCAGAGTTGACAGTTAGACCTCTCTTCTGTTAATTTTAAGCTGGAAAAAAAACATGAAGGGTCTGATATATGCGCAAAGGCAGTATCCTTATTGTAGATGACGACGAGTTTTTCCGGATTCTATGCACCGACGTTCTGGAGGCGGCGGGGTATGCGGTCCAGACGGCTTCGAGCGGCGCTCAGGCCCTGGAGATAATCGCCGACCGGGAGGTAGACATTGTTATAACAGATCTCGTCATGCCCGGCATGGACGGCCTTGCGCTCCTTGAGGGAGTGAAACAGCGTAACGCCCTCATAGACGTAATCCTTGTGACAGGGCACAGCTCTATCGAGTCTGCCGTAAGCGCCTTGAAAAACGGGGCCTTTGATTACATCAATAAGCCCATGAACGATGATGTGCTCATCCATACGGTAAGCTCGTGCCTTGAAAAGAGGCGTCTCCTTGAGGAAAATCAGGATATGCGCCAATCGCTCAAGCTCTTCGAGGTTAGCTGGACCATGAGCAAGACCCTTGAGACCTCGAAGCTCCATGAGTCCTCGCTGGACGCCGTCCTGCAGATAGTGCCCTCAGACGCCGGTGTACTTACCAGGTTTGATTCTGATAACAAACTCCTCAGGATAAAGGCCGTAAGACATATAGGCAAGAAAGGAGCCGCCGGTATTGTGCGTAGCCTTACAAGCTATGCCGGCGAGGCCCTGAAGACATCACGGGAGGTCGCCGTTATATCCGCATCCGCCTTTACGGAAGAGGAAAGGTCCGGTGCCGGCGACTTCAGCTCTATCCTCGTAGTGCCCATAGTGACCGCCGGCAGACCCGGCGGTTTTTTGATTATTCTTAAAAAGGGTGAGGAAGAGCCCTGGGGCATGCAGGAGAAAAAAAGGGCCTCTTTTGTGGCCGAGCATATTGCCATCGCCTATGAGAACGCCCGGAAATATGAGGCGGCCCAACAGCTTATCTTTGTTGACAGCCTCACCAACCTCTATAACAGTAAATACCTTCATAAGATACTCGACAAGGAGCTCCAGAGGTCTTCGAGGCTCCATCTGCCCGTATCCCTGCTCTTTATAGATATAGACAACTTCAAGGAAGTGAATGACAGAAACGATCACCTTGTGGGCAGCAGGACCCTTGTCGAGGTGGGCACAACCATACTGCAATGCGTTCGTGAGGTCGATACCGTCGTAAGGTATGGCGGTGATGAGTATGTGGTAATTCTTGTTGACGCAGGTTATGACCATGCCTTGAGGGTAGCGGAAAGGATAAGGGGCACGATTGAAGAGTACAACTTTCAGCAAGATGGGGGGGGTGGGATAAAATTAACGGTCTCTATCGGTATCTCCACATATCCCGTGCATACGCAGGACAAGAGAGAACTCATAAAGATAGCGGATATGGCCATGTACAAGGCCAAGGACATGTCTAAAAACTGCGTCTATCTCGCGCCTGTGCCGAAAGGATAGATGAATAGATAACCCCCTCCCTACTTTCTTTTGGAAAAAAGAAAGCCTGGCAAAGAAAACCAATAGGGTGTGAGGTTAAGAGGAATTTAAAAAAAGAGATGTTACGACCCTGAGATGCCCTGCCCAAAAGAAGGCAGGAGAGAAAAAGGCAGATGGTATGAGAAATTTTAAAAATATCTCCCACCCCTTTAATCCAACAAAATAAGGCAGGCATAAGAACAACAATGATAAAGGCGAGCCTCCATCCCCGCCTTTTCTTCAGGCCCCTTCCGTGCTATCCCCTTCATCATCGACGGCCTTTTTTTCTTCGGCCAGGGTGACGTAACCGGCGGCTATCTCCCTGAGGGCGTTAACCACGGGTTTGTTATTGCTCTCCACGAAGGGCCGCGCGCCTCTTATGAGTTGTTTGGAGCGTTGACTGGCAAGGTGGATCAGGGTAAAACGGCTCGGTATTTTTTTGATACAATCCTCTACGGTAACTCTGGCCATGATTAAAAGACCTCCTTTAATGGTAGCGCTTCCTACATGTTATTATAACGATGGAGAGGGGATTTATCCAGCCTATAATGAAAAAGTTTTTTTTATCTTTTCAATTACGCGTCTCGTGCGCGCGGCCTCGGCCGTAATAATGGCCTTTAGCCGCTCAAAAGCGTCTTCGATACTCTCGTTGATGATGATGTAGTCATAGGCCGGTGCGTGGCTTATCTCTTCCACGGCGGCCTGTAGACGCCGCTCTATTACTTCGGCGCTGTCCTTACCCCTTGATGAGAGCCTCTGGCCGCAGGCCTCTATGGAGGGCGGGGCGATGAAGATATAGACACCGGAGTCAAGGGCCAGACGCATGCTTTGTGCTCCCTGAACGTCTATTTCCAATAAAACGTGGGAGCCGCTCGCTAGAAGGGCCTCAAGGTCTGCCCGCGCGGTGCCGTATTGATTGCCGTGTATATGGGCGTGCTCGATGAAGAGGTTCGCGGAGACCATGGTCTTGAACTCATCTTCGGTGACAAAGTTGTAGTCAAGGCCCGTAACATCTCCGGTGCGAGGCGGCCTTGTGGTGTATGAGATGGAGTGGCGGACATTGGGTATGTTTTCAAGGGCCAACTTGTAGAGGGTGGTCTTGCCGGCCCCCGAAGGCCCGGAAATTATAAAAGGTATGCCGCGGTCCATTTTTTAAGTGTCCTTATTCTATGTTCTGTACCTGTTCTCTGATTTTTTCCAACTCACACTTCATGGAGACGATGGTCTGGCATACAAAGGCGTCCTGCGCCTTTGAGGCGATGGTGTTTAGCTCGCGGAAGATTTCCTGACTGAGAAAATCGAGTTTTTTCCCCAGCGGCTCACCCTCATCGGAGGCGAGATATCCGCCAAAGGCACCAAGGTGGCTCCTGAGCCGCACTATTTCCTCTGTGACGTCTGTTTTTTCGGCAAATATAGCCGTCTCCACGAGGACAGAGGGTTCGTTTAAGGCGTTGGGAGAGAGCCCTTTTATGCGTGCGGCAAGCCTCTTCTTATGAGCGGTCCTCACCTTTGGAAGGGCCTTTTCCACCTTTCCAAGGGCGGAGTTTATGGTTTTTATCCGTTTTTTAAGGTCCCTTGTAAGGGCCCTGCCCTCTTTAATCCGCCATAGCTTCACGGCATCAAGGGCACGGCCAAGGCCGTCTTTCATGCCCCTTATAAGGCTTTTTTCGTCAACAGGAGGCGCCTGCTCGCTAAATACCCCCTTTTGTCGAAGTAAAAGGGCGAGGTCTACTTCTCCGGCAAGGTGAAGGGACGCCTTTAGCCTCTTTGCCGCCTCAAAGTACCCCTTCGCGGCCTCCATGTTAAGGCTTTGCCCTCCGGCCACGTCCGCGGCGTGTATGGTAACGACTACGGAGCCCCGCGATAGCCTCTCTTTTACAAGCCCCCTTATCCTTGTCTCAACAATAGAGAGGGTATCGGGTATTCTTGTCTTTATATCAAGGTGGCGGTGATTAAGGGTCCTTACCTCCACGGTGAACTCCTGTCCCCCGGCGCTAAAGGCGCCCCTTCCAAAGCCTGTCATACTTTTAAGCAATCTTTAAATCCTTTTTCTTTTTTCAGAAGCAACGTGGGCGCGGATGCAGGTTCAAAGCTGTTGTCTCATCCCCTATTGGTTTCTTTGCCAGGCTTTTTGCCAGGTCAAGGTTGTATCCAAGGGCGGCCGCAGGAGACGTTAGTGGCAGTATTGCCCCCTTATTGGTTTTCTTTGCCAAGCTTTCTTTTTTCCAAAAGAAAGCGGAAGGTTTTCTTTGCCAGGCTTTCTTTCGTTTCGAAAGAAAGCGGATTACTGAAGGGACGCAACAACGGCCCCGCAGAGTTCTTCGGCGCTAAGTGTAGCCGTGCCGAGTTTACCTACAACCACGCCAGCCGCGAAGTTGGCCAGCACCGCCGCCTCGCGAAAATCCGCTCCCGCGGCAAGAGAGAGGGCAAGGACGCCGGCCACGGTGTCGCCAGCGCCGCTAACGTCGTATATTTCTTTTGCCACAGTGGGTATATGCGTATCGGCGGTATTTTCAAAGAGGCTCATGCCGTGCTCGCCCCTTGTGATAAGGAGGGCCTTTGATGCGAGTCTCTCTTTAAGGATTTTACCTGCCTTCTTCAAGGTCTTCGCGTCTTTTATCTCCACGCCGGCGCCTCTTGAGGCCTCAAGGTTATTGGGGGTTACGATATCCGCGCCCCTGTAGTAATCAAGATGCTCCACCTTGGGGTCCACTACGAGGGGTTTTTTCTTTTTGGCGCAGAGGGTCACTATTTTTTTCATCAGGCCTTCGGAGATAAGTCCCTTGGCGTAGTCAGAGACAATGACCACATGGGCATGGTTTATGGCCTTTTTGATATAAGAGAGGACCTCGGCGGTTACGGCGGCCTTTATGCCCTCTTTACACTCGCGGTCAAAGCGTACTACCTGCTGGTTGTGCGCGATAATCCTCGTCTTCGTAGTGGTGGGCCTTTCGCGGTCCTGTACGATGCCCGATTGGGGTATGGCCTTTGTTTTGAGGGCTCTCATGAAACGCCTGCCGTCATCGTCCCTTCCTATGACCCCGGTGATGGATACTTTGCCGCCGAGGTTTTCGATGTTGTGGGCAACGTTGGCCGCTCCGCCGAGCATGAGGTCCTCGCGTTCAATCTCCACTACGGGCACAGGCGCCTCAGGGGATATGCGCCGTACCTTTCCCCAGAGAAAGTGGTCCATTATGAGGTCGCCGATTACAAAGACCCTCACTTCGGGGAAAATGTTTATAAGTTCTCTTGCCCTCTCTATTGTGATGTATCTACGCACGCGGCGGCTCCTTCATTTACGTAAGGGGTTTATATAAGGCCCTTAGAGGGTTTTTGTCTTTTTTCCCGCGCATATCTCGTCTACAAGCCTTAAAAACTCTTCCACATTGTTTTCCATGGTAAGGGCCTTGGCCCTTTTTTGGGCTATGACCCCGGCGGCCCTTGCCTTTGCCTTCTTAAGAAAGGGCCTTATGCACGCGGCCAGCGCCGCCTCGTCTGTGGGGTCTTCAACGATACCGCCTGATACGTGGTCTTCGATTACCTCGCTTACCCCGCTGACCCGTGAGGTCACAACAGCAAGCCCCGAGGCCATGGCCTCCACGCAGGCGTTGCTGAAGGGCTCGTATATGGAGGGCAGGACAAATACATCGGCAAGGGGATAGTAGTCTCTTGCCCCCTTTACGGGGCCCATGAATATTATCTGCTTTTTAAGCCCCAGCCTTTCGGCCTCTTTCTCATAGGGCCTCGTATTACCCTTTCCTATTACTACGAGCATCGTATGGGCGGGCAGTAAGGCAAGGGCCCTTATGAGGTAACGAAGACCCTTTCTCTCAAAACCCGAACCCACGAATAGCAGTACTGGTACATCGGGGTTTATCTTCAGCTCGGCCCTCAGCTTTTTTCTCTCTTCCCCTTTATTCGCGGCCTTGCCTGTAAGGGGTGTAGTCCCGTTGTATATAACACAGATATCCTCTGGCCGTAAACCGTAAAGTCTCGTAATCTCGGACTTACCTCTATTGGAGTTGGCCACGACTTTTTTAAGGCGCGAATCGGTAAAGAGCCTTTTTTCCAGATAAAGAAGTAGGCGGTGTTTGGGGTTTATGCTTAGAAGCACCCTTTTAAGGGGGCTTACGGTTCGGGCACGCCTTCGGAGCCATTCTCTGTGACAGCCGTCTCCAGCGCGGTAGATGTCTTGGGAAAAGGTCCTCTCGAAGCTTAAGACAACATCAAGGGCATCTGCCTCGACGGCCTTTTTTACCTTCATGGCAAAGATAAGGGGACGGATAAAAGAAGGCCCCCTGGCCTCTATCCTGCGAATGCGTACGCCCTCGGTCTCGGGCCACTCTCTTGCGTAGACGACCACCTCGTGTCCCCTTGAGATAAGGCCCTCTATGAACTGGCCGGCAAAGACCTCGGCCCCGCCGTAGGGGTTGAAGGCGCTCCTTATGATACCTATTCTCATAGACGGATTCCATCTCCGTAGAGTTTTTTAAAGGCCGCGGCGGCCTCTTCCACGCTTACGTCAGAGGCATGTGCCGAAGGTTTTTTTAGTATTATGTTTTCTACGCCCCATGGCGCCCAGCGTGCGGGGTCTGTGGAGCCCCAGATGGCAAGGACGGGTTTACCGAGCCCCGCGGCCAGATGCATGGCCCCGCCGTCAAGGCATACTACCATTTTTGCAAGGCTGAGGGCGGCGATGAGCTCGCCGATGGTACGGGTCTTGAATAAGAGCGGCGGCCTTTCCAGAGACCCTGCGAGTTCCGCGGCGGCCTCGTCATCTCCTGGATGGAGGGGATTATCCGCGGCCCCGGGCGACCAGAGCACAAGGGGTTTTATATTCGAGTTCTCTGTAAGAGAGTTGATGAGTCTGGCGAAAGAGGCGATGGGCCACCTGTTTTCCGGTCTTCTTGAGCTGATGTGAAAGGCGATGAGCGCGCCGCGGCCTTTTTCGGCGTCAATGGCCCTGGTTACCCTTTTAAGGGTTACCTCGTCGGGCCGTACGCAGAGGGCCGGGGCCGGCGCCGTGACGCCCATGGGACGGAGTAGCCCCATGATGGTCTCTACCTCGTGAAGGGGGCGGGTCGGGGCGGGTAGCGGGCGGTTGTAATAGAGCCCGGCCCTGGTTTTACCCTTTTCCCCGTAACCGATCCTTGCGCGGGCACCTGTTAAAAAAGTGTATCTTGCAAGCCTCGGCGAGTATGAGGCGGCGCACCCTATGGCCACATCGAATCTTTGTGCCCGTATGCGTCTCATAAGCCCTGCGTTGGAGGTTAATACGCTTAGCCGGCCCTTATTACCCCTGTGTTTTTCCTTCTCATATATAAAGACTTCATTTACATCGGGGTTATTGGCCAACACCCCGGCGTTGTAGGAGTTTACAAGGAGAGCTATCCTTGCCTCCGGGTATTTCAGGCGCGCCGCCCTTATGGCAGGGGTGGTGCATACAAGATCGCCGATATTATCGCGGCGTATGAAGAGGATGCTCTCGCATCTTTTTATGGTTGATATAGCCATTCACTGCCTTTTTTGTGTCCTAACGCAAGCCCGGGCCCATAAGGTTGTATCCAAGGGTGGCCGCAGGAGTCGTTAGAGGCGAAAATGCTCTCACTATTGGTTTTCTTGCCAAGCTTTTTGCCAGGGCAAGGTAGTACCCAAGGGTGGCCACAGGAGTCGTTAGTGGCGAACTCGCTCCCCTATTGGTTTTCTTTGCCAAGCTTTCTTTTTTCCAAAAGAAAGCGGAAAGAAAGCGGAAAGGTTTTTTTCACCTCACTTTCTTTTGGAAAAAAGAAAGTGAGGCCCCTGCATCTGCTCATAAAGCACAACACATATGGCGGCAAAGAGCATTACATGGATCCCCGCCACCTCTTCCCAGAGGCTCCATGCGATATTTACTATGATATAAGAGAGCAAAATGCCCGTGGCCCCATACCGTAAAAAAGCCGCCCCATCGCCTCTGCCGCGCGCCGGCAGGGGAAGGAGCTTTAAAAATATGGTGGCCCAGAAGATTAAAAAGGCCGTCAGCCCCAGACACCCGCCCTCGAAGAGTATCTGCATGATGAGGTTATGGGCCGTCGTGCTTCCGTAATGATGTGTGGAGAAAAAGTCGTAGGTCCCTCCTTTTTTATCCCATCTTTCCAGAAAACCTCTATCGCGGACCACTGTCGCCATTTTTTTCCAACCATAGCCGTACCCCGCGATGGGGCGCTCCCTGACCATATCCATCACACCGGACCATATGGCGAAGCGTCCGTTCCATCCGTGGTATTCGTTGGTAAGATAGGTGGCGGGCGATATAAGGGTCTTGTATCTTGAGAACATATCGGGTTTTACGGACAGTAGCGCTATCCCCAGGACCAGGCATGCGATAAGGCCTATAAAGAGGATCTTTAGCCGTCTCGTGAGCATGGTTACGGCCACAAGAGAAAAAGCAATGGCCGCGGTCTGTCCCCTGTGATTATCAAGGACACAGAGCGCGAACTCGACAAATAGGGCAAATATCATGGGCCACCTGAGGCGGGCGTTTATCCTTGTGGAATAGAGAAAACCGGCCATGAGGGGTATATAAAAGGTGCCGTGGAGGGAGTAACCCTCTGCGTATTTTTTGTTTGTGTGCTCGATCCAGTTCAGCAGGACCGAGGGTTTATTGTATACCAGGACGAGCACGGTAAGGAGGGCGTAGCTCGCGAAGAGGGTGTAAAAGAGGGGTTTTAGATCTTCAAAACTCTTGTATTCGTTCACGATGACAAAGAAGACCAGCCCCTGATAGAGGAGGTTTTTTCTGATAAAATTCAGGCTCTCGTAAGGATAGGGGCTTATAAGAGAGGTAAGGAGCGCGACTGCGAAAAGAAGAGAGACGGCCTGCACGGTGTGATCTCTGAAATTTATCTCCAGACCTTTATGAACGAGCTTAACGGCAAAGATAATAAAAAGGCTCACAAAGGCCGTCTCGCGCGGGGTTGTAAGGTGCACAAAGGGCAACAAAAAGAGATATATAAGGAGCAGGGGTTTTATTAAGGTGTATAGTTTTTCCACGAGCCTCATCTTATAAAATCCTCATGTGGGAAGCCTTTTTCCCTGGCTCCCGGTTTTTTTGTTTTCAGCGTCTTTCCTCTCCTTTAGCCTTGCCTGCAGCATCTGCGAGGCGGCCTCTATGATGGGCGCCGAGGTGAGTGTGGTAACGCACTCTCTATCACCCTTTTTGCAGGTAGTCGCCGTATGGAATGTATAGGAGCAGGGCGAGCAGGGAAGGTCTTTTTGTATGACCCTGTTCTTGTCCCCGAGGGGCCTTTCTTCCATGGCGCATGGGCCGGCCATGTTAATGGTGGGCACGCCCATTGCGATCGCCATGTATACGGGACCGCTGTCAACGCTTATAAAGAGATCCATCCTTGAAAGTAACGCCGGTAGCTCCGAGATAGAGAGTTTGCCGGAAGTATCTATGGCATTGTGTTTCATCCGCTCTACTACGGCCCCTGTGTCAGGCGCGTCCACAGGGGCCCCGATGAGGAGCGTTTGAGCACCAAATTTTTCGTACAAGGCGTCGGCAACCTCGGCGTAGAGCGCGGAGGGGATCTCTTTTAATTTGTTTCTCGCCGCCGGGGCCATGCCTACTATGAGGCGCTCTTTTTCGATCCCTGCTGTTTTTAATATCTCCATGGCCTTTTCAACGGCCTCTCCCGTTACGGGGAGTTCAAGCCTTGCGGAGTCTTCGTCCGCTGGGATATTGAGGCCCTTTTGAAGAAGTTTAGCATACGTCTCGGGAACGCTTCTTTTCGTATCGTGCCATACCACGCGGTTATTCAAGAGAGAGGCCAGCCTGAAGGTGATACCGCTCTTGTCCGGTCCCACTGAGAGGCGTATCGGTATGACGGCCCAGAGGGGTATAACGGTGTTGGTAATATTGGGCATGAGGCATACGGAGAGGTCAAAACCCTCGCGCATGATGACCCCGGCGATGCCGATTTTTCGGCCAAGGCCCCGGAGCTTCGCGGCCTCAATGGGGATAATTTCATCTACCATGGGGTTGGCCTCAAGTATGCCGCAAGAGGCCGGGTCTGCCATGACGGCGATACGCGCCGATGGAAAACGTTGCCGCAATATGCGAAAGACGGCCGTGCTGCAGACCATGTCCCCTATCTTGGCTGTCTGTATTACGAGTATACGTCTAATGGTTTTTCGCCTGCGGAGCATTGCCGCAAGAGAGATGATGGGATAGAAGATAATGGATAAGATGATGTATAACATATTTTTTTTAACGCCTTTCCGCTTTCTTTTGGAAAAAAGAAAGCTTGGCAAAGAAAACCGATAGGGGAGCAATAGGGCCACTAACGTCACTTGCGGCCACCCTTGGATACACACGTTGCCCTAGCAAAAAGCTTGGCAAAGAAAACCAATAGGGGGTCGATGCGGGCCGCTAACGTCCCCTGCGGCCACCCTTGGATACTGCCATTACCCTGACAAAAAGCCCGGCAAAAAAATCATTTGGGGGAGATGGGTCACGCCATATAACAAAACTTCGGCGCTCCGCGAAGTATCAATAAAATAACTACTTCGGCCCCCTAACCTGCCTTTGTCGCCTTTATTAAAATCCCCGTGGCATAGTCCACGTCCATGAATCTCATTATTGGCCTTAAGAGCCATGCAAGGAGCCTGTGGCCGGGCCTGTTTTTTGCCGAGACCCTTGAGATGGATAGCCCCGTAAAGCCGCACATGAGGAGCAGTGCGCCGAGCTCATGGTAGCGGTACGAGGTTATGTGCGTAACGTCGCCCCCGTGGGCTGTGGGGTGAAGGTTATTGGGTACTGTGAGGATGATATTTCCGCCCGGTGCCAGGACCCTCCCGCACTCCTTCAACAGCTTTTTACCGTCTTTCAAATCAAGGTGCTCTATTACGTCAAGGACAAATATGTTTGTAAAGGTGCGCTTTATCTCTCCAAGGCTCTTGTAGTCATGCTCGGCCGAGGTATCGACGTCCATGCTTTTGTATTCCGTGATAGAGGGGGCCGTCTCGCAGAGCCTGCCAAGAAACTTTCTCGCCCCGCCCACATCAAGGACACTGCCGGAGAGTCCCCCTACAATCTCGCCCATGAGCTCTCTTTTTGTACCGAAGAGTAGCGGGACTTTTCGTATGGAGGGATAGGTACGCTTCACTTCCTCGCGTCTTGCCTTAAGGTCGCTCCACTCAATGGGTATCATTGCTAAAGACCTCTTTAAAGACCCCCTCGACGCCCTCTACGTATGCGTCCATGGAGAATTTTTCAATGACTCTTTTTTTACCCTCGCCGCCCATCCTGGCCCGTAGCTCCGGTGAACTTAAAAGCTCCGAGACCTTCTTCGAAAAGCCCTCGGCCTCATCGTCGTCAATGAGAAAACCGGTCTTATTGTTCGCTACAAGCTCGGCCGGCCCCGTGACATTGGCCGCCACAACGGGCCTTCCCATTAGCATGGCCTCTAAGATTACCCTGGGAAGCCCCTCTGCCGTGGAGGTGAGCAAGAATACGTCCATCGCCGAGATGTATGAGAGCGGGTCCGTGGAAAAACCGGTGAATGTAACGAGCTTCGAGATGCCGAGCTCCCCGGCCCACTCTTTCAGGGCACCCTCTTCAGGGCCGGCGCCAACGACGAGACCCCTTATATTTACACCCTTTTGTTTCAGTATGGAGATTGTCTTAAGCAAAATCTGCACGCGCTTTCTCTTTACAAGGGAGCCTACCGTACCGATTAGAAGCTCGCCGTCCTTAAGGCCAAGTCCTTCGCGGACCGTGCCGGAGGTCCGCTCCGGTTTAATCTCCGGGTCTATGCCGTTATGCACGATATGGCACCGTTCGGCCCGTACGCCGCTACTTGCAAGGGAACTCATCACGCCTTCTGATACGCAGATCACCTTGTCAACTACCCTGTTGACTTCTTCGGCCTCTCCATGGGTAAGCCTTACATCTACCCTTGAGTGCTGAACGCAGAGGGTGCCGGCGATCCCCGCGGCGAGCATTCCCTCCATGTTTGAGCTTGGCTGGTTGTTAAGGTAGAGCATATCAAACCCGCCCTCTTTTAAGACCGAGGCGATGGCCCTTGCCGCGGGCTCTATCCTCTCGGAGAAGTCATGAAAGGCTATGAAGCGTTTGCGCACCGAGGGTAACGGCCAGAGCACACCCCGTATCGTCTCTTTCATAATCTTGGCGTAAAACCTCTTTCTCATCTCGACAAGGATAAACTCAACGCCTATCTTTTCCAGCTCAGACCTTATATCAGAGCCGTTGCCCTTTTTATAATTTGTATAAAAGAGGGCCGAAAACTCGTACTTTGAGGGGTCCATCCTTTTAAGGAGCTCAAGGAGGCTCACCGTGCCGCCGCCCCACTCCTTTCCCGTATCAAGGACGAGTATCTTTTTCTTCTCTGTATTTTCTACCGTCATGATCAGACCTTCGTGCCCGTAACGATGATGTGCCGTATGTAATCAAGTCTCAGTAATTTCAACAACGGCCTGTAGACAAAGGCCCAGAAGCGGTCCTTCCATTTGGTCTTGCCGCCGCGGTATATCTGAATATCCCTGAACCCGGCGGACTGAAGGAGGTAATAGAGCACATTGTGCCGTACCGCCGTTATGTGGGAGCAGTCTGTCCATAGATTAACGGGGTGGCAGGCGTTGGGCGTGCTCACAATAATGTAGCCGCCCTGTTTCAGGTGACTTTGAGCCTTTTTGAATATCTCCATTATCTCGGCGGGGCTTATGTGCTCGATTACCTCGAAGGAGGTGATGACGTCAAAGCTCCCCTCTATCTCGTTGAGGGCGTAGTAGTCGTGCCTGAGGTTTTTATCAACATCAAGGCTCGTGTAACTTACATTAAGGCCCGCCTCCCTTAACTGCCCCTCAAGGAGCCGGTCATTGGCCCCTATGTCGAGGAGAGAGTCCCCGTCTCTGACCATCTCGCGAAGGAGTTCCATCTTATCCCTTACGATGGGGAGGTTAAGGATATTTGGCAGAGTCTCCACGGCCTCCTGTCGGCCGCGCGTCAGCTCGCTCCAGAAGGAATCGGTCAATTCGAGGCCCCGTTAATCTTATTTAAATTTTTATAGGTCTTCATAAGGGTTTGCACTATATCATCATAGGAAAAATTTTGTCTAACGCGGGCAAGCCCGGCGGAGGCAATTTTCTCCCGAAGCCCATCATCTTCAAGAAGGTGCTTTAATTGACGGGCAAGGTCAACCGCATCGTTATACGATATCACATCTACGCCGGGAGTTACCAGAGAGGCAAGGTCTTCTGAGCCGTCGGTCAGCATGCAACTCCCGCAGGCCGCGCCCTCAAGGACGCGCATGGTCATGCCTGTGCGCTGTGCCCCACTGCCGCGACCCCAGTGAGTATGGTTTATCACCACACGGCTCTCGTTATATAGCCTGACGAGGTCTTCACCCCAGATGGAGTCTCCCTTGACCACGGCATTGGCCTTCCCCGTGAGTTTTTTCTCCCACTTAGGGCCGTATATGGCGCCATTGGAAGAGGCCTCAATGGCCTTATCTAAAAACTCCTGCCGCGCCCCGGACCAGCCGCCCACAAAAGACCAGTCGTATTTTTTTGCCACTCCAAGGTTCCGAAAGACGTCTGTGTCCACGCTGTGATGGATATGCCCCGTATTACTTAGCCCTCTACCCTGGGCCGACTTTACAGTAGAAGAGTGGAGAAAAAAATAGTGGTCAAAATATGTAACCTCTCTTATGGCCTCCTCGGCGCCCTCTTCCCGTTCTATCCACCAGCCAAAGAGCATGCTCTTTCGCCTTATCTCCGCGAGGGTGGCGGGCAGATAGCGGTACCCTCTTACGATAAGGACAAGCTCGGGGCGAAAGGCCTCTACCTCTTCGAGGAGCTTTCTATTTCGATATCTCAGCTGGCAGAGGGGATGGTCCTCGAAGAGAAATTTATTTTTCGGGATAATGCGGAAGTTATGGGCCGTTTTGTTAATGGGGCGGATGACGTATTGGTCGAACCAGTTATTGGAGTCGGAGTAAAACCCGCGCGCCTCGACGCCATGCCCTTTAAAGGCCTTCTGGAGATACTCAATAATGGGGGGCCGTGAAAAGTAGACGATAAGCACCCTTTGTAATTTTTTGCCGGAGGACGTGAAGAGACGCCTCCCCGATGGCCCGTCGCCTATCATATTTCCCTTGCAGGGGCCGATGGTGTTTGTCATTTTTTGCGCCTCTGCTTTCTCAGTATATCCATAACCGCAGAAAAGACCTCGTCTACGGAGATCTGCTCCATGCACTCCTGATGCTCGCATTTTTTACTTATACAGGGCTGACAGGTCTGCGGTTTTTTTATTATCCGGTGAAGTTCACGGTTCGTCAGGGGCCCGGTTTTTTCGGGATCGCTAACGGCATAAAGGGCCACCACAGGGGTTTTGAGGGCATAGGCGATGTGCATGGGACCCGTGTCTCCCGTTACAAAGGCGTTGAGTCTGCCTATGAGAGCCGCACTCTCGGGAAGGGTTAGGCGTCCGGCGGCGATTACGGCTTCTGTCGCCTCACCTATACCCTCCGCTATCGCGCGGCAGAGCGGGGCCTCTTCGGGCGAGCCCGTAAGGACAATCTTAATGCCCGGCATCTCTTCAAGGAGCCTTCGGGCAAGCACAATAAAGCGTTCGGCAAACCACTGTCTACTAAGCGTTGAGGCCCCGGGGTTGATACCGATGAGCACCTCCCTCTTACCGCTTCCAAGACCCTCTCTACTCATAAAGGCCCTTAGACCCTCCTCATAACCGGTATCCAGGGGAAGGTCCATCTCCAGCCCATTGGGCTTACAGCCAAGGAGCGCGGCGGAGCGAAGGCGCGCCTCAATGCCGTGGCCAAGGCGGGCCCATGGGAGCTCGGGGGCGGCGTTGGAGAGCAGAAAGCTGAACCTGCTCACATTAGGCAGTTTTACGATAAACCTCGCACCGGTAAGATAGGCCAGAGGCGTTGCCTGCGGTTCGTTGCCGTGTAGGATAAGGGCCGCGTCAAAGGAGTATCTTCTAAGCTCCGTTACGGTGGAGATAAACTTTTTCCATCCGCCGTAGTAGGGCACCGCGCCGTCGATATTCGGGTTATTGGCGAAGAGCTCCATATTGTCTCTATTAAAGAGGGCGATGATACGCGCCTCTGGAAAACATTTTCGCACCGCGCGCATGGCCGGCGTACTCATGAGCGTATCGCCGATGGCCGTTGAGGAGACGATGAGGATGTTTTTGATTGAGCCGGGTTTTATCCGGCTAAGGCCGCGCTCCCGGTGGTCGCGCCCTTTTAAAAACCTCAAGACATAATAGAGGACCTCCTCAGAAAGGCGTATCTTCATAAACCTCTGCCTTTCACCTTCAGGTAGAGTCTGCAGAGTACGGGGTTGGTATATACGGCGAGCCTCTTTCCAACCCAGGCCGGTCCGGCCTTTACTACAATGCGGTTTATGCTCATGGGGTTATCGCCCTTGGTGACAACTCCGTGCTCCGTGGTAAAACATCCTCTGTACCCCACCTCATGGGCTACCTCTATGGCCCTCTCGCTGAACTTTCCCCGCGGCCAGCAGAGGTACTCGCAGGGGGTTTGAAGCTCCTCGGTGAGCCTTTTTTTAGAGTTTTTGAGTTCCCGCTCAAGTATCTTTGTGGGAAGGTTATGACACTCGATATGTGAGACCGTGTGCGAGGCAAACTCCACGAGGCCGCTCTCTTTCATCACCCGCGCCATCTCCCAGTCCATAATGGCCTTACTATAAGAGCCCTCGTCCACAAGGGCCCTGGCCTCTCTGTGCGTAGGCGGGTTTTCTTTAAAGGCGAGAAGGCCTTTTTTATCAATGGGCTTCTCGCTTGCCCCGTCGAGCCAGCCCGTTGGGGTAAAAACAGCGGCGCGCGTATTATATTTTTTTAATAGGGGAAATGCGTAGACAAAGTTATCAAGATAACCATCGTCAAAGGTGATGAGAAGTGCCTTTTCCCGGCAGGTGAATGTCCCCTCCATAAAACCGCGCAGTTCTTCAAGGCCGAGCACCCTGTAGCCGCCCTC
>CAZSAY010000038.1:0-16415 GCA_964605225.1 uncultured Thermodesulfobacteriota bacterium | reverse complement strand
ATTACGGTATGACCGCGCTCAACAGACTTATGGGCAAAAAAGAGATAATCCGCTATGAGGGGGTTAAGCTCAAAGGCAGTCAACGCCCCTGCCGTGGAGATAAAACCATCTACCACAACTGGAATCCTGAGAGAGGCCGCCCCTATCATCAACCCCGCAAGCCCCGCTATCTCCGGCCCTCCTACCTTGCTGAGTACATCAAGAGGGTCAGATGAATCGGGGTTGTTTACCTTGAGGGCGTCTTCTATGACTTGTATCTTATGAGCGCGCACCTTATCACTTATGCCTGTACCCGCCCCGGTGACCTCGGCTGGCGCGCGTCCCGTAAAGGCCGCCACCATGGCGCTCGATGGCGTGGTATTGGCTATGCCCATATCGCCGGTACCAAAAATTACACCACGTCCGGCGTGCTCACGGGCAAGCCCAATGCCCACTTCAAGGCATTTACCGGCCTCTTCACGGCTCATGGCCGGGCCCCTTCGGATATTGGCGCTACCTCGCATTACCTTTCTCTCGATAAGGCCGTCAGGAGAAGCGAACTCGCAGTTCACACCTATATCAACTACGGCTACCCGTGCCCCCGCATGGCGGGCAAGTACGTTTATCCCCGCACCTCCCCTTAGAAAATTAAGGACCATCTGCTCCGTCACCTCGGGAGGATAAGCCGAGACGCCCTCTTCGGCAACTCCATGGTCTGAGGCAAAGGTAAAGATAATCTTCTCTTTTATGGCGGGACGAAGCTCCCCGGAGATAGCCACAAGCCTCTTTGCCGTCTCCTCAAGGCGCCCGAGACTGCCCCTTGGTTTTGTAAGGCTATCGAGCCTCTTCTCGGCCTCTTTCATGAGCCCCTTATCAACGGGGACTATGTCCTTAAGGCATTTTGTTAAAAATCCCATCTATTTATTCTCCTCCTGTAAAATTACTTAAGCCTTGCCGCCAGACCCGCGGTCATAAGAAAAACCTCTTTCGCTACCGCGGCCAAAGACTGATTCATAAGCCCCGAGATATCGGCAAACCTTCTCGCCATGGCATTAACGGGCATGATCCCACGGCCCACCTCGTTGGATACGGCTACAATAAGGGAAGGACTCCCGGAGATGGCTTTTGTAAGAAGATCAACCTTCTTCAATATCTCCCCATCCCCGAGGCCAAGGCCCATGAGGTTGCTCAGCCACAGGGTGAGGCAATCAAGGAGGACTACAGAGCCAGCTTCAATGGAGCTTATGGACTCTGCAACCTCAACGGGCTCCTCAAGGGTTACCCACTCACTCCCTCGTTCCTGCTTATGACGCTCAATCCTACTCTCCATCTCGGCGTCAAGGGCGGTAGCCGTTGCGAGATAGACCCTCTGCCCCACACCTTCGGCGGCCTCGCATAAATTACGGGCAAAACCGCTCTTACCGCTCCTCACGCCGCCAAGAACAAGGATAAAACCCTTTATTTCATCACCTTTAACCAACCGCCCTCGTCCCTTTTTCTCTCCGCCCTACGTTTATTGCAAAATCAAAAATCAACACCCTTTCTCGCGTTGATGCCCTCGTCAAAGGGGTGCTTTATCTTCAGCATCTCCGTGACGTAATCGGCAAGGCGCACAAGTTCCGGCGGTGCGTCCCTGCCCGTCATAGCAACCTCAAGCCCCGGGGGACGTGACTCGATAAAATCAATAAACTCGTCAACGGGTATCCAGCCCCCTCTTATAACGGAGATAACCTCGTCAAGGACAAGGAGATCTATACCCCCGGCTGATACAGATTTTTTCACCCTCTCAAAGGTCTTGCCAATAGCCGTGGCCACGGCCTCTTTGTCTGTTTTCCCGGCCGTAAAAAAAGGGTGCCTGCAGTTGGAGCGAAGTACCGTGACGGTCTCGGAGGCGTAGTTACGAAAAAAAGCCTTTTCCCCCGATGGCGCGCTGTCTTCCTTGAAAAACTGCACAAAGAGCACCTTCAACCCAAAACCCGCCGCCCTTACGGCAAGCCCCGTGGCGGCAGTGGTCTTACCCTTGCCGTCTCCTGTATATATATGGATAAGGCCTCTTTTCATACCTGCTTATTACTCCACAAAAATAATCAAGGGGCTGATATGCCTCTACCCTCACAAAATGCGGCAGTACCTCAAAAAAAAACCCGCCCCTTCTCTTGAAGGGATGGGTGAATGGGTTTCACAGCGATATATAACCGAGGCTTTACATGCCCCTTATATACCTCGCGTTACACCCTGAGCTACAGGGCTGACCAGTCACCACTCTCTCACATATATCGTTAAGAGTAGCGAAATTAGCGGCCCGCCTCTGACCAACCCTCTCCCTCGAAGGGTCTTTTGCCTTTTTCATCCGGGCAGGTCTCCTGGCTCGCGGGTCTTCCTACTCCCCTCGCCTTCCCGGCCGGATTTGGCCAGTGGCAAAAGCATAGGGGTCGTCGCCGCTTACAGTTGCGGGGCAGCTCCCGATTTTAACGGGATTCCCTTTTATCCAACTTCGGACCCGGCTGTAACATTACCTCAGATTTACTTGAGACGAGTATAAAATATCAGTTGTCCCCCGAAAGGGTCAAGAAGATTCTTTTTTCACCGCCATGAAAACCTGCCCTGCGCTACCCGGCCTTAAGGGGCAACTTGAGTTAAACAAGCGCCCTCCTGCCCGAGGTGGTCACGGCGCTCACAGGGGGCTATATATAATAGATGAGAAGGCAGGCAAGAAGAAATACCGTCACCCAGAGGACAGTGGAACCAATGGGCCAGTGCTTTATTATGTCTCCCGGATATATGCTCTTTTCATACCTTAACCTCTGCCCGACCTGCGCTTTTTTACGCTGGCCTGAAAAACCAAAAACCGCTGTATCGAACATAATCTTCACTATGGCCAGGGGATTCATGCTGAGTACGGTTAGCCTTGAAGGTAACCTCTCAAGAAAGGTCCTGCTCCCCCATTGACCAAACTTTGAAAAAGGGTTGTAGACGAGCCAGAGGACCCCGCGAGCGCCCATTCTGTAGAACCAGTCCGTATCAAGGGAACGCGTCTCTGTTCTCTTTAAAAACTTAAGAAGGACAAAGAAGGCCAACGCCGAGTACATGAGTATCTGGAGCTGACCGAGAACATGCCCCGTAGTATAGGGGACAAAATCCACAGGATAGGGAAGTATCCTGTAGAGGACCCAGGGAAAGATGCCGATAAGGAGGCATAAAAAGGCCAGAAGCCCCATGGCCAGGCGCATATTCAGGGGCGGCTCATCGGGCCGGAGTCCCGAATCCTTGGCAAAAAAGACAAAATATGGAAATTTTATCCCGGCATGGAGAAAGACCCCGGCAGAGGCCAGCATAAGTATATGCCAGACCCAGGCCAGATGCTCGTGTTCCGAGGCCGCTATTATCATTGATTTACTAATAAAACCGCCAGTAAGGGGAAAGGCCGATATGGAGGCGGCCCCCACGCAGCAGAGGACCATGGTCACGGGCATGGTCCTGTATAGCCCGCCAATATCGGTACACTTTCTCTTTCCGGTCATGAAGATGACCGCCCCACCGCTCATCATTAAGAGGCCCTTATAGAGTATATGGGCAAAGGCGTGAGATGCCGCGCCGTTTATGGCCAGCTCCGTTCCTATGCCCACGCCGGCGAGCATGAAACCCACCTGGTTAATGATGCTGTATGCGAGTATCCTTCTTATATCGTTCTCCAGCATAGCATAGACTATGCCGTAAACGCTCATGATGACGCCGGCCCAGATAAGTATCTCGGCACCGGGAAAGGCGCGGGCAAGGACATATACGGCCGTCTTGCTCGTAAATGCGCTGAGAAATACGGCCCCTGTAACCGTGGCCTCGGGATATGCATCGGAGAGCCATGCCGAGAGCGGAGGAATAGCCGCGTTTAAGGCAAAACCTATAATTATAAGCCATGACGCGAGGTCCGATAGGCCGAGGTACCCAAATTCAACGGAACCTGTATTGTATATATGGAGAACTATACCCGCAAGAAGGACGAGCCCCCCCGTAAAATGCACGAGCACGTAGCGAAAACCCGCGGCCAGAGAGGCCTCTTTTCTCTCGGCCCATATAAGGTAGACCGAGGCAAGGGCCATGCCCTCCCAGAAGCAAAAGAGGCTGATGTAGTCACCGGCGAATACCACGCCCAGAGAGCATGCCACGTATAAGAAGGCGGCCACATGCTGACCCGCCTTCTTGAGGTGCAGGGCAAAGAGAGAACCCGCAAAGGCCATGATTACGAAGATATAACCAAAGACCATGCTCAGCCTGTCAACCTTGCCGAAGACAAGGGCATGGCCCAGAAAATCAATGCTGTAATGACTGCCCGTATGCATATTGAGAAGGTTAAGAAAGGCCAGAGCAGGAACAGCCAGGAGCAGAACCTGCCTGAACCTCCCTTTGAAGAGGGGGATCAGCAAGGCTCCCACAATGAATATAGCGGCAGGGGGCAACCAATCAGTCATAATAATCCTCCCCTCGCATAAGCAGTAATTTTCCAAGTATCTTTGATACGGCCACTATCACGACGCAGGAGAGAAACCCGTAAACCGCGTAAGAGCCCGGGAACCTCTCCCAAGAGTAGTGGGTGTGCTTGTGAACGACAAAATCGGCAAGCACCAGGATAATGAGTATCACGAAAAAGCCTATTTTTATCCACTTCATCACTCTCGGGCTGTCAAAAAAATCAAACTCTCTTTTCATATCATCCGCCTCCTGCCACGGCCCCTGCCAGTTGAAGAAAAAGCGTGGGCCAGAAGAAAAGCACCATGGAGCCCAGGGCCGTAATGATAAGGGCGAGAACCATGAAAAGGGGGGCCTCTCTAATGCCCTCGGGACGCCCCCCGGAGACATCGCCGTATACAGGTTCCTTGAAGAAGGCGACAAAGACTATGGGTAGAAAATAACACCCGTTCAGTATGGTGCTCACTGCCAGCACAAGGAGTATGGGGATATGACCCGCCTCCATTGCGCCGAAAAACATATACCACTTGCTTATAAAACCGCCGAAGGGAGGAATGCCTATCATGGAAATAGAGGCCATGGCAAAGGCCACCATGGTAAAGGGCATGGCAACGCCTATGCCGTTCAGTTCACTTACCTTTGTCTTCTTATGGGCCACGTAGATGGCGCCGGCGGCCATGAAGAGGGTAATCTTGCCGAAGGCATGGGCCGCTATGTGAAATACGCTGCCCTTTATGCCCGATGGAGAGAGAAGTGCCGCGGCAAAGACTATGTACGAGAGCTGGCTTACGGTGGAATAGGCGAGCCTCTTCTTGAGATTATCCTGCTTTAGGGCCACGAGGGAGGCCGCTATTATGGTAAAGGAGGCAAAATACATGAGGGCCGTGCCGAGCCCCAGGTCTTTAAGAAGGTCCGTGCCGAATATAAAGAGGACCACCCTCAGGACCGTAAATACCCCCACCTTTACAACGGCCACGGCATGGAGAAAAGCGCTCACAGGGGTGGGAGCCACCATGGCCCCGGGAAGCCATGAATGGAGCGGCATCATGGCCGCCTTTGTAATGCCGAGCAAGAAGAGGATAAAGATAATAGTCAGGACAAAACCCGAGGCCTTTCCCGCGAGTATGCCCTGAGGCATGAAGTCGAGGGTCCCTGCCAGGACGTAAGTCAGGACAATGGCGAACATCAAAAAGGCAAGGGATGTACCGAGGAGATAGACAAGGTATGTGCGCGCCCCTCTTCTTGCGACGGCCGTCTCCTCATGGCCTACGAGGGGGAAGGTGGCAAGGGTAATTATCTCGTAAAAGACAAAGAGCGTAAACATATCCGCGGCAAAGGCCGCGCCCATGACGGCGGCCATGGCGCCGGCGAAACACATGTAGTACCTTGTCTGAGCATGCTCCTTCAAGGTCCTCATGTAGCCTATGGAATAAAAAGAGGTGACTATCCAGAGAAATGAGGCAATAAGGGCAAAGACCAGACCAAGGGCGTCTACCCTGAAATGTATGGCAAGGCCCGGAAGTATCGTTATGAGATGAAAAACGTATGCCTTGCCGCCGAGCACGGCAGGAACCATGGAGACCGTGATGGCGAAATTCAGAACCGAGGCGAAGATGGTCCAGAACTCCCTCACGTTGGGTCTCACTTTCCATATCCTGATGAGAATTACAGCGACGGCAGGCGTGAGAATCGCAAGTAGTGGTCTTACTGATTCAATCGTCGTCATCAATGCACCCCCAGGAGAAAGGCCGCCGCCCTTGAGGCCGCGGAGACGGGTATATATGCCGCGAGTCCGAAGAATATGCAGAGCGCGCCGAGCACAAGCGTGGGCGCCAGCATCCCAAAGGGCGCGTCCCCCGCTGGCACGGTCTTCATGTGCACCGGTTCACCATGGAAATATATCCACTCTATTACTCTAAGAAAATATATGGCCGTCAGAAGAGAACTGACCAGTATCACGGGCACGACATACCACATGCCCGCATCAATGGCCCCTAGGACAAGGTACCATTTACTTACAAAACCCACGGTAAGGGGCATGCCCACCATGGAAAGCCCGAGCACGGTAAAGGCGGCCATTGTATAAGGCATCTTTTTTCCAAGGCCCTTGAAATCCGCGATATTCGCCACTCCCGTCCGGTATACCACGGCCCCCACGGCAAGAAAGAGACCTCCCTTCATGAGGGCGTGATTAAATATGTGTATGATAGTTCCCGTCATGGCAAGTTTGTTCACCAGGGCCGCGCCGAGGACTATGTAGCCTATCTGCCCCACGCTCGAATAGGCGAGCATGCGTTTTATATTGGTCTGGGCTATGGCGATAATGGAGCCCGCTATGATGGCGAGGCAGGAGAGGATGATGAGTATCTTTGTAACGGGTACGGCCCTTATGTCGAAGTCCACGGTGAAGACGGTGAACATTATGCGCAGAAGCACGTAGGCCCCCACCTTGGAGCCCGTGGAGGCCACCAGGGCCGAGACGCTTGACGGGGCCTCGGTGTAGGCGTTGGGCATCCACGTGTGGAGTGGAAAGAGGGCTATCTTCAGGCTCAGCCCCACGGTAAAAAAGGCGAAGGCCGTCCTAACCGTGGTGGACTCGTAGAGCGCGGGAAGGAGGCTGCGAAGATCCGCCATGTTCAACGTACCCGTGGCCATGTACAGGTACCCCACGCCTATGAGGATAAAGGTGCCCGCTATGGTGCCGAGCACAAGGTAGTTAAAACTGGCTACAAGGGCCTCGCGCCTGCCTCCCATGGCGACAAGGATGTAGGCTGAGAGCGATGTAATCTCTATGTAGACATAGAGATTGAAGATGTCGCCCGTTATGGTCATCCCCATGAGACCAGTAAAAAACAGCATGTAGACGGCGTAGAAAAAGGGCCTCTTTGACTCCTCTATCTCCTTTTCCAGGCTCCTCTTTGCGTAAAAGGCCACGATAAAGGCCATAAAGGAGACCACGAGAAGGACAAGGGCGTTAAGGTAATCCACAACATACTCTATTCCCCAGGGCGGGGGCCAGCCCCCGAGGTGATAACTTATCGGGCCTGTGGCTGTGACAGCATTTAAAAGGTAAAAGGCCTCAAAGAAGGAGAACAGCGTAACAACAACGGCGATAAACCAGCAAAGGGAAGGGCTGATTCTGCCAAATAGCGGGATAGCTATTGCGGTCATCAGGGGGATTACTATGATGAGGACAGGTATATTCTCAGTAAATTGCATTATATGTATCAGAGGCCTTTTTTATACGGTAAAATTCCAATTTAAAATCAAAGATGACGTTCGGAGCCGGCTACTCCCTCGTTTATCTCAAGTATCCTGTCTTCCTCTATGGTGCCGTAGGCCTTGTATATCTTTATGATGATGGCCAGTGCCACGGCAGTGGTGGATACGGATACCACTATGCCCGTAAGCATGAGCGTGTGAGGCAGAGGGTTATCGTAGATATGGGCATGATGCCACTCTATGGGCGCCGTGCCTCCCTTTACCTTTGCTATGGAAATGTAAAAGAGGAAGACAGCGGTCTGGAATATGTTCATGCCTATTATCTTCTTGATGAGGTTCTCCTTTGCGATCATGGTATAGAACCCTATCATCATGAGCGTGATATATATCCAGTAGTTATATTTACCCAGTATCATTTCAATCATCGTGTCTTGCCGTCTCAAAGAATATGGTAATCATTACAGTGGCCACCGTAACGGCCACGCCTATCTCTATGGCGAAAACCCCGAGACTGCTCGCCAGTTTTTTTGAGCTGAAGGGCAGGGCCGTGTACTCAAGATACGCGCCTCCCGCCAGCAGACAGAGAATGCCTACGCCGGCGTATATGAGCACGCCCACGGAGTTAAGGGTGTCTCCCGTCTTCCGGCTCACCCTCTTTTCGCCCTTTTCAAGGCCGAAGGCCAATACATAAAGTATGATAGAGGCCCCAAAAATGACCCCTCCCTGAAATCCCCCGCCAGGGCCCAGTTCTCCGTGTGCAAGGACGTAAAAGGCGTAGAGCTGTATGAAGGGTATGAGAAGGGCGGATATCTTTCTTATAACGATATGCTCTTTCACGGCCTTCTTCCTCTTAAGAGTTCAATCCCGCCGGCAAACCCATGACCGGCCAGGGGGACAACAATGGTTACTACCCTCAAAATATCTTTTTCTTTCTCCTGAGAAGGAGTATTACACCCATGGCCGCCGTAAATATTACCGAGGTCTCGCCAAGGGTGTCATATCCCCTGTAACTTGCGAGGATGGCGGTGACGAAGTTCTCGAACCCCGTCTCTTCAACGGATTTGTGTATATATCTCGGCGCAACATGTGTATGCGCCGGGGCATTAGGGTCCCCGTACTCGGGCATGTCCATGGTGCCGTAGACGAGGGCTCCGAAGGTAAGGAATACGACGAAAAATAGAAGAAGGTTCTTAACCTTGAATGTTCCCTTTACCTTAGGCGCTGTGACGGCGGATTCATCTTCGCGCCTCTTGGTCCTGCTGAGGGCCGCAAGCATGAGCACCGTGGTGATGCCCGCCCCCACGGAGGCCTCGGTAAAGGCCACGTCCACGGCGTTAAGGGTGGTCCAGACAAGCGCCATTATGAGGCTGTAGGCGCCGAGTATCATGGTGGCGCTCAGTAGATCGCTCGTACGCACCGCGGCCAGCGCCGTAATAACTATGAGTAAGAGAAGTAACAGGTCTATCATAACTCTACCGCAGACAATGAACAGAGCCCGTTCATCGCCTGTGATCCCCCTTTTGCCACGGTTTAAGGCCCGTGGTGTACGCGGCGTTAGCCAGCCCGTGAGTTGCGGTTGGATTGGCTATTAGCATAAAACATATGATTATCAGTAGCTTGAGGCTCACCATGGAGATGCCCTCGTAGATGATTAGGGCCCCAAGCGTTAGTATCTGGCCAAGAGAATCGGTTTTGCCAGCAGGATGCATCCTTGAAAAAAAATCAGGAAACCTTACAAGCCCTATGGAGGCCACAAGGATGAAAAAACATCCGCCGGCAAGACATACCGCAGTTATTATGGTTCTAATATCCATCAGTCAAGCCTTCCCATTTCCCTGTATTTGAGAAACGCCACGGTTGCGATAAAATTTATGAGCGCGTAGACAAGGGCTATATCCATAAAATGCGGACGTTCAAAAATAAACCCCGTCAGGGCCAGGAGGACCACTGTCTTGGTGCCGATGGCGTTGACGGCAAGGACGCGGTCGCAGACCCTCGGGCCCTTTATGGCCCGGTAAAGGGCTAAAAAGACGGCGAGGATTATGGCAATGGCGGCGGCCTCGAAGATCATTGTCCGCCCTCTATCTTTCTTACTTTTCGCATCATATCACCCTTAAGCAGGTCCTCGGCGGCGCTACTGCTAATGGCATGCACCCTGAACCTTCTATCTTTGTCAGCCTCGATGGTCACGGTGCCCGGGGTAAGCGTTATGGAGTTTGCCAGTATCACAATGGCCGCTTCAGTCTCAAGATCAGCGTCAAAGGTAATGACACAGGGGTCTATGGGCATACTGGGATGAAGGGTACGGTAGGCCACGTCGAGGTTGGCCACTATCACCTGCCAGAAGAGCCAGGGCAGGTAACAGATTAACCTGAATATCATGGCGCCGAGCTTAATGAAGTTGACATTGCCGAAGAGCAGGTCATGAGAGAGGTACGCCACGAAAAGGCTTGATACAACGCCTGACAATAGCAGTATAAAGGTAAACTTCCCGGAAAGGAGGACCCAGAAGACAAACATTATGATAGCGGTCAGAATATAACTCACGGGGAATATCCTGTCTATTTCGGTCACATTTACTTATGGATGTTCAGCTCACTAAAAATCGTATGTAAACCTTAATCATCGTATTTTCGAAGTATCGACAATACTTCATTTGAATATATTTGTCAAGGTTCTTACGGGTTTTAGTGCGGCAGGGGATTTTTTTTGCGGTCTCCGGAGCGCAGTCATGGTGGAGAAGGCATTTATCGGGGAAAGGGGGAAATGTAAGAACCCGGCGGTCTGGCGGCGCACTCAGACTCGCGGGTTTTTAGGCAGGTTATTGGGACAAAGGCGCTTTCTTGCGCGTGGATTTCTTTTGCGGCGGCCATCCATTTCGCATATCTTTAAGTCCGTAGAGTTCATCGGAAGCCCGAAGATGCTTTTCCCTGCCAACTTCCAGACCACGAAACCTCGGGTTAAGATATAAAGACTTACATCTTGCACTCTTACAGTTACATGGTCTCCATCGCTTTATCCATGGTCCCGTAAAAATGAACATCGTCGAAGACATGAGTCTTATTAAGTTTTATTAATTTTTTTCTGTGTTTATCTTTTAAGACGAAGACTACGTTTATGCCCCTCTTGAGCATCTTGGAAGTTAAATCTTTCAGGGTGAATATGGCCGTAAGATCAATAAAGGGACAATCCAGGAGATCTATTATAAGTGTCTTCGTATTGAGAAGAGCTGTAATTTCATTTTCAAAGGCTGTGCTGGAACCAAAGAAAAAAGCGCCGTCGATCTTGATTAACCGCACTTTTTTTTCATCAAGATCATACTTTTCAATATGCTTGTGTTCATGCTGGTCTGTAAAAAATTGCGCTTCCTTAGATATTCTATAAACAATTAACAATGAGGACAAGACGATGCCGACTCCAACCGCCGTGATAAGGTCCACAAATACTGTACAGAGAAAGACAACGACCATAACGGCCACATCATTATTTGGGCTACCTCTCCAGACCTTCAGAAACCGGTAGTCCAGGATATCGACTCCCACTTTTATCAGGATACCAGCGAGAATAGCCAGAGGTATCCGCGAGGCGTAAGGGGCGAGGAAAAAGACTATTAAAAGGAGTAGGACCGCATGGAGCACGCCGGAGATCCTATTCGTGCCGCCGCTTTTTACATTTACAACCGTCCTCATCGTAGCGCCCGCTCCGGGAATCGCCCCCACAAAGGAACATAGCAGATTACCCACTCCCTGGCCGAATAATTCTCTATTCGAGTTATGCTTGGTTTGTGTGACGGAATCGGCGACTAAAGAGGTCAGCAAGGTGTCTATGGTCCCCAATAAGGCCAGCGTAAAGCCTAATGTTATAATGCTCCTTGCGTTTGCCAGATCAAATGACGGAAAGATGAAATCAGGTAACGATGTGGGTATCGTACCGATAGTCTCTACATCAAAACCAGCATAAACGCTTAAGGGAGTTAGCAACACCAGTGCTATCAAAGGCGTGGGAACGAGTTTCGCGATTTTTTTAGGTGTAAAAAACATTATAACAAGCGTTAATATTGCCAGAAAAATAGGGCTTAATCTTGCCATGGACAACTTTGAGGGTAACGAATAGAGCAGGTGCACAATAGAGGCGTCACTCGCTAACCCTAAAAAGGGGTTTATCTGCAAAATAATAATGATTACCCCAATCCCGCTCATAAAACCGGATATCACGGGATAAGGGATAAACTTAATCCATTTACCGAGCTTTAAAAAGCCGAAAAGCATCTGAAAAGCACCGGACAATAAAACTGCGGTCATTAAAAGATGAATATCCCCATGAAATGTCAGGACAGCCGCGGCCATTACAACCGTCATAGGTCCTGTAGGACCCGATATCTGCGTAGGAGTGCCGCCGAGCAGGGCGGCAAAAAACCCCAGGACAATCGCTCCATAAATTCCGGCGGTGGCCCCTAATCCACTGGCCACGCCGAATGCCAGCCCGAGGGGAAGCGCGATAATCGCGGCAGTAATACCTCCAAATATGTTACCCTGTAAATTCAGTGTTTTTTTCATTTCTTTAATATTCTTTATCAGCCTATACGAAAATTACACACGCGAAATCAGGCAAGCCGAGCCCGGCATGGCCTGTCTGGTATGTGTATATCTTCTTATATATTGGGAACAATTTGGGTTGCTAAGTCATTCCGATGCCTTATATCATTAACCGAATCTATCCCCTTTGTCAATAAAAAAAGAGGATACTTTAAGACGGACCATCCCGGCCTTTACCGGTCATGGCAGTTCTATCTCTTTATCTAAATATATCTCATGGGGAGTTAAGTGCCTGGAGATTATGGTCCTATCCCCATGGATGGGAATAGAAAAAAGCAGGGATAAGAGAGTAAAAAAGGTGCGGATTTATTCTCAGTAACTTCTGAACAATCTGTCCATGCGATAAGGAAAGACGAAAAATAAAAAGTGTAAACTTTTTTTCTCACATTTTAGAAAACTTGTACTTATTGAAAATGACGACCTGTCCCTGTGCCGTAGGGTACGTCGGTATAAATCAGACCTACCCTTATTCAAAAGCGGCTCTTTCTCTTAAGACCGCCGTCATAGCCGTATTATAATGGGCCTCTCAGCCGCGCGATGTTCTCCCTTACTTTTTTTCTCTTAATCCCCTTGAAGGCTATGATAATAAGAGTGAGCAGATCGCGTTGCTCAACGCCTTTAAGGGAATGGAACAGGGCAAGAAGGGCCATGTCACGGCCGTCTCCGAGCTCTTCGGCTGACCCTCCATCTCTTAGGAAAAAATAACCTGGATTTACCTTCATTCGCACGGCGAGTTTAATCCATTCTTTCGTGGTTATGGGAATATACCCCAACTCTTTTCTCACATAAGTAGAGCGGTTTATGCCAAGAGTTTTCGCAAGTGCGCTCTGGCTAAGTGAGTTTTGCTCCCGTAGCGCCTTAAGACGTATGAGTACTTTCTTGAGACCAGTCATAATGGTAAATTTCCTCCATGCACTGAAGGCAAGGGGTTGATGGGCACGTGAATGTGAAATAGGATTTTTTACGCGATGCTTGAATTACGGCCTTGCCGGGAAGTCTTTAGTGGCAACCTTGCCGGGATGACTTTAGCGGCGGCCCTGCGAAGATGTTTTAGTGGCGGCCCTGCTGAGATATTTTAGCGGCGGCCCTGCTACGATTTTTTAATACGCCCCTGCAAAGATGTTTTAGCGGCGACCCTACGAAGATGTTTTAGTAGCACCCCTGCGAAGATTGTTCAGCGGCAACCCTGCTGAAATTTTTTAATACGCCCCTGTTGGGATGTTTTGCGGCTTTTTAGTGTTACAGATGAATGACCAGGTGAAGCTCTGACGTGAAGGATATTTTACGTTAAAGTATGGGAAGTGTCAAGAAAAACATCATGGGAGGTTTAATAAATACAGATGTAATTTAATGTTCCTCGTAGCGACCTATATTTGCCGGTTGTCCATTAGACCGGTTTATAGTATTATCTATCCATTGTGGGAAGACTTCTGAACCTATATATATTCGCGCAGATGTTGGCGCCCTTTATTCTCTGCCTCGTCGTCCTCACCTCCACGGCCCTTCTTACAAAGGCCATCAAGCTCATAGGGCTCATAGTTGGCCATGGGCTGGGCATGGGTTTTGCTTTCTGGTTCATCGTCTCATTGCTACCATCTTTTCTTATCTACACCATACCCATATCCTTTCTCGTTGCCGTGCTTATCACCTTTACGCGGCTCAACTCCGACAGCGAGTTTATCGCCATGAAGGCACTCGGGCTTAACCTCTTCACAATAACCCGGCCCGTCCTTGTCTTTGCGTTTTTCATTTTCTCCATAACCCTTGCCTTTACCCTCTACATATACCCCTGGGGCAACATTAGCCTTAAGCACCTTCTTGTTGAAGGGGCCTCACGTGCCCTGACATCAGGCATACAGGAAAAGACCTTTTATGATAAGGTCGCCAACCTTGTCATATACGTTGACCATGTATCACAGGAATCAGGAGAGCTCGAG
The DNA here is from genome assembly GCA_964605225.1 of uncultured Thermodesulfobacteriota bacterium. Taxonomy (GTDB): domain Bacteria; phylum Desulfobacterota; class GWC2-55-46; order GWC2-55-46; family JADFVP01; genus JAJRZX01. The sequence goes on along the minus strand of CAZSAY010000038.1, from coordinate 2,218 downwards.
GGTGTTTTCATAGCCAAAAAAAACGCCTCAGGAAAATCAGATATATTTGTAGCCCGAAGGGCCGTTATCGGTGGCGGAGGAAAGAAATCCTCCATCTACATAAGACTTGAGGAAGGCACATCTCAGAGAGAGGACAAGAGCAAAGACTCTTATCATGTAGTTAATTTTTCGACCTATACCCTCGAACTTAACCCGTCGAACATGGGCTCCGGCGTAATGGCACGGTCAAATAGAGAGCTATATCCCCGGGAGATGGTCACAAGAATCAGGGAACTAAAGAAAAAGGGACGTTTCACGCCGCCTTATATAATGGACCTTCACAAGCGTTTCACCCTGCCCGCCTCAATATTTGTCTTCGGCCTTATCGGGGCAACCCTTGGCATTCAGGGCATACGCACATCAAGACTTACGGGCTTTTCCATGGCCCTCGGGGCGATACTCCTTTACTACGTCCTCTCAACCGCCCTTGAGAGTTTTGGTGAAAACGGCGTTATAAACCCCGTGGCCGCTGTATGGGGCTCTAATGTCATCACCGGCGTTATCGCCTTCTATGCATTTTATATGAGATCAAAAGACCGCGAGTTACTGCCCATGAAACTCCTGCGCCTTATGAGGTTGCACAGGGCCCCGGGAGACGCGGTATGAGGATGAAAAGGCTTGAGAGATATTTTTTCGCCGAGTTTCTAAAACTCCTTATCCTTACCACAGTAGGTTTCATCACGGTTTTCATCATTGTTGACCTCTTTGAGAACATGGATAACCTTATCAAATTCCATGTCCCCATGCTCCCCGGTATCTTATTTTTCATCTACCGCATTCCATTTATCATCGGACAGGTCGCCCCCATAGCGGCGCTACTCTCCGTGCTCTTATCTACGGGGCTTCTCTCCATGAGCGGTGAGATTACAGCCGTAAGGGCCTCGGGCGTGCGGCTTCTCCGTGTCTTTTTTCCCATTTTCATAGCCGGTTTTATCATCAGCGTCTCGGTTATCTTCATCAACGAATTTTTAACCCCGCTTGGCCTCAAAAAAACCGAGGCCTTCAAGGTCCAGTGGTTTAATAAAACAAGCAGGGGGTCATTGGGAGGCAAGGGGCTATGGATAAAGACAAAGGGCTCTATTATAAACATAAGGGATATAGAGCCGGGAGGTGAAGAGATAGAAGGCGTTACAATATACAAGATAAAGAGTCCATTCAGGCTCACACAGCGTATCGACGCAAAAAAGGCCCGATGGAACGGTGAGAAGTGGATAGCGAACAAGGCCATTCTCCGTGACTTCAATGTTGAGGGTACCCTCAGTGAGAAAGGGAAAGACCATATGGAGTTAGCCAATATCGCGCCACCCGAGGACTTAAGCGAACCCGGCCAGGGTCATATGAGCCTGACCATGGGCGAGCTTAAAAGGCTTATAGATATACTCGAATCCGAGGGATATAATACGTACCGGTACAGGACGGACCTATACGCGAGGGTGGCCTTTCCCTTTGTCTGCTTTATCATGGTCCTCCTTGGCGTGCCATTTCCCCTGCGGGGCGCCCGTTCCGGGGGCATCGCCTCGGGCATAGGTCTCAGCATTGCCATAGCCTTCAGCTACTGGGTAGTCTTTGCCCTCTCAACGAGCCTCGGCTCCGGAGGGGTTGTGCCGCCGCTTCTGGCGGCTGTCTTTCCCGATATCCTCTTTCTTGCCACGGCCGCCTGGCTCCTCGCCCATGTAAAGGAATAATAAAGATAAAACCAGTTGACTCCTGAAAATCCATTTGTTAGTATATTCTGATTACGTGTTGCGGGGTGGAGCAGTCCGGTAGCTCGTCGGGCTCATAACCCGAAGGTCAGAGGTTCGAATCCTCTCCCCGCTACCAAGTTGGGCCGGTTAGTTTCTGGCAAAAAGGGAACTCGCCTTTATATAGTTGGGGTTACGCAATTGCGTAACCCCTTTTTTTATGATAAAAATAAACTATGCAAAGCAGGCTTTGTGGTGGGCAGTGCCCACCCTACAAGACTAATCAAGGAGTCTTATTATGACGATTGACTATGTCTGTCTCTCGGACATGCATCTCGGCGAGGAAGACAGTCTTTTAACCGCACTTACGGCGATGAATACCAAGATAGACCCGGCAAATGCCAGCCCGACTATGGTGGCCCTTGCCGCGTGCCTGGAAGAACTTATATGCGGTAGTCACGAAAAGCGTTTACAGTTAAGGCTAATTTAGAGTAGAA
>CAZSAY010000037.1:0-17088 GCA_964605225.1 uncultured Thermodesulfobacteriota bacterium | reverse complement strand
ACGACGTGGCGGGCACGGCCCTCTATCTCCTCAGCGATCTCTCCAAGGGCGTCACAGGAGAGACCGTGTTTGTAGACGGCGGTTATAATATCATAGGCATGTAGGGCTACGCCCGCTCCGAAAACTACGAGAGGGGAAACAGACTTAAAAATGCGCCTAATAGCGGACCTCCATATTCACAGCAAATATTCACGGGCCACAAGCCCGAAGATGAACCTTGTCGAGCTTGCCCAGTGGGCGCGCATTAAGGGCATAGACATCGTAAGCACGGGCGACTTTACGCACCCGGCGCACTTTGCCGCCATAGAAGAACTCCTTGAACCGGCAGAAGAGGGGCTATTCGCCCTTAAGGGGGAGGATAAGGCCCAGAAATCCGTGCGCTTTATGCTTACAACTGAGGTAAGTAACATCTACAAACAGGGCGAGCGTACACGCAAAATCCACAACCTTATCTTCGTGCCTTCAATAAATACGGCGAAAGACATTAACGCCACCCTCGCCTCCATAGGTAATATCCGCTCCGACGGGCGGCCCATATTCGGCTTTTCCTCAATAGACCTTATTAAAATAGTCCTTGACGCCTCTGCCGATGCCATGCTCATACCGGCCCATGCCTGGACGCCATGGTTCTCAATCTTCGGCTCCCGCTCGGGTTTTGACTCCATAGAGGAGTGCTTCGGTGAGTACACCCCCCATATCCACGCCATCGAGACGGGGCTCTCGTCAAACCCGGCCATGAACTGGCGACTATCAGCCCTTGACGATATTACCCTTATCTCCAACTCCGACGCCCATTCGCCATCAAAACTCGGCCGTGAGGCCAATGTCTTTGATTGTGAGCCCGGCTACGGTAATATCATGGATATTATAAAAACAAAGGACAAAGAGAGATTTCTATTTACCATAGAGTTTTTCCCCGAAGAGGGTAAGTACCACGCCGACGGGCACAGGGCCTGCGGAGTGCTATTCGGTCCCGATGAGACTATAAAGGCCGGGGGGCTCTGCCCTGTCTGCGGAAAAAATCTGACCGTAGGCGTCCTCTCCCGCATTGAAGAGCTTGCCGACAGACCCATGGGCTTTGTCCCTGATAACGCCATACCTGCAAAACACATCGTTCCCCTTGTGGAGATACTCTCCGAGGCCATTGGCTTTGGTCCGGCCTCAAAGAGGGTTCAACACGAGTACAAGAGGGTTATTACCGAAGGGGGAGATGAGTTTAATATACTCCTTGATATGAGCGAGGCCGATTTACTGGGCCTTACGGGCGAGCGTGTGGCAGGGGCCATTATGAAGATGCGTAAGGGGGAACTTAACATTACCCCGGGTTTTGACGGCGAGTTCGGAAAGATTAATATACTCGGTAAACCCGAAAAGTTAGAGCCAACTGGTCCGGCACAGACAAACCTCTTCTCCTGAGTCTCAGTATCACTAATCACCTGGATAATAAAAAATCATGAAAAATTTTCTACTCTGCCTTGATAACTCCCCTGACTCCACGGCAGGCATTGATATCGCCATCGAGATGGCCCTTTCGAGCCCGGCTACATTAACGGGGCTACACGTCTACGCCGCGCGTCTACATAACGAGAGGTTCCAACAGATGGAGGCAGGACTGCCGGCAGAGTATCAGAACGAGAAGGAGCTCAATCGGCAAAGGTCCATACACGACAGCCTCATAACAAGGGGGCTTGAGATTATCTCCGACTCCTACATGACTGTTTTACACGCAAAGGCCGCCACCGCGGGGCTTAACCCAAAGGGGCTCAGCCGTGAGGGCAAGAACTATGAGGAGATACTAACGGAGGCTGATTCCGAAGCGGTTGACCTTGTGGTCCTCGGGGCCCTGGGCCTTGGAAAGTCGGAGCACAGCCTCCTGGGCTCTGTATGTGAGCGCGTTGTCAGGAGAGTCAAGACCGATACGCTTATCGTCAAAGAGGGTCTTATCCCGGCAGGCTCCGGAGTAGTGGCGGCCGTTGACGGAAGCCCCCGCTCATACGGGGCCCTTAAAAGCGCCGTAAAAATCGCACGGGTTTTTAACTATCCCCTTGATATTATCAGCGTCTACGACCCGGACTTTCATCACTCGGCCTTCCGCTCCATCGCCGGGGTACTGACAGAAGAGGCATCGAGGGTCTTCCGTTTTGAGGAGCAGAAAAAACTCCATAATAATATCATCGATAGAGGCCTTGCGAGGATATACAACGACCACCTCGAATCCGCCTCTCTCATGGCCCAAGGCCTTGGCATGAGGGCACGTGCCACGCTACTATCAGGCAAACCCTTTGAGGAGATTTCCCGATTTGTAGAGAGAAAAAAACCACGTTTTCTCTGCCTCGGTAAAACCGGCGTTCACGCAAACGACGGACTTGATATTGGAAGTGTTACGGAAAACTGCCTCCGTTTATCTTCGGCGAATGTCTTCATCTCTACAGAAAATCATAGGGCACCGCCTCAAAAAAATGGAGAGGATAAAAACCCCTCATGGACAGAAGAGGCCGAGGCAAAGCTAAAACCCATCCCCTCCTTTGCGAGAGGCGCCGCACGGGCAACGATTATCGAGGCGGCCATTGACGCGGGACTCAGGGTTATTACCGCCGAATTCATGGAACGGCTAATTAAAGACCTTGGCCTCCGGGATGAGTAACCCTGCCCCTCCATATATCATATCGTGGAATATCACGAAAAGGTGTCACCTCCACTGCGCGCACTGCTACATGGATAGCATGGAGCTTGCCGGAGGAGGTGAAACAACAGAGGACGAGGCCCTCGCCATAGTCGATGAGATAGCGGGGTTTGCCCCCGGAGCCATGCTTATTCTAACAGGGGGAGAGCCCCTTTTACGCCCAGATATATACACCATTATCTCCAGGGCATCGAAAGAGGGCCTCACCGTCTTTCTCGGCACAAGCGGCACAGAGATTTCTGAGATTACGGTACATAGGCTTAAAAAAGCCGGGGTGAGAGGTGTTGGGGTCAGCCTCGACTCGGCCACCCCGCTCTATCACGACGCCTTCAGGGGCAAGTCCGGGGCCTGGGACAAAACCATTAAGGGTATTGATAATATACGTAGCGCCGGCCTTGCCTTTCAGATGCAGTTCACGATTACTGAAAAAAACAAAGAAGAACTCCAACCCATGATAGGGCTCGCTCTTGAAAAGGGGGCCATGGCCCTTAACATTTTTTTCATGGTCTGCACGGGCAGGGCCGAGGTGATGACCGATATCAGCGCGAGCTCCTATGAGGCCGTCTTAACTGAGATCGCCGGGTCGGCCGCGGCCCTTGAGGATAGGCTTAAGATACGGGCGCGGTGCGCGCCTCATTTTTTGCGTATACTTGATAAAAAAAACCCGAAAAGCCCCATACTCCTCGGCGGCACATCGGGGTGTATAGCGGGAAGCTCTTACATGAGAATATCCCCAAAAGGCGAGGTTACGCCCTGCCCCTATATCCCGGCTACGGAAGACTCTCCACGAGTTGGTACTAAAACCTTAAAAGAAATATGGGAGACCGACGAGGCCCTTATCTCCATGAGGGGATGCCACCTTACAGGCCGGTGCGGGGAGTGCTCATATAAAGTACTCTGCGGGGGATGCCGCGCAAGGGCCCTTGCCGAAGAGAAGGACATGAGCGCGGCCGACCCTTCATGCGGGTACAAGCCTTTAACATTAAATTCAGTAAGGGCAGATAAGATAATCGAAAATCCCGTCTGGACAGCCGGGGCAAAGGCGCGCCTTAAAAAAGCGCCGCGCTTTCTCCGTCCCATGATATCAAGGGGTATTGAACGCTACGCAAGACACAAGGGCATAAGAGAGATAACACCGGAGCTCATGACGAAACTGAGAGACAAAACTGGAAGGGGATAAACCCATGGGTCAAGAGATAAAGGGAAAGGCCGGAGAGAAAAATGGTGCCGGCGGCGCGGGTAGCCTCATCTTCGGGTCCATGCTCCTCTTTACGGCCCTACTCGATACGATGTTCTCCTTTAAGACAGGGGTATCAGGCGGCCTCTTCAACTATATCATCATCTCAGGTGGTGCCATCGTGCTCCTTAACGGGCTCTTAAGGGGTAGATAACCTCACCGACTTCAAGCCCTACTCCTCCTCCCCCTTACCAACGGCCCTCATCAGACAAACCTCACCTGCGGCCACGATAAGTAAGACCAGAAGCGGCCATGTAAAGGGCCTTCTTTTATTCTCACTGAGCTCAAGTCCCAGCCACGCGCTAAGGACATGTCTTGAGCCATGCTCTGCGTTTGAGCCGTCCCAGAGGGCGAATGCCAGGGGAGTTGTCTCTCCCGATGCGAACTGCCCCGTGGCCTTACCCTTACCAGAGAGAGGCGCCCTCACAACAAGGCTCCATCTGCCGTCACGATAGAGGCCGTGGGCGCTTATCCCCTCTGCGCTCTCTTTTAAAGGAGGGCGTATCCGCCCCGCCCCTTCTGACCTTAAGAGGGAAAAAGACTCCGGGCCTTCCTTTGAAGGGCCCTGCCAGCGCCAGATGCTTACAGGATTCATCCCGTCTCCCATGGCAAGAGGGGGCCTCTGTCCTTCAGGGTTACGATTAATGGGAATCTGCAGTGCCAGGGAGTCAGGAAAAAGTTTGCCTTCAGCGAGTTTTTTTGCCTCTCTATCTCCGGGTACACTCATAGTGCGGTCATCCCACTCAAGGAGAAGGGCCACTTCCCTCTCATTATAAAGGGCCTTCACGGATATTGCGTCTATTGTAGGGGTAAAATGGCGCTCTTTTAGCGTCATCTGCGGAAAAAGGGCAAAGCTCCTGTATGTGCCCCTATTCCATAAAAGGTCCGAGGCAGTATCGGGAAGCCGCCCCGTTATTCGCAGAGCCTTTATGACTCTATGGGGGCCGGGCTTTTTGTAGGGCCTTGCAAGGGTGGTCACGTAGCGGGCAAGCACCGCGCGGTCATCATCGGAGAGGACCTTTCGGCTCTCGGGGTCCGCGAAACTCGGCATCTGCGTGCCCTGTATGCCCGTTGTAATCCTCGTGTATATGTCTTGTGCCCTGGCCCCTGCCCTGAAGGTCCATGGCTTTGTAAGGTTACGGGGCCAGGTACGTGCGCCAAAATCGTCTTTAAGCCTCTTCTCGGCGTCGCCACGTCCCTTTGCGCCATGACAGGAACGGCAGTTTTTCTTAAAGAGGCTCTCCCCGCGCGAAAGTAGCCCCTTGCCCGATACCCGTGAAACTATACCTCTATCAATGGCCTTTTCTTCAGGCTCTTCAAGACCGGAGAAGGCTTTTATATAGGCGATGACGTATTTTATCTCGTCTTTTTTAAGGACCTTTCCCCAGCCCGGCATGGCCGTACCCTTCAGACCATGGCCGCCGGCTCCGAAACCCCCGCTTATCATCTTACGAAAGTCCTCATCAGAGGGCGTAATCTCCCCGAAGGGCGTGGACTTCCATTTATATAGCCCGTATGTAAAGTCCCTTGGAGGCGGGTTGAGATAAGGGGCCGCAGGGCCGTCTCCTGCGCCGTCCTTACCGTGGCACCACCAGCAGTATCTCTCGTAAACCACACGTCCCTTCCCGGCATCCGTACCCTCTGAAGGGGCGGCCACAAAAAAAATGGCGATGGCCATAAGCGCTATCTGGAGTATCTTCATAGGGGGCCTAATTCCACTTAAGGGGCCTGTTGCCCGTATAATCATAGAGAAAGAGTATGGTCTTCCATATCTGGTCCTCCGTAAGGGTGTTCTCCCACGAAGGCATTACAGAGTCCCACGGGGCCGCCTCCACGGGTAACGCGGCCCCGCCCTTTACTATCCTCCAGAAGAGATACGATTCACGAAGCTGTGCTATGGTGTTATGCCCCCTGAAGGGAAGGGGCGCGGGGCTCATACCCGCCGAAAGATGGCCGTGACCGTCCAGTAAGGCTCCGTGACAAAAAAAACAATTTTTAAAATATATCTCACCGCCTTCCCGGACAAGGCCCTTAAAACGCGAGGGCTCCGTCTGCTCAAAGACGCGCAGGGGATTACTAAGGGTCTGTAGATTATAAGTTTTGCCGTAGGCGCGAATAAAGCGCGGCGGGGCCGTATGAACGCTCCTTGATTCCACGGAAGGTCCTCCCGGGTGCCCCGTAGCGATGTATGTAAGGAAGGCGGCTATAACCGGCAGGGCTACAAGGAGGGCGTTTCTTCTTCCACGGAGGGCCTTATCAAAAAATAATTTTTTTAGGGGAGATAAAAACCCCTCCATGCCTTCAGGGCTTGAGGTGAGGACAAGGAGAGAAACAGCGGCGATGAAAAACATATACATGAAGAGGAGGGCCGCAGGTATGGGAAGGGCGAAAAACCCCGGGATCTCAAAAAAAAGTCCTGAGATTAAAAGGATGAAAAGCAGTCTAAGTAAAGGTGATGTCTTCATGGCGAATATCTATTCATGGAGAGTTTTTTTACCTTCATAATCAAGGGTAGTCCCAGGTGTTACGGTAATAGGAAGCCCCGATAAACTCTGAAGATAGGCGGCAACGGCCTTGACCTCAAGGCCCGTCAGCCCGATCTCGGGTCCCATTACAGCGGGCATGGGGCTCACCTTACCCCCCGAACCCTTGCCGTCAGGAACGCCGAAACCCTTTACCACATAAACCGATGGCCTCAGCATGGACTCAAAAATATAACCTATCCCGTCCCCCGCCCGTCCCCGATATCCCCCTTCACTTATACGGGTCCCGGCCCTCAGGGCAACGTCATTCAGGAGCGGCGCTCTACCCCGGGTATTGTGGCAGAGTGAGCATGAGCCCTTGGAGAAAAAAATACCCTTTCCAAGATTCGCAAAGGCGCGCGGCCCCATGGCCTTTATATCCCGGGCCGGGGCAACCTTAACGGCCCCTCTTCCGGATGGGCCCTGGGGAACGTATTTAGCGACAAAGAGTGTATAGGAGCCGATGATAAGTATGGCGAAGGCAGTAAGCCTTAAGAGGACTTTCAACAGAGAACCTTCCTGTGTGTTTTTTAACGGGCACCGGCCCGTGCTATCGTGGCACTCACCCCTCTAACTCCCTCTCTTCAGTGAGCTGGCTCAGCCAGAAGATAAAGACCACAATAGCGAGAAATACTATTGTCCCAACAGATACGACCTTTACGGCAAAACCTATTAACGGGGTGTAGGCATCGGGCGAGGCGTCCTTGATGATGGAGTATACATGCCACCTGCCCCGTATGGCCGAGCGCACATACCCCATGAGCCCCATGAGCCATGTAAAGGATACGGTTATAAGGACCAGGGCGTACTGACTCCTCGCGGGGATATGGCCCCAGCGCATCTCCCCCCGGCTTTTAGCTCCACGAAATATTAAAAACTCCGTAATAAGGGTAAGGACTATGACGGCCATGGTTGTAGCCACCTGCGGTATGGAAGAGGTGACCTTATACGCCGCATCTGTAAAATACCCGTAATACACGCCAAGATAGACGATGTTTATAACACCCGCCGTAAAGAGGGCAGTGATGAAGGCCGTGCCGCGCCTTACCCATGGGCCTGTAATGGCCCTGCCGGCCCTTCGGTAGAGGACAAAACTCAGGAAGGTAAAGAGGACGATGATGTTAACGGCCGTATTCTTGGCGGGCATGAGCCCGAGGGGCGCAAGAAGGGGATGATACCGGCCGCCGAGGGCATGGGCCTCTTCGGCGCTTAATACGAGGGTATGGGGGGTAAACCAGACGAGGAAGGCAAGGAGGAGGACAAGGGCTATGTACTTCACGTATGGCCTGTACCGGCCGGCGCCCTCGCCTCTCTCCATTGTGCACCAGAGATAATAATTGGCGGCCATGAAAAGGGCCCCTATGACAACGGCCTGTATGATAAAGAGCCATGCAAAGGCCCCGCCCATGAGGGTTATGCCCATCTGCTGGCTGTATGCGTAAATCTCCGCCGTAAGCCAGTACCCGGCAAAGGGCAGGGGAAGTAAAGCGGCTATGGCGATGAGGCTCGCCGTGTAACCCATCCAGTCGTAGTAGGCACGCTCAAAGTGAGTCCGGGAACTCAGAAATTTATAGGCCGCGTAGCTCGCCACGATGGAGCCGCCGTAGGCGATATTCGCTATGAACCTGTGCAGGTTCATGGGGTTCCAGAGATTATTGTGTATCGCGGGCCAGAGCCCTGCCTTCAGGGCCCCGTAGCGGTCAACCCCGGCGGGGCTCATCATGAAGGTAGTCCAGGCGTTGGCGATAAACATGAGGGCCGTGCCTGTTAGATTCAGCACGAGCCCTACGCCGAGATGAAGCCACTTCAGCGCCCCCCTGTTCATGGGCCTCCAGCCGTAGTAGTAGATATAAAGCGCCCCGCTCTCAAGAAAAAAAATCAAGGCGTAGGCTATCATCGTAGGCCCGAAGATGCCAGACATGTACCCCATGAGGCGGGGATAAAAGACAATAAGGCTAAAGAGCAGAAGTCCGCCCGTTATGGCGGTGATGGAATAGGCGGTAATGCTAACGCGGATAAATTCATAGGCCACGCGGTCATAGCGGGGTTCCTTTCGGGCCATGCCAAGGGCCTCAAGAAAAAAGACGAATATGGGCACGGCCAGCACAAAGGCGGCGAACCACAGATGCATCTGCGCCGTAAACCATACGGCAAGCCTGCCGCTAACCCCCATTACGCGATGGTAATCACCGGGTCTCATCACCGGCGCTCCCCCGTAAGGCGCGCGGCCCTGCGGGCCGCTTTTTTCCATGGCCGCTACCGAACCCTGCCCGCCGGTTACGGTGGCCCTTACGGAGCCTTGCCCTCCCGCCTCCGGAGTAAGGGAATATGCGCGGGGCACAAAAAAAAGGGACAGGACAATTAAAAGCCCCGCCACTGTAAGAGATAAAAACTTTCCATTAATCATTATATGGATATAACCCCTGTAACGCTAAAGGCCCCGGTAAATAAAGGATAGCCCCCGCGCGTTGAAGATGAGTACATCCATGAGGATAAAAAGGGCGCCGAGTAGGAGAAAAGAAATTAGAAAAGCTGGAAGAGACTTCATGAATAATCCTTTATTGGAGCGTAACCGCTTTAGTATTACACCCGGATGCAAGCTCCCATAGCCAGGTCTTTATATTGACAAGAGGGCCCAGGGAGTTTATCCTCTCATCTATGGCAAAGATACTCCGCAGATTACCCCATGGCCCCGTTGATATATTAATACTTACAGGGGCCGTTGTAAACGTGCTTGTCATAACCCTATTCATCATTCTCTACTTTTCCGCCTGATATATCTCGTTAAAGGCGTTGAGGATATGGGGCACTACCTGTTTTTTTCTCGATATCACACCCTTTAACTCATATAAATCCTTCCCTATCTCCCTGTAGCCGAGCTTATACAAGACTTCCGGCACGCCTACGGCAAGAAAGAGTGAGGTCCCCTTTACGATATCCGTAACAAGGAGAGCGGAGAGGTAAAAACCCTTCTTTGCCATAAGTCCCTGAAGCTCTTTTCGAAGGTTGTCTTTTTCCTTGTAGAACTCATCAAAGCCGATTGTCTCCACCTGTCCTATGCCGAAGGTCTTGCCTGCCGCGGTAAAGACCTTATGGTCTCCCATTACAGCGGCCTCTGCGCCAAGTTTTGTAAGGCTTGAAGTAGCACGGAAAATCTCCTCGCCAAAGGCCCTGTAATCAAGGCCGGAGATAGCCTCAAGGCGCGCGACAATGGTCCTGTCACGCTCCGTGGTAGTGGGGGATTTCAGCACCACCGTATCAGAGAGGACACCCGAGAGGAGAAGCCCCGCCATATCCTTATCCATCTCCACGCCCTCGGAGTAGAACTGCTCGGCTACAAGGGTAGAGGTACTTCCCACGGGACCGCAGACAAAGGGTATGGGGCTTACGCTCTGAAAGCCGCCTATCCTGTGATGGTCCACAACGCCTCTTATCTCCACGCTACCTGCTCCGTCAACGGCCTGCGAGAGCTCGTTATGGTCTACGAGTATAAGGGATATTGGCGAGCGTTTCAGTATCCTGCTCCTTGTGACAAGGCCATGGAGAAGGCCCTTTTTGTCAACTACGATAAGCCCCGTGACCTGCGCGAGCCTGCGTTTGATATTCTCAGTCAGTTCATCAGAGCCAATGGTAGAAAAGGTGGTCTCGCATATCATGGACGCGGGGGTACTTAACTTCACTACCTGCGCCGTAGTGGCCGAGTCAAAGGGAGATACTATGAGGCTTACGCCCTTTTTTCCTGCCATGGCAACAACGGACTCGCTGACATCAAAACCTCCGCTGACGATAAGTACGGCAACGCCAAACTCAATGGTCTCGCGCTGTATATCCTCCCTGTCGCCCACTATGACGAGGGACCGGCCTGCCCCCTCTTTTTTTATCGTCGAGAGAAAAGACTCCCTGCCCATGGCCCCCACAAAGATAGATAGCTCCAGCACCTTAGTACCAGTACAATCAACGAGGGACCGGCCGCCAAGGGCCTCTTGCATGTTGGCTATAGAGGCCCGCACCTGACGCGCGGCCCCGGGACCGGTTCCCGCCATAAATCTTTTGGCAAGCTCCATGAGGGTCACCACTCCATAAGGCCTGTTGTCTTCACTCACAACGGGCACAAAACGCACCTTCTCCTCCTCCATTATCTCCATGACCTTGATAAGGGGGGTGTCTTTATGGACGGTAAAGACCCTGTCCGTCATAACGTCCTTTGCACGGGGATGGACATCCGATACATACAGGGGGGGCTCAAGACCGAGTCGCTTCAATACGAACTTGGTCTGCGGATTAAGGGTCCCGGCGCGGGCCGCCACGACGTTTTTCATGCCAAGCTCTGTTTTTAACCGGGCCATGCCCATGGCCGAGCAGACCGAGTCTGTATCGGGGTTCTTATGTCCTATTACATATACTGTACCCAAGACTAAACCTCACAATTATCTACCCTTAAAAGAACCTTAAGGGCCGTTGATTTTGCCGCCTCTTCCATGGCGCGCCGGCCCTCCTCAAGGGGATAGACGGCGCTTATGAAGGGCCTTACATCTATACTGCCGTCGGCGATGGCCTCTATGGCAGGCTCAAAGGGGCCGCAACGGGAGCCGATAAGGGTTATCTCATCTATAACCACCTGATTAAGTATCTCACCGTGCCTCTTCGCTACAGTTGATTTCAGGACAACGATGCCGCGGGGACGTGTAAGGGAGATGGCCCCGGCAAGGCCCGCTTCCGAGCCCGTGCACTCAACTGTAAGATCAAAGTCCCTTGTAAGCCCTTCCATGCCCTGGCTTACATCCATGCCATGCCCTTTAAAGGCGCTAAGCCTCTCAGGGTGCCTGCCGATAAGGGTAAGACCGCATCTCGTCCTCTGCAATACAAGGGCCGCTAAAAGCCCCAGTTTACCATCGCCAAGGACCGCGACTTTCATGGCGCGACTCACCCGCACCTGACGTGTTATCTCAAAGGCCGCGGCAAGGGGCTCTACAAAAACGCCCTCTTGAAAAGAAATACCATGAGGTAAGACTCGAATGTTTTCAAGAGGCAGGGTAAGATACTCGGCAAAGGCCCCGTCTTTATTTAATATTCCAAGGACCGCTCTATCGGGGCAGTGATTGGGTAGCCCCGAGGCGCAGTACGGACAACTCATACAGCCTATGTTAATCGTGCCCGTTACCCTTTTTCCCATAAGGGACTTATCGTCGGCCCGCTCCACAACCCCTGAAAACTCATGGCCCGGGACGCCTCTAAAGCCCATGTAACCCTTCATTATCTCCCTGTCCGTGGCACATACTCCTGCGTAAGAGACACGCACAAGGGCCTCGCCTTTGCTGGGCAGAGGCATTGGATAATCCGAGCTATAGCGAAGTGTTTTATCAAATATCAGTGCGCGCATAGTTGAGATATGGACGATAAAAAAGGGCCGCGAAGAGGCCTATCACTTTTATATCGGCCAATGGATTACCCACGGCCCGAAAGCCCCTTGTAATAATCACAAAGCCTTTTTACGGGGCACTCTTCGCAAAGAGGTCTGCGGGCCTTGCAGGTCTTTCTTCCGTGATGAATGAGGAGGTGAGTTGTAAGAGTCCAGTTTTTCTCATCTATAATGGCCCTAAGCTCCCCCTCGATATCATCCGGTTTTACGGAGTCGGAGAGGCCGAGCCTCCCGGCCACGCGCTTTACGTGAGTATCAACTGCAAGGGCGGGTATGCCAAAGGCGTTGCCAAGGACGATGTTCGCCGTCTTTCTCCCCACACCGGGCAGGGTTACAAGCTCATCAAGGGTAGCCGGCACAAGAGCGCCAAACTCATCGACGAGTCTGGCACAGCATTTTTTTATATTTTTCGCCTTATTTCTGAAAAAATTTACGGAGTGTATATCTCTTTCAAGCTCTTCGATAGCGGCCCCTGCGTAGGCCTCCGCCTTACGATACTTTTTGAAGAGCCCTTCTGTCACCTTATTGACAAGCTTGTCCGTGGCCTGAGCCGAGAGGATAGTGGAGATGAGTAGCTCAAGGGGGTTGGAAAAGACCAGGGCGCTCTTTACCCCTGGAAATTCACCTGAGAGGATATGAAGAACCCTGGCGGCCCTTTCTTTTTTTTCTTTTTCAGAGGCTGTGGTCATAATTTGGCGGGGCCGGCGTGGTTAATTTTTTCGATCAATAACATAATCGGCGACTGCCATAAGAGACATCCTCGCCACATCCGGTTTGAATATTTCAAGGCCTTTCCTCGCTCCATCTATATACTCCATGGCCCGCCGGCGCGTATACTCTATACCTTCGTACTTATTGATTAGGGCTACAACATCGCCAACCATGGTATCGCTACCATCATCGGACTCAAGCGCTCCCTTAAGAAGACGCCTCTCTTGCTCATCGGCAAGGCTATATGCGCGGATAAGCGGCATTGTGGCCTTACCCTCTCTGATATCATTACAGATGGACTTGCCAAGGTCTTTATCGGTTGAGATATAATCAAGGCAATCGTCCATTAGCTGATAGGCGATGCCAAGCCCCATGCCGTAGCCCGAGAGGGCCACTTCCTCATCAAGAGTTGAGCCGGATACAATGGCCGCCACCTGTGACGAGGCGGCGAATAATACCGCCGTCTTATTGGTAACCACCTCTAAATACTCCTCTTCCGTGGTCTCTATATCGCCGTGTTTGAGGAGCTGCATGACCTCTCCCTCGGCCATTCGGGTAGTGGTCTCGGAAAGAATCTTCAGGACCCTCTCATTTCCGTTACTCACGGCAAGACTGAAGGCCCTTGATAGAAGATAATCGCCGACGAGCACGCTCGCCCCATCACCCCAGACCTCGTTGGCCGTTGTCTTACCACGCCTGAGGTTGGCATTATCCACTACATCATCATGGAGAAGGGTAGCCGTATGTATATACTCAATAACGGCCGCAAGGTCTATATGAGATTCCCCCTTGTAATCAAAGAGTTTTGAACAAAGAAGCATAATAAGTGGCCTGAAGCGCTTACCGCCGCTTGCGAGTATATACTCACCCACCTTGCCCACAAGTTTCACGTCAGAGTTGATGTTATCCCTGAAAGATTCCTCGACACGCCGCACATCGTCTTTTACAAGGTCCATGACCTCCTGAATACGCATAAACCTCTCACTCTCCTCTGCCATGATTAAAAAACTCTATCCGCGGGAATATTTAATGTTACATCAACCATAGCCGCGGTGTCAAAAGATTTTCACCGCCGGTGCCTGCCGCCATGCCCCGTCAGAAACCGGCAAAAGTCCTAAAGGACGCAGATATCCCTTAACAAACACCCGGAGCACTTTAGCCTATCCACCTTGTTGGGACACATATCAAGGATACCGAGTCTGCAGAGGGCGAAATCATACTTTACAGGGTCTTCTGGGTCCAGTCTCTTTAGGGAGTCCGTAATCTCCTCGGCCATCTTCCAGTCCCTGGACTTTCTCCCCGTAAGCCCGAGATTAGCTGATATGCGGGCAATATGTGTATCAAGGGGCACGACGAGTTTAGAGGGTGAGACGGGCTTCCATATGCCAAAATCAAGGCCATCGCCCCTGCGCACCATCCACCGCAGATAAAGATTGAGCCTCTTGCATGGGCTCCCACCGGCAGGAGAGGGGAAAAAAAACCTCACACCGGCCTTTGCCGGGAGTTTATCGGCTCCGTAGAGAGGCGCGCAGTCGAGGGCAAGTACCCCTGCTGTAAAGGCGCGAAGCGCCTCTTTAATATTCTTATCGCCCGATGAATAACCCCTTAGAAAAAAACTCCCGATGGAGCCGCTACTCTCTATCATCTGACGGGCAAAGTAAAGAAGGCACGAGACATCCTCACCCACATTAAACCTGTGGCGAAAACCCCGAAAGAGCCTGCCCTCTATATGGGGACGAAAATTTGCGACAAAACCAGAAGGGTCGCCCTCCATTACGGTAAGGACCTTCTCTATACTCTTTTTAATGCCAGCCACCCTGCCGTAGGCAAGGCTTGAGGCAATGAGCCCCACTATCTCACGGTCCGCCGGGGAGCTGAACCTGTGAAGATAATAAAGGGGGTCGCTTGAGAGAAACTCCCTGTCATAGGCCTTATAGAGCCTATCAAGGCGTCTCTTCAGAAGGGCCTGGCCTTTTATTTTACTCTTCGCTCTCACGTCTTTATCCTTTGTTCATATCATGGTAGATTATATCTACCGTTAAAGTCAATACAGGGAGTGACGGAGGTCTCTCTGGCTAAAGACCCCGTGCCAGAGAATTACCCTAAAAACCCTTTCAGCACCTTATGAAATACTATATAATACAGCCATCATGTATTAGCCGGCACTTTAGCGAAAGGAGGGACCATGAAAATGGGTAAGATGCTCTTAAGCGTTATTTTCCTGATGACGGCCTTTTCACTGACTATAGACGCCCGCGCCGATGAGTCAGCCCTGTTCAAGGTATTTCTTAAGGCCTATAACAGCAATATAGGTATGGACAAGGTTATTGTGCAAAACAGGGACCTTGTTCCCGAGGAGATAGAGACCCTTCTTGAAAGTAGCCATAATAAGAAAATAACGCCTGAGATGAGGGCGCAAAATCAGTACATGGCCGAGAGCATGGCAAGGGCCTATAATAAGGTCACCGGGGACATCTCATACCTTATTGAGGTAAAAAAAGATATATTCAACTCCAGGCTTCATACCCCTGTGAATACCGTAGATAAAAAGGGGGTCCATGTAGTGGATATGCCACGGGCAACGGCTCAGGAAAAAAATGTCTTCAGACCCGACAACATCGTCATCCACGAAGGCGAATGGGTTCGCTGGATAAACAACGCCGGTGCGGCCCATATATTCGCCTCCATGCCGCTCATAGGCAAGCAAATCATCTTCACACCAAGCATTAAACCCGATCAAACCTGGGTACAGCGTTTTGACGAACCAGGTGAATATTATTACTTCTGTTATATCCACAACAGCATGGTAGGCAAGATTACCGTCCTACCCAAAGACAAAGAGCTTTTGAAGGAGAAAAAAGGGGCCGTCGGCGAAGAGCACGAAAAGTGGGAAAAGGAGCATCAACAGGAAGAAGGCAATGACGAGGAAGAGGAATAAAAAAATCTCTCGAAATATTTTATTTTAAGGTATACTGAATAAAAGCTCAAAAAAGATAAAAGAATATCAGGGCCCCCGTACACCGGGATGCCATTCCGTTGGAAAGCCCGGGGGGGCAGGGTTGACTGTCATAAAACAGTTTAAAGCATGGGGGTAATGATGAGTAAAATTAAAGCGTTCATTTTTACGCTTTCCACGGTCTTTTTTCTCCTTCTCGGCCAGGCTCAGGCCGCCGAATCTGAACTTGTAAAGGCCTTTATAAAGGCATATGACGCAAAAGACATCCCCGGGATGAGCGAGTTAATAAAATCCAACAAGGGCAAGGTCCCCGCCGAAGTGCGCGCTCTTGTGAAAGAGGGGCTTGAAAAGGGGTTGGACCCAGTCGAAAAAACCGCCAAATTCTTCACGGGCGAGCTCATGGCAAGGGAATATAAAAACCTCACTAACGACGCCGGGCCTCTTATAGAGCTAAAGCAGGCGGAGTTCAACTCAAATCTTCACAAAGCAGTGACATCAAAGGCCGTTAAAGGCGTTAACACCATTGAAATACCTGCGGGGACGGATAAGGAGAGGAATCTCTTCAAGCCCGATAACATTATCATCCACGAGGGTGAGACAGTGAGGTGGAAGAACAACGACAGCGTCGCCCATATCTTTGCCTCAATGCCGCTCATAGGTAATGGCGGCATTTTCACTCCAAGCCTCAAGGGCGGGGACAAATGGGAGCACAAGTTCGATAAACCCGGGGAGTATTTTTACCTCTGCTTCATACACCAAGGCATGGTAGGCAAGGTTACAGTACTCGCGAAAGACAAAAAAGGATCTAAAGGTGCGGTGAAGGCTAAATAACCATAGCCTGGAAGACCTCATCTCAACCAATTATCCGCTAATAAATAAAAAGGGTTACGGCAAAGGCCGCAACCCTTTTTACTTTGGATAAATTACTGATTTTTAGTTACTTACCTTTTTTTTCCAAAGAGAACATAAGTGGTCGGAGAGAGAAGATTTGAACATCCGACCCCCGCGTAAAAAGCGCGTTACTGCTTAAGCCGCACCGTCGTGTATGAGTGTGAGGCCTTAGAAACTGTCGCTCTCTGCGTCCCACGCCTACTTTCTGAATCCGTTCTCAATTAAACTCCACGAGATTGCGGGATGATTTGTCAGGGGGCCAAAGGCCGTCACGTCAAAGTTGAAGTGGGCCGAATCTATCACCACCCGTACGGGAACAGGGAAGGTCCCCACAAAAGAGTTGAAAACGTATGCCCCTACGGGAGCGGAGATGGGCACGCCGTGAGTCAGGTGCGCCGTCCTTGAGGCACCGGCGTTAAGGCAGACATGAACTGGCCCTAAGAGCGCGCCTGTCGTGGGAAAGGTAGAACCGCCGGGGAGGGTCACATCCTCCCAGTAGTCAAAGCACTGCTGTGTGACCGTGGTGTTAATGGCCGTCACGTTGTACCCGAGGATGGAACCGCGGGCGATAGATACGGCGTCAGGGGTAATGGCGAGGGTTACAACCGGCGCTGGTGTAAACCTCCCTTTTTTAGTACCAGCCTAAATTAGAGTTTTCCTGCGGTTGTT